>VXRC01000049.1:0-302526 GCA_009838645.1 Gemmatimonadota bacterium | reverse complement strand
CGCGCGGACCGAGATTCCGGAAGACGCGGAGGAATCCACCATCCAGGAGATCAACTTCGACGACATCCCCATCCTGGTGATCAACGTCGCGGGAACCCACAGCCTCGTAACGCTGAAAGACATCGCGGAGGACCTGGAGCAGCGGATCGAACAGATCCCGGGCGTGCTGGATGTAACGGTCGCCGGCGGGTTGGAACGTGAAGTCCAGGTAAACATCGATCCGGACCGGTTGGTATACTACGAACTTGAGCTCGATGATATCATCGAAACGATTCGCCAGGAAAACCTGAATATGCCCGGCGGATCGATCAAGACCGGAACCCTGCGTTACGCCGTCAGGGTACCGGGCGAATTCACGACACCGGAAGAGATCGGGGCGCTGGTGGTCGAGACCCGCAATCGTCAACCCATATCCATCGCGGACGTGGCGGAGGTCCGGTTCGGTTTCAAGGAAGAAACCTCCTTCGCCCGGCTGAACGGCCTGCCATGTGTTACCCTGAACGTACAGAAACGCAGCGGGGAAAACCTGATCCAGATCGCCGACGCCGTAAAGGGGCTGCTGGACGAAGAACGGGGGCGTTTACCGCAGACCGTAAGCCTGGCGGTACTGGCGGACCAGTCCAAGGACATCCGTTCCATGGTCAGCGACCTGGAGAACAATATCATCTCGGGCCTGATCCTCGTGGTCTGCGTGCTGTTCATGTTCATGGGCGTGCGTAACGCCCTTTTCGTGGCCATAGCGATTCCGCTGTCCATGCTGATCTCCTTCATCGTGCTCGATATCCTGGGCTACACCCTGAACATGATCGTGCTCTTCAGCCTGATCCTGGCCCTCGGCATGCTGGTGGACAACGCCATCGTCATCGTCGAGAACATCTACCGCCACCGCGAGGAAGGCAGGCCCCTGGTCCGCGCCGCCCGTGAAGGCGTGGGCGAGGTGGCCGTGCCGGTCTGCACCTCCACCCTCACCACGCTGTGCGCCTTCGCCCCCATGCTGTTCTGGCCGGGCATCATCGGCGACTTCATGAGTTACCTCCCGGCCACGCTGATCATCACCCTGTCCGCCTCGCTTTTCGTCGCCCTCATCATCAATCCCACGGTCTGCTCCGTGCTGCTCACCGTAAATACAGCCCGGAAGGACCAGAAGTGGCTGATAGCACTGCGCGGGCGGTACAGCCGGTTTCTCATGTGGGCGCTGGGCCACAGGGCGCCGGTCATGTTCGTCACCTGCAGCGTGCTCGTCGGTATGATCGTACTTTACGGGTTGATCGGCAAAGGCGTCGAGTTTTTCCCGGAGACCGAACCGAACCAGGCTTACATCGACGTAAACACGGCGATCGGCACCCAGCTGGACGTCTCCGACGGCGTGGTCCGGGAGGCGGAGGATTACATACAGGACGTGCCCGACATGAACCAGTACGTCGCCAGCGTGGGAGCGGCCTCGGATTCCCAGAATCCCGGCGGTGGCGGCGGCGGTGGAACGCCCCACAGGTCGCGGATCATCGTCGACCTTTTTGAACGGCAGGACAGGGCGCAGTCCTCTTTCGAAACGGTGGAGATGATCCGGCGGCGGATGGAACGTCTCATCGGCGCCGACGTGGAAATCATCACCCCGCAGCCCGGTCCGCCCACCGCGGCGCCCGTCAATATCGAAATCGTGGGGGATGATTTCGTCGTACTTGGCGGGCTGGCCGACCAGGTGATGCTGCGCATCGAGAACATCCCGGGGCTGGTGGACCTCAAGGACGACTACGATTCGGGCAAGCCTGAACTGAAAGTCGAAATCGACCGCGAACAGGCCGCCCTGTTGGAAATGAACACCGCCGAGATCGCGCGGGCGGTGCGCACCGCCATCAACGGCACGGAAGCCTCCAAGTACCGGGTCGGTGAGGAAGAATACGACATCGTGGTCCGGTTCGCCGAACCCGAACGGGCCACCTTCGCCGACCTGGAACGCATACATATCATCCATGAAGACGAACTGGTCTCGCTAAGCACCCTGGCGCGGACCCGTGTGGACGGCGGCGTGGGGTCCATCAGGCGGAAGGACCAGGAACGCGTGCTGACCATCGAAGGCGACGTGGAAGGCCGGCTCGCGAACGATGTGCTCGCGGACGTACAGGCCACCCTGGCGGATCTCGATCTGCCCGAGGGATACGCCATTCGGTACGCCGGTGAGAACGTCGAGCAGGAGGAAGCGACCGACTTTCTGTCCAGGGCCTTTTTCATCGCCCTGATCATGATCACGCTCGTGCTCGTCACGCAGTTCAATTCCGTCACCATGCCCTTCATCATCATGATGTCCGTGGTGTTGTCGCTGATCGGCGTCCTGTTGGGACTGATCGTGACGGCCACGCCTTTCGGCATCATCATGACCGGAATCGGGGTCATCAGCTTGGCCGGGGTGGTCGTCAACAACGCCATCGTGCTGATCGACTACATAAGGAAGCTACGAAACCGCGGCCTGCGGAGAAGGGAAGCGATCGTCCAGGGCGGGGTGACCCGGCTGCGGCCGGTCCTTTTGACGGCGATGACGACGATTCTCGGCCTTATTCCCCTGACCACCGGGTTCAGCTTCAATTTCATGACGCTCACGCTCGAGATCGGTGGAGAAAGCTCGCAGTGGTGGGGTCCCATGGGGGTGGCCGTGATCTTCGGACTGGCCATAGCCACGGTGCTGACCCTGGTCGTGGTTCCCGTCATGTACGACTTCGTGTCGGGATGGACCGAACGGGGTGACGGGGAATCGAAGGCAGAGGAAGAAAGCGGGCGGGACGACGTGACCGTCGTGGAGCAGCCCGTACCAGCAGTATGACCGTAAGCCGGAGAGTTAAGCTGGAGGATAGCATGATTCGCACCGTGATAAATGCAGTGGTGTCGATCGTCATTTCGGCCGGCGTCGCACTTCCCTCGTCCGCCCAGCAGGACGACGAGATCGTGCTTTCGCTCGATCGGGCCGTCGAGCTTGCGCTCAGGAATAACGAAGCCCTGCTGAGCACCAGGGTGGAGGAAGACCGTGCCCGGGCGCGCGTGCGGGAAGCGTATTCAGAAGCGCTGCCCAAGCTAGACTTCAGCAGCTCCATCACCCGGAACTGGGCCCTTCCGGAGTTTAATTTCGGCGGTCAGACCTTCAAGGTAGGCACCGACAACGTAATCAACTTCGGACTCGATCTTTCCCAGACCATCTATCGGGGCGGACAGGTCGGAGTCGGCCTGAGAATCGCGCGTTACTACCAGCGGATTTCGGCATCCAACACGGACCGGATGAGAGGAAACATCGTGCACCAGATCCACGACGGGTACTACGATGTCTTGTTGGCCGAAGCCACGCTGGAGGTCTCCACGGCGGCCTATGACCGTGCCGAGGCCCAGTACGAAGGCGTACAGCGGTTTTACGAAGCCGGGACGGTATCGGATTATGACGTACTCAGGGCCCGGGTGGAAGTGACCAACGCCCTCCCGCCGGTCACCCAGGCCAGGAACCGGCTCGCGATCGCGAAAGCGGACTTAAAGCGCCTGATCGGGCTGCCGCGGAAGGCGCGTATACGGTGTACCGGCAGCCTCGACGTAGACGTATCCGGCTTGCCGGAGGACATCGAAACGGCCGTGGACCGGGCGTTGACGAATCGATCGGACCTGAAAGCCGCCCGGTTGCAGACCACGATGAACGATGCGGCGATCCGGCTCGCCCGGGGAGAAAACGGACTCGACGTATCGCTTTCCGCGGGATACCTGATGCAGGCCCAGGTAAACGATCCCGGTTTCAAGTCACTTGGGTTCAACGACTTCTCCCGGAGCTGGAACACGCTCATCAACGTATCGATTCCGGTCTTCGACGGAAGGCAGAACTCGGGCCGCATCATGCAGGCCCAGGCGGACTATGAACTGTCGCGTTACGTCGAACGCCAGCTCGGGAAGCAGATCGAGGTGGACGCCACCGAGGCCGTGCTCAACGTGGTGGAGGCGTCGGAACGCGTAAGGGCGGGCGAGGAGGCCGTCGAACTGGCAAGCCGCGGCCTGTCCATCGCGCAGGTTCAGTACGAGGGCGGCGTCAGCACGCAGCTCGAACTCATCGACGCCCAGTTCGTCCTGAAACAGGCCGAGACCGATCACGTTACGGCGAAGTACGACTACGCCACGGCCGCCGCGAACCTGCGGAATGTCCTGGGCATGATGGACGATCGATCGGATGACCGGTAACGCAACCGGTTCGTTGCGGTCTACCGCGCCATGCCGGGCCCCCGGTAGGCGCGTGTGAAGGGCAGGCCGAAGGGTTCCTCGAAGGGCCGGAAGGGCACCAGGCCCGCGATCTCCTGCACCCGGTCCAGAACCGCCTCCGGGAGCGGCCCCGACTTTACGTAACCGACGTTCTGCTCGACCTCCTCGACCGATCTCGATCCCGACAGGACCGTGGAGACGGCGGGATTGGACAATACCCACCGGATCGCCAGTTCCGGCAGCGGCATATCCAGTTCTGCAACCAGGGCGTACAGCCGTCTGAACTGCTCGCGCCGGGGCGGCGACAACCAGGGCGCCCCGCGCTCCACCTGCTCCGAGTAACACGCGGAAAGCGCCCCTTGCTGCAGGGGGGATCCCACGACAACCCCCATGTGCTGCTTCTCGGCTTCGGGAAGCACCGCGTGGATCGCTTCCTGCCAGAGCAGGCTGTAGTTGAACGCAGTAAGCACGACGTCGTACGCGCCGGTCGCCATGATGGCGGGCAGTGTATATGCCGTGGTGCCCCCCAGCCCGGTGTACCGGATCACGCCTTCGGATTTCAGCGCTTCGAGCAGCTCGCAGACGGGACCGTGAAACAGTTCCCAGTCCGTAAACCAGTCGTACTGGCCGGGGCGGTCGGGTTCGTGGATCATGAGGATGTCGATCGCGGCTCTCTTCAACAGTTCCAGGCTGGTCTCCACGGACCGGCGCAACAGATCCGGGTCCCTGGGATCGAAGGGTTGGGGCCGCCCACCGAGTTTGGTCGAAAGGATGAAGGGTTGCGTCACCCCATCCAGAGCCAGCCCCATCACTTCCTCGGAATCGCGGTACGAAGGCGCCGTGTCCACGTAGTTTATGCCGAGTTCCAGTCCCCGACGCACCGCCCGAATACCCTCGGCCCGGTCCGAGCCATGGGATGAAACGAACAGGCCGCCCATTCCAATCTCGCTGACCCGTAAACCGGTCTTCCCGAGGATCCTGTGTCGCATGACTGCCTCCGTGTGCCGATTCCCTCCACTTGACAGGTCTGGAGTGGATTGTATATAGTCCGACCATCGCAACGCCAGCATATATTCGATAGACCGGTGTGTGTTCACGCGTCCCGGTACGTACCTCGACCGGACGGCGGACCGGCGGTTTCAGTGAGAGAACGTCCATGCCCTACAAGCTTCAGCCCGGCCGGATGCACATGATGCCGACCCATTTCGGCCCTGCCGCGGGTCCTCGGCAGGGGCCCGATGGAGGCCGGTTCGACGGTGTGGACTCGCCGCGGACCACCTCGTATTCGGTGAGTTTCCTGACCCGGCCGGAACAGCTCGAAGTGCTGCTGCCGGCGAAGTTCCGGCTGGCCGGAGATCCCGCGGTGACCGTGACGGTTTCCTGTATGACCGAGATCGAGTGGCTGGCCGGAAGGGGTTACAATACACTCGGCGTGAGTTTCCCGGCCGAGTACAGGGGGAAACGGGACCGGGCCCTCGGCCCCTTCCTCGCGGTGTTGTGGGAGAACCTGGCCGATCCGATTCTCACCGGGAGGGAACAACTCGGTTTCTCGAAGATATACTGCGCGATCCCTCCGCCATCCGTGCTGAAGGGCGAGACGCGGTGCACGGCGGACTGGCTAGGATTTCGCTTCATGGAAATGAATCTGTCGGAAATGGAAACGCCACCCGCGGCGGAGGCCAAAGCGCCCACGGGGCCAGTCGCGGAATCCACGGCGGAGGCCAAAGCGCCCACGGGGCCAGTCGCGGAATCCGCGGCGGAGGCCGAAGCGCCCCCAACCCAGGGCGAAGCCCCCGTGGCAGAAGCGGTGGACACCGAGCTTACCGGAACCTTGCACTACAAATACATACCACGGACCGGAGAATGGGACGAGGCCGACGCGGAGTACGCCGTACTGACCCCATCTGCCACCCCGAACCGCAGGGTGACGGCGCAGCGCACAGGCCGGGGAAAGGTGCGGTTCCACCGGGCGGAATGGCGGGACCTGCCCACGCAGTACCATATCGTTAACGCCCTGGCGGGCCTGGAGCAAATCGCCTTCGTGGGCGCAAGTATCGTGGAGACCGTAGGGGGCAAGGACCTGAGCGACCAGCGCATCCTGAGGTAGGCGGGCCGGATCGACCACACCATTTGCGGGCAGCACGCGCGATTCCTGGAGAGTACATGGACGGTCGGAGCGAACCGACAGAGCGAATCTTCCACCGTGCGCGGAAGGACCACTGGCCGCGGATTTCACACGGCCGTGGATGCTACCTGTATGATACCGACGGCATGGCCTACCTGGACGCCTGTGCCGGCGTGCACGTGGTCAGCATAGGCCACGGTGTGGAGGAAATCGCGGAGGCCATGGCCGATCAGGCCCGGAAGGTCGCCTTCGCCTACGGCCAGTTCATCAGTCAGCCGCAAATCGACCTGGCCCGGAAGATCACCGATATGGCTCCGGAGGGAATGGACCGGGTGTTTTTCGTGTCCGGCGGGTCGGAGGCCACGGAAGCGGCGCTGAAGATCGCGCGGAAATACCACCTGGAATCCGGCAACCCGTCCAAGTACCAGGTCATTTCATGCTGGCAGAGCTGGCACGGCAATACGATCGGCGCCCTGTCCATGTCGGGCCGGTCGGCCTGGCGGAAAGACTATACGCCGTACCTGCTGGATTTTCCTCACATCTCGCAACACAGCGCCGACGAACTGGAACGCGTGATCCGCCAGGTCGGCGCGGAATACATTTCCGCCTTTATCGTAGAACCTGTCCTGGGAACCTCAGCCGCCGGGATGGCGCCGCCGGACAATTACTTCAGCACGGTCAGGGACCTCTGCGATCACTACCGGATTCTCCTGATCATCGATGAAGTCGTCACCGGGTACGGAAGGACCGGGGTCGACTTCGGGATCGACCACTGGGGCGTCGTGCCGGACCTGATGGCTACCGGGAAGGGCCTGAGCAGCGGATACACGCCCATCGCCGCGACGATAGCGAGGGACGAGATTTACGAGACCATCTATGAAACCGCGCCAACCTTCGTACATGGCCATACCTACGGCGGCAATCCCCTTTCCTGCGCCACCGCGCTGGCCGTGCAGGAATATGTCGATCGTCATGATCTCGTCGCGCATTGCGCTGAAATGGGCGAGGTGATGCTGGAACAGCTGCAGACGCTGACCGAACTGCCCATGGTGAGCACGGTGCGCGGAAAGGGCCTGCTCTGCGGAGTCGAGTTTACAGCGGACAAGGCACAAGGCGCACCTTTCGAACCGTCGCTGGGCGTGACGGGTCGGGTGGTCCGTGAAGCCTTCGACCGCGGCGTACTGATCATGCCGGGAGCGCCGGGACCCATGGACGGCGTCTACGGCGATCACGTCGCGATCAGTCCGCCATACACCGTCAGCGAAGGCGAGGTGGACAGGATAGCCAAGGTGCTCCGCGAAGCAGTTGTAGCCGTCGAGCGGACGCTCTGACCCTGGGACGCTCCGATCCTGGTACGCTTCGACCCTACTGCATGTAGTTCTTCACGCCCAGGTCCAGGTAGGACCGGTAGGCCCCGTCGGCGAATAGCTGGCTGAACGAGCGCGTGTACTGGAGTACCGTGGTCATCAGTTCCCGTTCCACACGTAACGGATGAGCGCGCTGCCTCAGGTTTACGAAGGCGCGAATCAATACGCTCCGTCCGTCCGTCGGCAGATACCGGACGTTTGCCGCGAACTCGTCGAGGCGGCCCTCGGGCTGGAGGTAGTACTCTACGTTCGAAAGATAGAACGCGGAGATGCGGTCCTCCCTTCCCCGAACGAAATCCCCAATGGCCTTGAGGGCGTGGCCGCCCGCGAAGTCTCCCGTGACGGGAATGATGGCGTTGCGAGCCTGCATATCGCGGATGAACCGGTAGTCTTCGTCCGAAGCCAGGAAATTGCCGTAAGCACCCTCAAGGTCCCGGCCCAGAAGGAACTTCCTGTAGGTAATGAAGGATATGCCCCGGTCCCCGTCCGACCGGTACTCCCACCTCAGGTCCAGATGCCGCTCGAAGAATGAACGGTACAACTCGGACACGCGCCGGGCATCACGATCTCCCGACAGGACTTCGAAAGCCCTTACCTGAGCCCGAATGCGCTCCAGGTTGCGGCGGAATAGATCTTCGTCGCCGTCCGTTCGATCGAAATACGTCACCAACGCTTCGATCGTGGGCTGGCCGTCAGTGAATCCGGCACGCGATATGGGTTTGCTGAAGAGGATGGAAAGGAATTCCGCCCGCGATTCCGAAAGGGCGAAAATGGCCTTGTAGAGCAGATGCTCGATGAGGTTGTCCCGGCGGATATCGAGAATGAAGGCGTACCGCGGACGAACCTGCGCGATGTAGGTGAAATTCTGGTCCGGCCCCACGCCGATGTAGACGCCGCCCTCGACACCGAGCCGCTTAAGCGTATGCTTTACGTGGAGATAGCCGGCCTCGTTGGAAACGAGGTTGTCGCTGTCGAAAAACCCGCCGGGCTCTGAAAGGGTATCCACAAGGGCCGCATAGCGTTCCGGAGAAAAGGAAACGGCGGATTCCGCCTGCCCGGCACCGCCGCATCCCGCGATCAGAAGGAGCATGGCGGAAAGGCCGGCCAACGCCGTACCGGTTCTGAGCATGGATTCCTTTCCCGGGTATTTCGGTGGACTGTCGGTTCGTCGTTCAGGTCTCACAATTCTTATTTACTATAGCACAGGGCACGGTGGATTCAAAGTTGTTTATGGACGAAGCAACCCGCTCAGTGATCCATCCATTTGCCGCGGTCCAGGGACCGGTACTGTATGGCTTCAGCCACATGCTCGGCACCTATCGTTTCCCCGCCGGCCAGGTCGCTGATGGTCCGGGCGACTTTCAGCACGCGATCGTAGGCCCTGGCCGAAAGACCCAGGCGGGCAATGGCGTTCCGCAACAAGTCGCGGGCCCTGCCGTCCAATCCACAGAACCGACGCAGTTCGCGAGGAGTCATGTGCGCGTTACCAAATGTCCCGGGATGGTCGGCAAAACGCGTCAACTGTCGTTCCCTGGCCCGGTTGATCCGGTCTCTGACGCGGCGGGAAGGTTCACCGCCGGAACCGCCGCCGAGGTCCCCGCACGGCACCGGCGGCACCTCGACGTGCAAATCGATCCTGTCGAGCAGCGGTCCCGAGATCCGGGACATGTACTGGTGAATCCGTGCAGGCGGACAGGTGCATTCGCGGCTCGGATCGCCGAGGTATCCGCATGGACACGGATTCATGGCGGCGACCAGGGTAAACCGTGCGGGATAGGATAGGGACCTGGAGACGCGGGACAGGTTGACCTTGCCGTCTTCCAGGGGCTGCCGGAGCATTTCGAGCACATGCTTCCGGAATTCGGGCAGCTCGTCCAGAAAAAGCACGCCGTTGTGGGCGAGCGACACCTCTCCGGGTTTCGGTATGCTCCCGCCGCCGATCAGGCCCGCTTCCGTGATGGTGTGGTGAGGCGCCCGGAAGGGCCGGGTGGTGACCAGGGGGGTAAAGGGCGGGATTTTCCCCGCTACACTGTGAATCTGGGTCGTTTCCAGCGCTTCCTCCAGGGTGAAATCGGGCAGTATGGACGGCACGCAACGGGCAAGCAGCGTCTTGCCGGAACCCGGTGGACCGATGAGCAGCAGGTTGTGTGATCCCGCGGCGGCCACTTCGATGGCGCGCTTGGCGTGATCCTGTCCTTTGACGATGGAGAAATCGAAGGGATAATCGGCGCCGGAAGAGAGCATCGGGCCGGCATCGTACCGGGACCGTTCAAATCGCTTCCGACCCTGGAGGAAGTGGACCGCGGATTCCAAAGAAGGCACGCCGTAGACGTCGATACCGCCGCCCATCGCGGCTTCTTCCGCGTTCTCGCTCGGAACGATCAGCCTGCGCGCGCCGAGGCGGTGCGCGGCGAGCGCAACGGGCAGTGCGCCCCGGATCGGCCGGAGCGCGCCGTCCAGCGACAACTCACCCAGCAGGATCGTGTCTTCGAGCGACTGGGCCGGCAATTGTGCCGACGCGGCGAGAATGCCCACGGCAATGGGCAGGTCGAAGGAAGTGCCCGCCTTGCGCACGTCCGCGGGGGCCAGGTTGACGGTGATACGCCGGTACGGATAGTTAAAACCGGACTGCTTGATGGCGGCCACGACGCGGTCTTTGCTCTCCCGCACGGCGCTGTCCGGCAGTCCGACGGTCGAAAAATGAGGGAGGCCGTTGGCGATGTGGGTTTCCACCACCACGGGAATCGCTTCGATCCCCTGCACGGCGCCGCTCGATACACGTGATAACAAGCTGTCCTCCTTCGAATAATGGTACCGTCTCGAATCATCAACCGACCAATCAGGATGGATTCAATCGGCGCTAGCACATTCATATCAGTCGGCGGGACGGGGCGGGATCTCGTTTCCTTTCGCACCCTCGAAGTTTACTGATTTCTGTTGCGACCAGGCCCCTGTTCGCATATATTAGCAGACTGGTTTTTCGGTGAGGTTGATCTTTTGTCCACGATCAAAGACAATCTGGTCCGGGTGTACGACCGTATATCCAGGGCTGCCGAGCGAGCCGGCCGCGAGGCCTCGTCCATTCAGCTCATCGCCGTATCGAAGACCAAGCCCCTTTCGATGATCGAAGAGGCCAGGCGGGCCGGTGTCACGGATTTCGGTGAAAACAGGGTCCAGGAAGCGCTCGAGAAGATCCGGCAGGACGACGGAGCAACCTGGCACCTGATCGGTCCGCTGCAGCGCAACAAGGCCAGGTTCGCCGTGCGGATGTTCGACATGATTCATTCCGTCGACCGCCTTTCCCTTGGACAGGAACTCGACCGGCGTCTGCAGGCCGCGGGAAGGACCATGCCCGTATTGATCCAGGTCAATACGTCGTCGGAGGAGACGAAGGCCGGCGTGGAGCCGGACTGCGCCCTGGAGCTCGCGGAGCAGTTGTCCGTCCTGCCTGGGCTGTCCGTAAGGGGACTGATGACGATCCCCGCGTTCACGCCCGATCCCGAAGATGCCCGGCCCGCTTTCCGGCTGCTCCGTGAAACGCGAGACCGCATTGCTTCCGCCGGGGTCGCGGGCGTAGACATGGACGTACTCTCCATGGGCATGTCCCATGACTTCGAGGTCGCCATAGAGGAAGGCGCGGACATGGTCCGCATCGGTACGGCCGTTTTCGGTGCACGCCAGGCATGAAACGCCGTTTATCCGGCAGTGAACGGGACTCTACATGGGACTGATCGAATTCATCATCAACATCTACATGCTGGCCTTCGGACTCCGCCTGTTCATGCCCGCCGCGAGCCCCTTCAGCGAGAACCCGATCCAGCGGGGACTGTACACGGCGACCGAACCGGTGCTTCGGCCCATCCGCCAGGTGATCATGCGCGGCGAACCGCGTTTCGACTGGTCGCCCGTTTTTGCCATAATCGCTCTCGTGATCGTGCGGGGATTCCTGGTGACGGCCGTCATGGGCGTGCCACTGCCCACTTCCCTGGCCGCCGGAATGCTGGACGTATTCGATTTCGTGGTGCGGGTGCTCGCCATCCTGTTCCTCGGCGCTTTTTTCATCTCCATCGAGTCTCCTTTCGCCTTCAGCCAGTCCGGGCATATGATGCACAACATCGCCCACTTCTTCCTGGCCCCGATCCGCCGTTTCACCGGCTACCGGATCGGGCGGCCGGACGTTTCCGCACTGATGGGCATCGTACTGCTGGGCGTTCTGCACGGTCTCGTACTGTACCAGGCCGGCGCGTTGGTGGCACAGGCCGCCGGCGCTCCGGTGGACATGATCCTCGAGAGCATCGTCTACGTGATCGACTTCATTTTCGACGTGCTCTTCATCGTGATACTCGTACGCGCGGTGCTTTCGTTCTTCAACCCGGACACGGGCAACGCGCTGTTCCAGATACTCATTCTCTTCAGCGATCCCATTCTGGCGCCGATCCGCAGGATCCTGCCGTCGACGTACGGCATCGATTTTTCGCCGCTGATCGCCATTCTGATACTGAGGTTTATCCAGGTGAGTCTCCTGCCCCTGTTGCTGCGGATCTGACAGGAGCGCGACCGGCGGACCAGGAAACAGAGGTGAACGCATGGACATCAGTCCGGAGGAAATTCGGGAACGGAAGTTCAAGACGCGCTGGGTCAGCGGCTACGATATGGATGAAGTGGAAGCGTTTCTGAACAGCACCGCAGGCGCGTTCGAAAACCTCGCGAAGGAAAACGAATCGCTGCGGGCGAGGATGGCGGAGATGGACGGCGAGTTGTCCGATGTGGGCCGGAGGCGGAAACTGCTCGAGGACGCGCTCGTGTCCGCGCAGAAGGTCATTCACGACATGAAGGCCAACGCAATGAAAGAAGCGGAAAACGTGTTGAAAGATGCGGAGAACAAGGCGGACCGGTGGATCTCCGACGCGAACAACCAGGTCGCTGAAATCAAGCGGGAACTGGGCGCGCTTACCACGTTGAGGAAGGATTACGAGGTCAAATTCAGGATTCTGCTCGAATCCCACCAGGAGCAACTGGACACCATGCGGAGCATGGACCGGGATAGCGGCGAGCATCCGGCACCGGGCTGATTCCCGGGGCCGCCCGATATCTAAAGGCAGACACACGGTAACGAATGACGCACGAGCGAATCTCGCAGCTGGCCGGCAGGATAGGCGACTACCTGCGGGGAAACAGGATCGTTGGCCTGTCGTTGCCGGATGTATCTCCGGAGGCCTGTCCCTGGAGCGCGGTGAATGCGCCCGGGTCCTGGGCGCCCTTCGAAGCCGTCTACCGGGCCGGGCCGGTACTGCTCCCCTGTCTTGGAAGCGCCATGGACGCGGAACGCCGCATCGATGCGGTGCGGGTCCTGCGGATGCTGCGGGCCGAAAGCCTTTTGAGCGCCTTCGGCTGTTCCGCGCTGAATCTCGGTTGCGAAGCGGGTTCATTCGTGATCGTGGACGACCATGTAAACTGCACCGGCGAGAATCCGCTGCGGGGACCGAACGACGAACGGCTGGGGCCGAGGTATCCGGACATGAGTGCGCCCTATGACGCACGCTGGTCGAATGGCCTCAAAAGGGGCGCGGCTTCCCTGGGTCTTGAGTTGCGGGGCGTCGTGTATGGACGGGTCGCGCGGTCCGGTTCCTGTGATGAGCTCGCCGCGTGGGTCCGGGCGGGAATCGACGTGGTCGGCGAAGGTTTGCTGGATGAAGTGATCACGGCCGCACACTGTGGCCTGCCGGTCGCCGCGGTAGGTGTCATTGAAAAGAGTTTGACGGTCGACGGAAAAGTCTTATGTTCGTCGATACTCGCGCGAAGTGAGGATTACGGAAGGTTGGCAGCTATCATCGATCATTGTCTGCTTTGCCGTGGAGGTATGGATGACGGGTGAAGATCTGAAACGATTCGAAAAGCTCCTGCTCGAAAAGCGCGAAACGCTTTTGCATGAGTTGGGCTATTTCGGAAACAAGACGATTAACTCCGCGGCGCGCGATGTCGCGGGCAGCTATCCCTTTTCGGAACACCCGGCGGACCAGGGTACCGAATCGATGGAGCAGGAACAGGCCTATGACCTCGCCTCCCGCGAAGGACGATTCCTGTTTCATATCGACGAAGCCCTGGAGCGCATCAAGAACGGCGCTTACGGACTTTGCTACGTATGCAATGGAGAAATCGGCAAGGCCAGGCTCGAGGCCGTACCCCACGCCCGGATGTGCATTGAGTGTAAATCCAAGGAAGAACGAGGTCTGATCTAACATCTCCGGACTGAAAGCTTTGGCAAAGCCGGCCGTCATCTGCGCCGGTATCCTGATCCTGGACCAGATTACCAAGATAGCCGTTCAGCAGGGGATGGCGCTTCACCAGTCCTATCCCCTCCTGGGGGAAGTGGTCCAGTTAACGTACATTTTGAATCCCGGAGCCGCGTTCGGCATTACTCTCGGCGGCCGCTGGTTCTACCTGGTGCTGTCGGTCATCGCCTGCGCGGTCATGATCTACTACCTGTTCAGGATTCCCCCCGTCGAACGGTGGGGACGGTATGCCATGATGAGCATACTGGGCGGCGCGATCGGCAACCTGATCGATCGCGCGGTCTACGGCGCCGTTACGGATTTCATCGATATCGGGATGGGAGCGTACCGATGGCCCGTATTCAACGTGGCGGATTCCGCCATCACCATCGGGATCATCCTCCTGTTTACCCGTCTGGCCGCCATCAACCGGATATTGAACGATGAAGCGCCTTCCGGATGACTGGGAGGGATCCTTCGTCGAGACCGTGGTGCCCGCCTCGCAGTCCCAGTGGCGGCTGGATCGGTACCTGTCGGAAACGGACCTGCCGGTAACCAGGTCGAGAATCCAGCGCTGGATCCGGGCCGGCGCGGTTTCGGTCAACTCGGTCGTCGTGGAAAAGTGCGGCCATGGGGTTTCCGGAGGCGACGTCGTCGCCGTGACCATACCCGAAACCCCTCCCTTGACCGCGGAACCGGAGCCCCTCCCACTGGACATCGTCTACGAAGACGAAGCGCTCCTGGTGGTGAACAAGGCGGCGGGCATGGTCGTGCATCCGGCCTGCGGACATGCGCGTTCGACGCTGGTAAATGCCCTGTTGCACCACTGTGGGAACCTGGAGCAGTTCGACGATCCGGTCCGGCCGGGTATCGTGCATCGGCTGGACAAGGATACGTCCGGTCTGATGATCGTGGCGAAACGCGAAGACGCCCACGCGTTTCTCTCCCGACAGCTGGCCGAACGCCGCATAAAACGTGGTTACACCGGCCTGGCATGGGGCCGTTTCGCCGAACCCTCGGGGACGATCGACGCGCCGGTAGGACGGCATCCGCGGTTCAGGCAGCGGATGGCCGTGGTGGAAGAAAGCCGTGGCCGCCGAGCCGTCACCCATTACCGCGTAAGTGAATCATTAGAGGACGGGACGTTGCTGGCCCTGGTGCTGGAAACCGGCCGTACGCACCAGATCAGGGTTCACCTGGCCCACCTGGGCCATCCCGTCATCGGCGATCCGGTCTACGGGGGAAGGCTCAAGCGGCTGGCCGGCACGGCGCCTCGGCGCCGCCCGATGTTGAAAAAGATGCTGGATGTCCTGCGGCGGCAGGCGCTGCATGCATCCGAACTGGAGTTTATCCATCCATTCTCGGGCCGGCCCCATTCCTTCAAGGCGATCCTGCCCGACGACATGAAACAGGCTGTCGCTATTCTGTCCGGCAGTACGTGTACGACCGGCCCCCGATCGGAACGACATGGGTCCTGAAACCGCCTGATATAACGAGGCGCACTTCCCGATATCGCCATGCTCGATTCAACAGCCGTAGAAGCACGTTCGGACATCCTGTGGCACCGTGTGGTCGATGGGCTGACCCGCATGACGGCCGCAACGGGAGAAGCCGACCTGTCCGCCGCCATCGAAGAGATTTCGCTCGAGCTGTCCGGCGCGGAAGTCTGCCGTTTCTTCATGGTGGACTGCGAAGCGAACCGGATCGTCTTCGAAACCGCCGGCCGTGATTTCGTCCTGCCTGGGCCGGAGCGGGAGGTTGAGGCATTGCTGTCCTGGCTGCGGTCCCAACCGAGCACCCGGTTGGTCGAGGACGTCCGGCAGCTGGACTGGCCCCTGCAGACCGCATCCGGCCGCGAAGTGCTGAACGGACAGGCCGTACTTTTTCATCACCAGATCGACGAACGGTTTCACTGCGTCCTGCTCGCGGTCATGGCTTCCGGCGAGACCGGCATCGACCCCGAACGCCTCGAGGTAACCATCTCCCTGGCGCGCCACGCCGGCTACGCGGTCACGCGGCTGCTGCATTTCAAACTGGCCCGGCGGGAGATGATCCACCGGACCGCCCTGTACGAGGTGGGCAAACGGATCAGCAGTTCGCTGGACCTGAGCGAGGTCCTGAACCTTATCATCGACGCGCTGCAGACCGTGGTGCCCTACGATGCGGCGGTCATCTTCCTGCTCGACGAGGACCAGGACGCGGTTGTCGAACAGACCATCCGGGGATATTCGCCGGATCTGGACGCGATCAACCTGAAGATGGGCGAAGGCATCAGCGGGTCCGCGGCCGAGACCGGAAGGGCGATTATCGTGCCGGACGTGTCCCTGGATGACCGGTACGTGCAGCACCGGCCGGGCACGAAATCGGAAATGGCCGTACCCATGCTTTCCGGTAACCAGGTCATCGGGGTCTTCAACATCGAAAACGACCGGGCGAACGCCTACGACGCGGAGGCCCAGTCCCTGCTGGAGGCCTTTGCATCCCAGGCGAGTATCGCCATTCAGAACGCGCGCCTGTTCGATGACGCGCGGCGGAGCCGGCTGCTGGACCGGGAACTGGAGGTCGCCGGCGAGATTCAGCGCGCCCTGCTGCCGCGCGCCGTGCCTGTAGTGCGCGGCCTCTCCCTGGCCGCATTCAGCGAACCCAGCCGGGAGGTCGGGGGCGACTTCTACGATTTCATTCCCTTTTCCGACAAGCAACTGGGCGTGGCTGTGGGCGACGTGGTCGGCAAGGGCATTCCCGCCGCGCTGACCATGGCTTCGCTCTATACGTCTTTCCACGAATTCGCCAATTATTACGTCTACCTTCCGAGTTACGTCATCGGTCACGTCAACGAGGTCCTGTACGAGGTCACGTCCGCGGACCGATTCGCCACCCTGTTCTACGGTATCGCGAACCTGCAGGAAAACACCTTCGTCTATTGCAACGCCGGCCATCCACCGCCCCTGCTGTGCCGGAAATCCGGTGAAACGGTCAATCTCCACACCGGGGGACTGATCGTGGGTTCGTTCGAGGACGCGAGTTTCGAGGACGGTCGCGTGTACCTGGATGATGGAGACGTCGTGGTCCTGTATTCGGACGGCCTCATCGAGAAGTCCATCATGGAAGACGAGATTTTCGGCATCGAACGGCTGGAACAGGCGATCAAGGACTGTCATGACTGTCCGGTCGAGGAGATCCGGGACCACGTCGTCGCAGTGTGGCGCGCCTTCGTGGGCGGCGGCAGGCTGGACGACGACACGACGATGATCGTCGTAAAGAAGGAATCATGAGATAAGGAGCTATGAAAGAAGGAACCATAGATTTCAAGGGTGGACCGGCGGCAGGCTGGACCGGGCATCGCGGGATTCACGCGCAGGGAACAGCGGAGGACTACGCATGGGCGTTCGTATAGGATTTATCGGAACCGGCGGCATTGCGGGCATGCACCTGGGACTCCTGCCGGATATCGAGCGGGCCGAACTCGTGGCGTACGCGGACATCCAGGTCGAGCGCGCGCAGGCGGCGGCCGACCGGTGCGGAGGCCGCGCGTACGGCGACTACCGCGAGATGCTGGACCGGGAAGAACTGGATGCCGTGTACGTATGCCTCCCGCCCTTCGCCCACGGCGATCCCGAAATGGCCGTACTGGAACGCAACCTCCACCTGTTTGTCGAGAAACCCCAAGCGCTGGACGTCGATACCGCGCGTGACATCGCGGCAAAGGTCGAAGAATGTGGCGTCCTCTCGTGCGTGGGGTACAACTGGCGGTACCTGGACGTGACGGAAAAGGCCCGGGACCTGTTATCCGGCGTGCGGCCGGCCCTCGCGATCGGATACTGGATCGGAAACACGCCCGGATCCCCCTGGTGGCGTGTGAAGGCGAAGTCGGGCGGACAGATCGTGGAGCAGACCACACACGTGTACGACTGCGCGCGGTACCTCATGGGGGACGTGGTCAGCGTCTACGCGGCGGGAACGAAGGGACGGATGCTGGATCTGCCGAACTACGACGTGGAAGACGCCAGTACGGTGTCGCTCGTGTTCGAAAGCGGCGCCGTGGCCACCATACTCTCTTCCTGTGTCGCCGAACAGGGTTATGGAACCGCGCTCGAGGTCATTGCCCGGGGGCTCACGGTGAAGATCGCCGGAGGCAATCTGCACGTCGTGCGCGAAGACGAAACGGTGCGGTATCCCGGCCGGAACAACCCTTACCAGCTTGAGAACGAACTCTTCCTTCAGGCCATCGAAGAGGAGAATCCGTCCCTCATCCGATCGGCCTACGGCGACGTCGTCAACAGCCTCGCCGTCACCCTCGCGGCGAACGAATCCATGGCGTCGGGCGAAGTCGTTCACCTCGCGTAGACGGCACGGTCAGCCCGAAAGCACGGTGGATGCGGGGAACCGGACGGTACCGCCGCCAGCCTGGTCAGCCCAGGCAGCGCCTGAGGTTATCGAGCCCGATGCGAACGCCGTCGACGGGATGTTCGAGTCCTTCGAATTCGATGGAAAGCACGCCATCGTATCCGTGGCGTGAGAGGACGTGCAGGCAGGACGCCAGAGGGACTTCCCCGTGGCCGACGATGGCGCCCCTGAGATAGTTGCCGCCCCGGGTCCGGAACCATCCCTCACCAGGGTCGGTATCCGTGCCCGGCCTGGTGTGGAAGTCCTTGGCGTGCACATGAAAGGCGTAGGGGATCAGACGTCCCACGGCGGCGTCGGGCGGTTCGTCCACGCACAGGAAGTTGCCGATGTCGATGAGCACGCCGAAATTCTCGTGATTCACGGCGTTGACCAGCCTTTCCACCCGTTCACTGTCCTGGCAGAACATCCCATGGTTCTCCACCATGGTCCGAACGCCCAGGTCCGCCGCGAACTCCGTGACCGCCCGGATCGCCGGCACGAGGACGGCCAGGGCATCATCGAATGAGCGCTCACCGGGACGGCTGTCGGGGAATCCCCTCGTGGCGTCGTGGCGCATGCCGGGCGCGCCGAGCAGGTGGGCAATGCGCACCTCGTCTTTCACCCGCTCCACCTCGCGTTGCCAGTCTCCCCCGCTACCGTTGATGAAATCCGCGCCGACCGTGTAGTTGGCGATGGGAAGTCCCGCCTCATCGCAGGCCGCGCGTACGTCGGGGGCGTACTTTTCGAACGGCTCGCTTCCGGGCGGGTGAAGCGAGGAGAACTCGATCACGTCGCATCCGAGTTCCGCCGTCTTGCGGATGGCGTCGAATTCCGTCATCTCGCCGCTTCGGACCAACCGGCTGTAGCTGTAAGAACTGACCCCGATCTGCATGGCGCTCCCTGGTGGGCTCACGTGGCGGAAACGACGGGTTGGCGGACCGTATGCTCGTACTCGGCGATGACTTCAGCTACCGGCGGTGCGTCGGGGAAGAAAGAGAGGATGCGCAGCAATACGTCGTCCAGCATGATATCGGGACAGGACGCGCCACAGGTCAGGATGATGTCGACGGGCCGGGTGATCGGCAGCCAGTCGATGGTCGCGACGATCGACTTGGATTCCAGGTCGAAGTGGCGGATCTGCCGGTCCGACAGAATGTCCTTGCTGCTGTTGATGAAGAAGGTGCTGATCGTTTCCTCGCAGAGCTCCACCAGGTGGGAGGTGTTGGACGAGTTGTAGCCGCCGACCACAAGGGCGACGTCCGCCCCCTTTTCGATCATCGCGTAGGTGGCGTTCTGGTTCTCGTTACTCGCGTAGCACAGGGTGTCGGAAGTATCGGCGAAATGATCGGCGATGCGCTCGGCGCCGTGCCGTTCCTCCAGCGCTTCCCTGATCAGCCGCGCGATCTCGTGGGTCTCGCTGGCGAGCATGGTGGTCTGGTTGATTACGCCGACCCGGTTCAGATGGACTTCCGGTTCGAATCCCTCCGAACAGTTGTCGCCGAATACTTCGAAAAACCGGTCCCCGTCGGCCTTTCCCGTGATGATATCGGCGAGGATGAGGGTCTCCTCCCGGTTCCGCACCACGACGGTCGGGGCCTGCTGGACGCTGTGGGAAAAGGTCGCGCGCGTCTCTTCGTGCCGGGGTTTGCCGTGTATGACGACCGTGAAACCCTGCTGCCCGATCTGACCGCCCCGGGTCCAGACCTTTTCGACGAAGGGGCAGGTCGTGTCATAGGTGCAGAAGTCGATGCCGCGGCGGGTCAGCATTTCCTTGATCTCCACCGTGGTGCCGAAGGCGGGGACGACGACCAGGTCGTCCCGTGTCAGTTCGTCCCAGGGAATGAGCTGTTCGCCGAGGGTGGTATGGATGAACTGGATGCCCCTGGACTGCAGGTCGGTATTGACGTTCGGATTGTGGATCATCTCGCTGAGCAGGAAGATCCGCTTGTCCGGGTTCTCCTCCAGCGTCTTGTACACGATCTCGATGGCGTTTTCCACGCCGTAGCAGAACCCGAAATGCCGGGCGAAAACGAACCGTACGCCGCCGAAATTCAGTACGGAGGGCGTCAGATCCTTCTTCTTGGGATCGACCAGCCGCCGGCCCTGCTTGATCCGGGAGGTGATTTCGCTCTTGTAGTAACTGGGAATGTCGAACTGGCGCGCCATCGCTAAGCCCTTGTGGATATGGCCTTTACCGGTATATCAATTTAACACGGAGCGCCCGCGAGGGCAACGGTTTTCGGCTTCGTACCGGCGCGATCCGGTCGGATCCGGTCAGATCCGATGCGCGAGGGTTTCGTCGATGTGCTTTTTCAAATAGACGGTAAAGGGTGTGCCGCCCGTGCCCACGTGACCCTTGTTCTCCCGCTGCCCGGGTTTGAGCACGTACATGGCGGCGTACTCGATATGCAGCCGACGGAATTCGTACAGCGCTTCCACCGAGGCATTGTAGGCGTCTCGCAAGCCGGGCTGGTCGTTCTCTCGGTCCCGGACGAACTTCCGCACGGACGGTCCCGCTTCCACCGTTTCGATGAAGTGCCGGTCCTGCACGGGCATATAGTCTCGCATTTCCATCAGGTAGGCCCGCATCTCATCGTAGCCGTGCTCGACCCCGAGAAAACCGTCCACGGCGTAAATGACCGCGCTCTGCGCCCCGGTTTCGCCGCGGAACTGCCGGGGCTTCCCTCCATAGGCCTCCACGCCCGAATACACCATGCCATCGGGCAGTTCGGGGTTGTTCTTCCAGCCGAACATGTACGGCCTGACCCGGTGATAGTAGGTATTGGGATCACACCGTTCCGTCATGCGTTCCAGGACCGCCCGCATTTCGAGGAGCGTCCCGGTCACGGCGTCCAGGCAGCGCGCGACGGTCCCGGCGTCTCCCCGCGACACCGCGTCCTGGCCGGGAATCAGCATGGAGAGCGCTTTTCCCGAGACCGCCTCGATATGCACGTGGATCGTGACGAACCACTCCTCGTCCATCCCGCCGAGGAAATTCAGCATCATGTGGAGATTGCCGACTTCGACGGGGCCCTGGCGGTCGAACCTGCGCCAGTTGTACATGACCTGGGAGGCGTAGGTCAGCATGGGAGGCCGTCCAAGGCGGCAGGCCACGCCGTGCCAGGCCGTGGCCAGGTTCCGGGGGATGGCTGTGGCCACCGGGTGATCGGGGGCGAAGACGTACATGTTGGCCAGGAAGGAAAGCAGGCTCATGGCCCGTTCATGCTCGGCCAGGGTTTCCAGGATGCTCCCCGGAAAGGGGGGAAGATCCTCTATCGTGGGGCGGATATGGCGCGTCAGAGCCAGCTTGGGCAGCACGCGGCCGGCCTGTTCCCATTCCCCGAAGGGTTCAGGCAGGCGGGAAAGGGGGTCTTCGGGCGGAAGAAAACCGTAGGTAAAGTCGCGTGTTTCGGGCGACATCAAGGCGGCGTACAGGGGATCCGGTTCCACCTGGGTCATGGGAGACCCTCCGGGATGCGTCCCGCCAAGGGATCCGGTCCATCTTCAGGCCTTTCTTCAGGCCGTGATCTGGAAATCCTCGGCGTTCGGATCGTATTCGTCGAATAGGTCTTTCTTGCCGTAGTCCGCGGGGATGTCGCGGTACACTACAAAGGGCGGATATGCCCGGTAACGATCCGGATCGGCCAATCCGGCCACCTCGCCGTCCCGAACCAGATGCACGTTCACGTCATCGATCGAGGGTGGGCACAGTCCCCGTTCGATCCCTACCTGCAGATACACCAGGTTCTCGGGTTCGAAACCCATGAGATGGGCCGCCACGAGGTCCACCGCGGCCATGGATGCGCCGGCGACGACGAGGCCGGTGGGAAAGTTTCGGCCCTGGTAGAAGGCGTTGCCGTCCCGTCCCACGATGCCCTCCACCACGTTGAAATCTGGCTGGCAGGCCAGGTAGACGTCCCAGTGCATGTGGGCGATGGTCCGCTGCCAGGCCTCGTGGTCTTCGACGCGCATCCATTCCCGTCCCTGCTTTCGCCGGTCGTCGCGCCCGAACGTGGCACGCCACGCGTCCGAACAGAGGTGCCGTTCCGTGACCGGTATCATGACGCCCTGCTGGTTCTTGCCGCACAGGGTGACCACGCCCAGGTTGTGGGTCTTCAGCTTGGGCACGTTAACGTAGAATACGTTCTCCGCGGCCGCCCAGCGGGAAATCCCGATGTTGTGAAGCCGTACCGTGTTCCCCGGGGTGACGCGCACGTTGCCGTAGTCCGCCAGCTCGAGCAACCGCACGCGTTTTTCGCGCGCCATCTCCGTGTAGCCGCTTCGGGCCCAGGCCAGGTCGCGCTGGGCCTTCGAAGTCAGCCGGCTGGTCGCTTCGCCGACGTATACCTCGCCGACCGGAACGCCCGCGTCTTCGACGAAGTAATCGACGAGACCGGCCACGAAGGCCGGATGGGTGACGATACCGCTGTTCCGCGGCGCCCCGGCGGTGACGTTGGGCTTCATCATCACGGCGCGGTTGCCGGGATCGACGCCCAGGGCGTGCAGCATCTCACGGGCCGGTACGGCGAAGGCCGCATCGCTCAACGCGTCTTCGCCGTCCAGGCGGGTTTTCAGGATATACACATCGGGTTTGGACATTTTCTCATCTCCCGTGGGCCGCTTATCTCGTCCCCAACAAGCCGCCGCGATCACGCCCTGCGGGCCGTCGTGGGCGCCTGGGCGCCACCGCGATCATGCCCACCGGCTCATGGTGACTTTCTGACGCGTGTAGAAGGCGAAACCCTCCTTGCCCTGGATGTGCAGATCGCCGTAGAACGAGCCGTTCCAACCCGAGAACGGGAAGAACGCCATGGGCGCCGGCACACCCACGTTGATGCCTACCATCCCGGCACTCACTCGATTCCTGAATGTCCGGGCGGCCTTTCCGTCACCCGTGAACAGGACCGCGGCGTTGCCGAAACCGCTCTGGTTGCAGGCCTCGATGCCTTTGTCCAGGCTGTCGGTGCGGATCACGGAGAGGACCGGACCGAAGATCTCCTCGCGGACGATCTTCATGCCGGTGGACGCTTCGTCGAATATCGTGGGACCCAGGTAGAACCCGTCCGGCGTTTCCGGCACTTCGACCCCCCGGCCGTCCCGGTAGAGCGAGGCGCCGTCCGACAGGCCCGAGGCGATGTATCCATGTACCTTGTCGAGGTGCTGCCGGGTAACGACCGGTCCCATGTCCGCCCCGGGATCCCGGTCCGTCGGACCGACCTTCATCCCGTCCAGCGCTTCGCGCAGCGGAGGCAGCACGCGCCGGGCCGCGTCATCCACCGTCACCGCCACACTGCCGGCCATGCACCGCTCCCCGGCGCAGCCGTACACCGATCCGATCAGGGCGTCCACCGTGAAAGCCGGATCCGCGTCAGGCAGGATGACCATGTAGTTCTTGGCGCCGCCGGCCGCCTGCACGCGCTTGCCGTGGGCCGTCGCGGTCGTGTAGACGTGCCGGGCTACGGGCGAAGACCCGACGAAGGAAACGGCATCGATGCCCGGGTGGGTGCAGAGGGCGTTGACCACGTCCACGCCGCCGTGCACGAGGTTCATCACGCCAGGCGGCAGCCCGGCTTCCTGCAGGAGTTCCACGAGCCTGACGGCGGTCAGCGGCACCTTCTCCGACGGCTTGAGCACGAAGGTGTTACCGCAGACGATGGCGATGGGATACATCCACATGGGCACCATGGCCGGGAAGTTGAAGGGCGTGATCCCCGCGCAGACGCCCACGGGCTGGCGGATGGTGTCGCAATCGATCCCGCTGGCGATCTCTTCCAGCGCGTCGCCCATGAGCAGCGTCGGTGCCCCGCAGGCGAATTCCACGACCTCGATGCCCCGGCGCACGGATCCCCGCGCTTCTTCAAGGGTCTTGCCGTGCTCCCGCGTGACCAGGCGGGACAGTTCCTCGAAATGCGCTTCGAGCAGATGCACGTACCGGAAGAGTATCCTGGCCCTGTCCACGACCGGGGTCGCCGACCAGTCGGAAAGGGCTTCCCGGGCGGCTCGAACCGCGGCATCGACTTCGGAGGCGCCGCACATGGGCGTCCTCGCGATCACGCTGCCGTCCGATGGATTGAATACCGGTTCCGTGGCCGCGTCGGCCGCGCCGGTCCAGTTTCCGCCGATGAACAGTGGGCATCCGTTCGTTTCCTGATCAAGCATGTGCAACCTCGATGTCTTCCTCAGTTATGATTTGAATACGTTTCATGTAATTAGTTTAAATCAATGCAACCCTTCAGGGGACTGCGAAATCGATTGGCGAAATCAATCAGCCCACGGCTTCGGGTTTTCCGCTCTCGGCCGATTTGTAGGCCGCCTCGGTCAACTGCACGACGCGCAGGCCGCAGACCGGCGGGGCCTGTACTTCCGCTTCGCCCAGGATGGCCTCGATGAAGTTCTCCGCCGGCGGCTTCCCCCGGCCCGGGGTCTGCGGCAACCGGATATCCTCTCCCTTCCGATGGACGAAGAGGGGCTCGGAAGCGCCGAAACGCATCACGCCTTCGGTGCCGTAGAAGGTGAATTCCTCGCGCCATTCGGGCGACATGGAGGTGTAGGACAGGTTGCCGACGGCGCCGTTCGTGAACTCCACCGAGATGGCCGTATTCACGTCGACCAGGGTGCCTTCGGGGTTGATAAACGCGTGGACGGACTTCGCTTCCAGGCCCGTCGTCCACAGCAGGATGTCATTGATATGACTGCCCGTGTCCATGAAGTGCCCGCCGCCGGACAGCTCGGGATCGGCGCGCCATGAGGCACCGGGGCTGAAGATCCCCAGGCAGTCCTGGGCGATGATGACGTGGACGAGGCGCACGTCGCCGATGACGCCGTCCCCGATCATCTCCCGGGCCTTGATGAACTTCCCCTCGCCGTGACGCTGGTAGGCGACGGCCAGCACCCGGTCCGCCCTTTCCGAATATTCGATGAAGTCCCTGGCGTCCCGTGTCGTCGTCGCCATGGGTTTCTCCACGAGCACGTGCAGTCCCGCCTCGAGGCTGGTCCGGACCTGGTCCGCGTGCCGGGTATGGGGGGTCGCGATGACGATGGCGTCCAGTTTCTCCGCGTCGATCATCGACTCGAGCGAAGCGTAGTGGTTCAAGCCCTGTGCGGAAGGCCCCAGGGTCTTTTCCATCCGGTTCATCGCGACCGGATCGGTATCGAACAGAGACACGACCCGGACGTCTTCTCGGGCGGACAGCAACCGGGCGTGGTGGCCGCCCATGCCGCCGGCGCCCGCGATACCGATATGGAGTGTTTCCATGTTGCGCGGTCCTCTAGGTGATATGCTTCCTGCTGCAAAGGTGAAATGGAAACCGGACCCGGTCGTTGCCGACCGTCACCGGCGATGGTTCACTATAAAAACGGGGCGTTTAAAGATCAAGCAGCAAAATGGAAAGTGCTTGACAGGCGTTCCGCCGGGCTCTTAGGTTGGCCATCGTTGTCTGCCTCATCACCCTTACATGGAAGACCTCATGGATAACCCGCTGCTTGAATATGTCGGCAACGTGCAGGCCCTGGTATGGGGAGTGCCCTTGCTGGTGCTGCTGGGCGGCACGGGACTCTACCTTACCATACTGTTAAAAGGCGTGCAGTTCCGCTCCCTGTGGCACGCGCTCTACCTGGCGTTCGTCAGGCGCCGGGAAGCCGGCGCCGAAGGCGACATCAGCCACTTCCAGGCCCTGATGACCGCGCTGGCGGCGACCGTCGGTACGGGAAACATCGCCGGCGTGGCCACGGCCATCGCGGCCGGGGGCCCAGGCGCACTCTTCTGGATGTGGATGACGGGCCTGGTGGGTATGGCCACGAAATACGCGGAAGCGGTCCTGTCGGTCAAGTACCGCGAGACGGATTCGAAGGGGCTCATGAAGGGCGGCCCCATGTATTACATCTCCAACACCATGGGCTGGAAGTGGATGGGGGCCGCCTACGCACTGTTCGCGGCGCTCGCGGCCTTCGGCATCGGCAACATGACCCAGTCGAACTCCATGGCCGACGTGCTCCAGAGCAGCTTCGGCGTGGACCCGTGGGTCACCGGCATCGTCCTGATGATCGGCACGGGCCTGGTCCTGATCGGTGGGATCAAGAGCATCGGCCGGGTCGCCAGCCTGATCGTCCCCACGATGATCGTGCTGTACATCCTCGGCGGACTTACCGCCATCCTGATGAACGCCTCGGCGATCCCGGGCATCTTCGAGCTCGTGGTCACCCACGCCTTCACGCCCGCCGCGGCCGCCGGGGGCTTCGCGGGCGCGATGGTCCGGCAGGCGGTACAGTTCGGCGTGGCCAGAGGCATCTTCTCCAACGAGTCCGGCCTGGGCAGCGCGGGCATCGCCGCCGCGGCCGCCCAGACGAAGGACCCGGTCACGCAGGCCCTGGTGTCCATGACCCAGACCTTCATCGATACCCTGGTCGTATGCACGATCACGGGTTTCACCATTATCGGTACGGGCGTCTGGCTGTCGGGCGACACGGGCGCGCCGCTCACTGCGGCGGCTTTCGCCAGCGGCCTGCCTGGCGGATTCGGAGGTTATCTGGTCGCCGTGGGCCTGGTACTGTTCGCCTATTCGACGATCCTGGGCTGGAGCTACTACGGCGAGAAATCGGTCGTATACCTGCTCGGCGAACGCTCCGCATTGCCCTATCGCATGCTGTTCTGCCTCTTCGTGGGGGTCGGCGCCGTTTCGGAACTGGAACTGGTCTGGGGAGTCTCCGACATCATGAACGGCCTCATGGCCTTCCCCAACCTGGTCGCCCTGCTCTTCCTATCTCCCATCGTCGCCGCGGAAACCCGGCGATACTTCGGCAGACATGACACGAAGACAGCATAGAAGGATATTCTGGGTGCTCGTGGTCGTGCTGGCCGCGCTCCACGTCGATTTCTTCAACCACGGCATCTCTCCTCCGCCGCTCTTCGGATGGCTTCCTGTCGACCTGGCCTACCACGTCGTATGGGTGATCGCCGCCGCCGCGCTCGTCCTCTACTTCACCCGATATGTATGGCGGGACTTCGATGAGTCCTGAAACGACCATATTCGTCGTGGTGGTGGTGTACTTCGCCGTGGTGCTGGGCATCGGCGCCGCCGCGTTCCGCCGGTCCCAGCCGACGGCCGAAGACTACTTCCTCGGGGGCCGCCTCGCCCGGTCGCTCGTTATGTTCATGGCCCTCTTCGGCACGAACATCACGCCCTTCCTGATCATGGGCATTTCGGGGCTCGCCTACCATCACGGCTACGGGGTGTTCGGTTATACGGCGGCCATGGCGGCCCTGATCATCCCCGTGGCCTACTATGTCATCGGCTACCCCGCGTGGATCGCGTCCCGGAAACTGAAGGCCGTGACGCCCGCCGAACTGCTCGCCCGCCGGCTCGACAGCCCTAACCTCGGCCGCCTGCTCTTCGTCGTGTACTTCGTATTCATGCTGCCCTACCTGTCCACCGGCGTCGCCGGCGTGGGGCTGGCCGTCGACGTCTTTACCCAACAGGCGATCTCCTTCGAAGTCGCGGCGGCCGGCATCCTGGTCATCACGCTGCTCTACACCACCACGGGCGGCATGCGGGCCACCATGTGGACCAACGTGTTCCAGGGCCTCGTCTTCGGCGTGTTCCTCTACGTATCGATCTTCGTCGTCGCGGCCGATTTCGGCGGCGTCTCGGGCGTCATGCAGGAGGTCGCCCGGCGGTTCCCGGAGCTCACGGCCACAAAGGATACTCCGCCCTTCACTACGGGCAACTGGTTCGTCTGGGGCATGGCCATGGGGCTGGTCGTCCTCGCCTTTCCCCACCTGCTGGTGCGCGTATTCGCCGCGAAAGACGTGAAATCGCTGAAGAACTCCATCCGGTACTACCCCATCATCATGATCGGGCTGATGCTGGTGGCCACGCTCTACGGCGTGTGGGGACGCATCGAATTCCCGGATTTCGTGGGCCGGGATTCCGACATGGTCTTCCCCATGGTGATCCGCAGCCACTTCGGTCCCCTGATCCAGGGACTCGCCCTGGCCGGTATCCTGGCGGCGGTCATGTCCACCCTGGACGCCCAGATGCTGACCCTTTCGTCCATGCTCACCCGCGACGTGTGGTACGGGCTGTCCCAGCGCCGACAGGTCGTGCTGGGCCGGCTGTTCCTCGTCATACTCGGCGCGATCGCCTACTACATCGTGATCCTCCGGCCGGCCTCCATCTTCGCCCTGGCCCAGTTGTCCTTCTCCGGTTTCGTCACGCTGACCCCTATCTGGCTGCTCGGTTTGCACTGGAGGCGGTTCACGGCCCCGGGCGCCATCACGGCCATCATCGCGGGGAACGCCGTGCTCGTCGCCATGTTCTACGAATGGCTGCCGAACCCGGGCCTCATCCCCGTCGCGTGGAGTTTCATGGCCACTTCCATCGTGGGCGTCGTGGTGTCGCTTTTCACAACCCCGCCGCCGGAATCGGTTACCGAACCGGTGATGACCCCGATCCGGCAGGCCATGGGAGATGGTTGACCGCGTATGACCGTCCACCCGTTCGCCGGCAACAGGCGTAGCATATGAACCACCTCGGCAAGGCTCCCCTGATCTTCGGCCTGCTCTTCCTCCTGGCCTTTCCCGTCATCGTGTTCCGCGGCGATGACCGCTCGGACACGCTGGAGTTCTGGATCTTCGCGCAGACGCACTACGATGAGTTCAGTGCCAGGATCCCGGCGTTCGAGGCAGCCCATCCCGGCGTCAGGGTCGAACTGCGGCTGATCTCGAAACTGCACGACAAGCTCCTTGCCGCCTTCCTGTCCGGCATCGGCGGCCCCGATCTTTCCGAGGTAGAAATCTCATCGGTAGGCCGGTTCTTCAAGGGCACGAAGGAAGAAATCGGCTTCGTGGACCTGACCGACCGCATCGAGCGCGAGGGGATCGCGGATGAGTTCGTACAGGCGCGCCTCGCACCCTGGTCCTTAGGCGGCCGGGTGTACGGCCTGCCCCGCGACGTCCATCCCGTCATGCTCCTGTACCGTCACGACGTGTATGAGGAAGCGGGGATCGATCCGGCATCCATCGAAACCTGGGATGATTTCGTCCGCGAGACGAGACCCCTTGCCCGCGACGAGGACGGAGACGGGCGGCCCGACCGCTATCCGATCATGCTGAGCGCCCACAAGCCGGGCCATTTCTGGCTTATGCTCCTGCAGAACGGCGGCGGCATGTTCGATGAGGACGGCGGGGTCATCATCGACAACGACATCGCCGTTTCCACCCTGGAATTCTACTGCAGCCTGCTCAACGAGGCGCAACTGGCCATCCCCGAATTCTCCCAGGACCCGGCCAGCTACGCCGCCATGAAGGAAAACGTCATTCTGGGTGTGCTGGCACCGGACTGGTACATTAGCTTCGTTCGGAGGTTCGTCCCGGAACTGGAAGGGAAATGGCGTGCCATGCCCCTGCCGGCCTGGCGGGAAGGCGAGCGACGCACCTCGACCTGGGGCGGCACCATGATCGCGGTTACCAAACAGGCCGAGAACCCGGATCTCGCCTGGGAATTCGCCAAGTTCGCCTACATGGACGACGAGGCCCTCGCGAACCGTTACCGCAAGACCTTTATCATCCCGCCGATCCGGTCGGCGTGGTCCAACCCGGTGTACGGCGAGTCCGAGGCGTACCTGGACGGGCAGGTCCTGGGCAGAAGCCTGACGGAACTCGCGCCCGACATCCCCGGATTTCACCTGAACCCGTATTGGGCCGAAGCCAACGATCTGCTGCGGCAGGCCGTGTACGAAGCCGCCAATGGGATTCGGACGCCCGCCGATGCGCTGTCCCACCTGGCAGAGCAGGTCCGCGCGCTGCGGGATAACACAGCAGAGACCGAATGAAACCCCGGTACGCCCCCTACTTCTTCCTCGCGCCATTCTTCGCGCTCTTCGGCGTCTTCATGGTCTACCCCCTGTTTGATTCGATCCGTCTTAGCACGTACAGTGTCCGGGGCATGCAGAACCAGACCTTCGTAGGCCTGGAGAACATCGAACGGTTGATCGCCGACCCGCTCTTCTGGACCGCCCTCTGGAACACGGCCTATTTCGCCGCGGGCAGCCTGCTCCTGCAACTGCCGGTGGCCCTGGCCCTCGCCCTGCTCCTCAGCAACGCCCGCCTGAAAGGCCGGAACCTGTTCCGTCTTTCCTTCTTCTCGCCGGTGCTGATCTCCGGCGTCTTCATCGCCGTGATCTTCTACCTGCTGTACGACCGGCGCTACGGCCTGGTGAACAGGGTGCTCGGTTCCGAAATCCCGTGGCTTCAGGATCCCGACCTGGTCATGCCCGCCCTCGTACTGGCCGGGGTATGGCGGTGGGCGGGATTCAACATGGTCTACTTCCTCGCCGGGCTTCAGAGCATTCGGCAGGAGCTCTACGAAGCGGCCGCGGTGGACGGCGCGGGACCCTGGCAGAGCTTCGTGCACGTGACGGTCCCCGCCCTCAAGCCCGTCATCGCTTTCGTGGTGATCACGTCCATGATTGGCTCGTTCCAGCTCTTCGATCTGCCCTACGTACTCACGGAGGGCGGCCCCGGCAATGCGAGCATGACCATGGTGATGTACCTGTACAAGCATGGATTCGAGTTCATCAACCTCGGCTACGCGGCGACCATCGGCTGGGCCCTGGCCGTGATCATCGGGGTCATTTCCATCATACAGGTCCGGTTTTTCGGCGTACTCAGGGAAAACTGACACCATGAGAAACCCTGTTCGCACCACCATCACCTATGTGCTCCTGATAATGCTGACCGTCCTGGTCCTGACGCCGCTGTTCTGGGTGGTATCCGCTTCCTTCAAGCCGTCGGGCGAAATCTTCACCTACCCGCCGACCTTTCTCCCCCAGGACCCCACACTCGAGAACTTCACCCGGCTGTTCCAGGAAATGCCGATCATCCAGTACGTCGTCAACAGCACCTTCCTGGCCACCTCGCACACGCTGCTGCTTCTCGCCATCGCCACCATGGGCGGATTCGCCTTTGCCAAGTACTCGTTCCGGGGCCGCGGCGTCCTCTTCGCCATCGTCCTCGCCTCCATGATGATCCCCTTTCACCTGGTGCTGGTGCCCCTGTTCACCCTGTTGTACAAATTTGGCTGGCTCGACACCTACCAGGGCGTGATCCTGCCCTACCTGGCATCCAGTGGCTTCGGCGTGTTCCTCATGCGGCAGTTCATTCTCGGCGTACCCTCGGATCTGCTCGATGCGGCGCGGATCGACGGCACCTCCGAATTCGGTATCTACTGGCGCGTCATCATCCCGACCGTGAAGCCGGCCATGGGCGCCCTGAGCATCTTCGGGTTCCTGGGGGCCTGGAACGAGTTCCTCTGGCCCATGATCGTGCTGCGGGACGCCGCCAAGTACACCCTGCCCCTCGGCCTGGCCAGCCTGGTGGGCGTCTACCGCCAGGAATACGGCATGCTCATGGCCGGGACACTGCTGTCCATCCTGCCCATCATGGCCCTGTTCCTCGCGATGCAGCGGGAGTTCGTGCAGGGGATCACGTTGGGGGCGGTGAAGGAGTGAGGGAGGATGGACAGTAACTCCTAGTTATGACGCATGTGATGCGTGTGACAGGTGAGAATGGTAAGCGCGACTTAAAGTCGTTGACGTGTGACGCTATGGGCCACAATTTGAGCGATTCGCGAGCAGCCGAGTCCAAACCAGCGCATGTATGTGCAAGTAGAAGGATGGAAAGGAGAAGTATCTGAAATGACGGATCAAGACCGCGATCGGCAATACACGATGGGACGCAGCGACGAAGAGACTGAACGCCTGATCGAGCAGTCCCGGCTCTTAAGGCCGATCACGGAGCGGTTTCTGAAGTCGGCCGGCCTTGCTCGGGGCATGAGGGTCCTCGACATCGGCAGCGGCGCGGGCGACGTGGTCCTGGTCGCGGCGGAGCTCGTAGGTCCCGAAGGGGAAGTCGTGGGCGTGGACATGAATCCGGAGATCCTGGAGACCGCCCGGGAACGGGTCCGGCAGGCGGGGCACCGAAACGTGGAGTTCCTTGCCGGCGACGTGCATACCCTGGAACTTGGCGGCGATTTCGACGCCCTGATCGGAAGACTGGTGCTCATGTACCTGCCCGATCCCGTGGCCACACTCAAACAACTCGCAACCCGCTTGCGCCCCCGCGGTCTCGTTGTCTTCCAGGAGATCGATTTCACGATGACCCGGTCGTACAGTAACGAAGATACTCCGCTCATGCGCCAGTTGGTCGATTGGATCGTGGAGGTATTTGAGCGATCCGGGGCGAACCCGAATATGGGACTGGACCTGCACCGGGTGTTCATCGAGGCCGGCCTGCCCGAGCCCACCCTGGACGCCGGCATGCTGCTCGGCGGATCCGCCGACTGGCCGGGGTATTCGTACGTCGCGAATTCATTCCGTAGCGTCGTCCCGCTGCTGGAACACTACGGGATCGCGACCGCCGAAGAGGTGGACATCGACACCATTCCCCGGCGGGTACGGGAGGAAATCGTCGCGGCGAAGCGACCAGTTGTTATTCCGCCGCATATCGGGGCGTGGGCGAGGACAATGTAGAAAATCAATAGCGCCGCTTTCGATTTTCCTGTTTGTTGCGACTTAGCGAGACAAATTCGCTATTAAAGTTAGGCTGGTATAAGGCCTGATTCTGTGATTGTATTCAACACAGGCTATAATATAGGACCGACTGAGTTCTGTATTATAGTCAGAATGCTATAAGCACCTTACTATATTACGAATGATTCCGTGCCTCTCGCTGCCCTATCTTCACCTTGCCATTTCTCCTCTAACGCCCTATATTACACGGTCTTGAATCTGCTCTAACGGTAACCCGATCAGGAACTTATGAGCACAGAAAAACAGTACAGGGATTTCATACGCGAAATTATCGACACGGACATGGAAAGTGGGAAATTCGGGGGCAAGGTGCATACCCGTTTTCCTCCGGAGCCGAATGGCTATCTCCATATCGGTCACGCCAAGTCGATCTGCCTGAATTTCGGAGTGGCGGAGGAGTACTCCGGCCTGTGCAATCTCCGGTTCGACGATTCCAATCCCGAGACGGAGAACGTGGACTTCGTGGAGGGGATCAAGCGGGACATCCGGTGGCTGGGATTCGACTGGGAAGATCGCCTGTACTTCGCCTCCGGTTACTTCGATCAGCTGTACGCCTACGCGCAGCAACTCGTGGACCAGGGCGACGCCTACGTGGACAGCCTGACCTGGGAAGAAATGCGGGATCACCGTGGCACGCCCACGGAACCGGGCCGAAACAGTCCGTACCGCGACCGGACTGTCGCGGAGAACCGGGACCTTTTCGAACGCATGCAGGCCGGGGAGTTTCCGGACGGTACGCACGTCCTGAGGGCCCGGATCGACATGGCCCATCCGAATCTGACGATGCGCGACCCCGTGCTGTACCGGATCCGACACGCCCATCATTACCGCACCGGGGACAAGTGGCGCGTGTATCCCATGTACGACTTCACCCACTGCCTTTCGGACTCCATCGAAGGCATCACCCATTCGCTCTGCACCCTGGAGTTCGAGAACAACCGGCCGCTCTACGATTGGATCCTGGACCGACTGGACGTCTACCACCCTCAGCAGATCGAATTCGCGCCGCTGGCGCTGGCCCACACCGTGCTTTCGAAGCGCTTCTACCGGCCGCTCATCGAAGAAGGCGTGCTGTCCGGGTGGGACGACCCCCGCATGCCCACGCTGTCCGGCCTGCGGCGCCGGGGATACACCCCCGTGGCCGTCCGGACCCTCTGCGACCGCGTCGGTGTGGCCAAGAACCACAATCTCATCGACATGGCCCTGGCGGACTTCATCATCCGGGAGGACCTGAACAAACGGGCACCTCGGGTCATGGGCGTGCTCGACCCGCTGAAGGTCGTGATCACCAATTACCCCACCGACCGCACCGAGCAGATGGAAGCCGTGAACAACCCGGAAGACGAGGGCATGGGGACGCGGCAGGTGCCTTTCACCCGTGAAATCTATATCGAGCGAAACGACTTTATGGAAGATCCGCCGCGGAAGTTCTTCCGGCTGGCGCTGGGCCGGGAAGTCCGCCTGCGATACGGCTACTACATCACCTGCACGGACGTGATCAAGGACGATGACGGGCAAGTGGTCGAACTGCATTGCACCTACGATCCCGAATCCCGGGGCGGGTCTACGCCGGACGGCCGGAAGGTACGCGGCACCATTCACTGGGTATCGGCCGCGCACGCCCTGAACGCCACCGTGCGTCTCTACGACCGGCTTTTCAGCGACCCGGATCCCCGTCCGGGTGAAGTCGACGATGACCGGTCCTTATTGAATCCTGATTCGCTCAAGACCGTCACGGACTGCAAGGTCGAGCCCGGGCTGGCAGACGCCGAACCCGGTGTAAACTACCAGTTCGAGCGGCTGGGCTACTTCTGTATCGACGCCGTCGAAACGCAGCCCAACGGACCGGTGTTCAACCGTACGATCACCCTCCGCGATACCTGGGCGAAGATCCAGCAGAAGTAGAACAAAAGTAGATACGAGTTCACGCAACTCACAGAGACGATTCCATCCAGGAAGGTGACCATGGCACGTCTATTCGGAAAAGAGTATACACGCAGGGAACTGCTCGATCTCGTTGGTGACATGAGCCAGGTGGCCCACGCCCGGTACGGCGAACTGCGCGAAGGCAGCGACCGGGGCGCCGATCTCATCGAGGTATTCAACGCCTCGGGCCTGTGCTTCTCCCTGCTGCCCGGGCGGGCACTTGACGTGGCCTCGGCCCACTACAAGGGCATGTCGCTCTGCTTCCGCAGCAACACGGGCGACGTGGGGCCAGCGTTTTACGAACCGCAGGGCTACGGCTGGATGCGCGGGTTTTACGGCGGGCTGGTCCTGAGCTGCGGGATGACGTTCACGGGCCATCCGGAAGTCGATCCCGAAGAAGAAAACGAAGAACTCGGCCTCCACGGACGCCTTTCATTCCTTCCCGCCCGGCAGGTCCATACCGATGGCCAATGGGACGGCGACGACTATGTCATCAAAGTGCGCGGGAAGATCAGGGAAGCCGTCGTCTTCGGCACCAACCTGGAACTCACCCGGGAAATCTCGACGGTCCTGGGCGAGAAATCGCTGCACATTCACGACCGTATACACAACCAATCCGTCGATCGCTCACCCCTGATGTTCGTCTATCATTGCAACCCCGGTTTCCCCATCCTCGACGAGGGCACGCGCGTCGTCATCGACAGCGAAAAGTCGACGGAATGGCTCGAAGACCGGGAGGTCGATCCCGATACCTTTTCTACGGTCTCTGCACCCGCAGACGAAGCGCACGACGACGTCTACGTCCTCCGTCCCCGGGCCGATGCCAGCGGTCTGTGCCACGTAGGACTGATCAATGACCGGCTGGGTCTGGGTCTGTACTGGTCCTTCCCCAAGGCGGAGATCCCCCTCGTAAGCCACTGGCAGCACTTCCATAGGGGTACCTACGTCACCGGCATCGAACCGGGCAACGTCAGCATGCTCGGCCGGGCCTGGAACCGCAAGAACGGCTACCTGCAGCACATCGAGCCCGACGAGATACGGGATTTTCACCTAGAGATCGGTGTAATGGAGGGTGCGGAAGAGATAGCGGCGTTCGAGGCGAAGGTTGGGTGAGGGGATTCTCACTGGCCGGGTCAACGTTGTCTCCGCATCAAAATCGGATGAACGGGGTGGGCCGCCTATCGTCGACCTGCGCCGGTTGCTCTGCCTTAACCCTGACGACAATCATCTCGCATAGACTAAGGTTCGATAACAGGTTGGATGGTGTGTTTGGCCTGCGTAGACAGGTTATCAAGAACCAGTGAGGAAGGTTGTTGGATGGGACGCATCGATTCGTATTTGATCTGCGCCACCCCACGTACGGGCAGTACCTTGTTGTGTGGATTGATGGCGTCTACGAAATTCGCGGGTCAGCCCGAGTCGTACTTCCGACAACCCGATGAGCAGTTGTGGGCTGAGCGATGGGACATTGTCCGCTCTTCCCATAGGATCTTCGAGTATTCCGAGTTCATACGTGCTGCCCTCGCCGCGGGCAGGTCAGAAAACGGAGTATTTGCCGCCCGGATTATGTGGGGTACTTTGGATTATTTGTTCGACAGACTGGGTACCGTCTATCCTGCTCCCGCTGGTCACGATATCGAACTGTTGAACCAGGCGCTCGGTCATACGGGGTTCATCTATCTGCAACGTGACGATGTGCTGGCGCAGGCTGTGTCGTGGCACCGGGCTGAGCAATCCAATGTTTGGCACCAGACCGATCGGGAGAAGCTGAAACAGCCGGTAATAGAACCACGTTTCGACTTCGATCTGATCCATAAGTTGGTGCAAGTAATAGAAGATCACAATTCGTCTTGGCGGGCGTGGTTTGCTTCCGCTGGAATTCAGCCGCATATGGTGCGGTATGAAGACCTGGACGCTGACCCCGTCAAAGTAGTCTGTGAAATCCTTGACTTCCTCGGCCTCAAGCTACCACCCGGACGCCAGATTTCGACTCATAACAGACGTCTTGCAGACGAACTCAACGCCGAATGGATTGACCGCTACCGAGCAGGAATCAAAGAACGGATTGATACTTCCTCGGAGTCCGGACATGACAAGTACGCTTAACACGGACATCGGAACGGTGTTATTTGGAATCTGGCATCATCCGACCAGCATTTGAACATCGCGCCGACAGAATTCCGCTCTCGCTCAGAGGTTTCGCCACCGGACAGGTTGCACGAGCATTGAGCACCGCGCGTTTGCACTTAACAGTAAGCTAAACATGACCAACGAAAGCAAGATCGCCATCTGTTCCGGAACGCTTACTGCTTTGGCTTCGATCGTGTGCGCCATGGCTATCATTCCGTCGGTCGCCCATGCTCAAAACTTCTCAGAAAGCGGTCCTTCTCTCCAGACCGAGACTACCAAATCCGCATCCGGTCTCACCACCCACCGAACCAATTTCTACCTTCGGGTCGGTGCGAGCCTCGATCTGTCCTCGACAACCAGGTTCGGGGACAGGAACTGTCTGAGTACGTCTCCTGCGGCGCTCTACGGGTGTGGAACAGGGGGCGACGGCATCGCTAGAGGTACGCGGGGTGATTACAGCATGGCGGGCGGTGTCGAGGTCGGCCTCGGATACGTCGCGACACCGGATCTGCGCCTGGAAACGTCCATATCCTACCGTCCGAGTTTCGCCTTCGAAGGGACCGCCAACTTCCTTCAGACCGATGTACTACAGTCCGTTTCGGCGGACCTGCAGGCCGCTTCCGGTACGGTCACCGCGTACATGGATTTCATAGCGCACGGTCCCTTTAGTGTGTTCGCGGGTGCCGGCGCGGGACTGCATTATGTCGATATCAGCGAATACCTTATGACGTTTCCCAGGACGCAGACCATAGTTCCGGACGGCCGGCGGGTCGATTTCTCCGTAATGCTGGCAGCCGGAGTGGCTACGTCTCTTTCGGATAGGATCACGCTCGATCTTGCATGGCGATACGTGAATTGGGGAATCGTAGAGACCGGAAGAGCCACCGGCCGGGTCATCTGGAAGGACGGCAGCCGCGAACCGCTGGAGTTAGACCTCGCCGAAACCTGGGCGATGCTCAGAGGGCAGGGATTCAGGATGTCGCTGCGCTATGGGTTTTGAACTCTCCGCCGGCTAACTAGGATTGTGCGAAGACGCTTTCTGTCCCGGACTCAGAGAATCTACTCACACCACCCCCCACATCACCTTCCCATCCTCTCGTTCCCGTTCATCCCGATATCCCTCGGCGATATCGAAATCCCTTCCCAGCCACAGCGCGTCCCGCTGCTCAGGTGAAAGCGCTTCAATCAGTTCCTCGGTAAGCACATCCTCGAAACGGAACCGGTGGTCGTTACTCGCTCCATCTCGAAACAGCCAGTGGCTCATCGACCTGCCTTCATTCGAGGTATTTAGCCCGGTCGCGTGAAAGATCCTTGAATCACGTACGATGAGTTGATCCGGCCTCACCTCGAGCGGGACCTCTCCAGGCAATTCCACGTCCGCAATGCCATCGACCCAGTATTCTTCGGGATATCCCTGGTTGCGCCGCCGCCGTTCCGCTTCTTCCTTGAACCGGTCGGCGGACCCGATGTGACTGCCGGGAATGACCCGGAGACAGCCCTGCGCTACCGATGCGCCCGAGAAGTAGTGCATGAACTCGGTGTATACCATTTCGCTGTCGCGGTGCCACCAGAACGAGTGGTCGGGCGCCAGTTCATTGATGCCGCCGTTGCGGAAATAGACATCGTCGTCGCCGGAGAGTTGCCTGGCCATTTCGAGGATTTCCGGATGGAGCATGATCTTCAGGAAAGGCACGGTATGGTCGAGCGCGCACCAGTAGGAGCCGGGAATCTGCGGAGCCAGCCGAAAATGATTCCGTCGGGTATCTGCGGTGACCGACTCAGGATCGATGGCGACCTTTTCCACGGCACTCTGGCAGTCCTGCGCCAGGGTCTGCGGAAAGGGGCAGTCGACAATGACACATCCGTCCCGGTGATACGCTTCGAGCTGTGACAACGACAGTTTCAAGGACGTTCCTTTCTCCTAAATGGCTATGTCATACTTCGATTTTCAGTCCCATCTCCAGCGTCTCACGTGGTATATCTCCCAGATACTGTTCATTCACCACGATGCGGTATGCGTCTTCGACCAGATGGCAAAATTTCAGCGGGATTTCTCGCCGCACCGAGTATGGCATCGCGAGGTCTCCCAGCGCGTTGACCACGGACAGTTTTATGGCATTGTCCCACCATCCCGTCACTTCCGCGGTGACACCATCTATGGCAACCGCTTTCCTGGATGAACCGTCCACCCACACGCCGCCGAAATGCCGCTCCAGGTAAGCAGTCGCGGCCAGACCGCCGCCGGGACCCCAGTTGAAGCCCGTCCAGCCGCCGCCTTCACCGGAATGCACCCTGGGATCACCATGCATGAGACTTTCGGGGGACATCCCGATTCCCGGCTTCACCTGTTCCTGCTCGGCCATGGTGATGCGGTAGTCGTTGATGCCATTGGCGTGGTTATGCTCCATGTCCATGGCGGCGAAGGCGGCTCGGGATGCGGCCACGGCGCGCTCGAGGTATTCGATTTTGCCTGTGGCCACGTAGTAGTCGGCATAGGTGGGTACGATACGGGATTGCCGCCCGTCGTTCCATTCCCCGTCGCAGTTCATCACGCCGAAACCGCCAAAGAGATAGGCCTTGCCGAACCGGTTCGGCGCCCAAACCTGCTGAAACAGGGACAGCAGGCCCAAGCAGTACTCGCCCTGTCGCAGCCACTGACCCTCTTCCGTCAGTTGGTACAGGGCCAAGTAGTGGTCGGCGGCCCACTGAACAGCCAGCGTATTGACCGGCGGGATCCCGTTGAGTGGATCGACCCAGTACAGCGGTCTCGGCGCGCAGGAATAGAAGAGTTCGAAATCCTGGAACTTCATCCGCGGTACGATTTCCCGGTTCATAAACGCGCCGGCCTTCGCGGCGGCTCGTTCCATTTCAGGATCTCCGACAATACGCGCGGTCTTCGCCAGCACCGCGCCGCCGATGGCCGTCGGCGCGTCTTCTTTCAGCTGCGGTGCGGGGTGGAGCTCACGGTCGAAATAGGTAGGGATGGCGCCGGACGGGAGCTGGGCGTCGACCAGGAACCGGCAGAAATTGATGACCCAATTCAGTACTTCTGATCCGCGTTCGAGATCGGGGAATTGCTCATACCAATAAAGCATCCACCAGGCTGTAACGCCCATGGACTGGAGGTCGTATCCATCCATGGGGTGTGCGGGCCACGAGGTCCAGTACATGGCCCCTTCCCAGGATGCAGTATCTACATGGTATATACAGGGAAATGCGCCGTCTCGCCTGGGCGAAGAAAGCCGCAGATGGATCATCCCCTCGGCGATGGAAGAGAGATGGTCGTCCTCCCATTTCCTTCCGTAATGCATGAGTCCGAAGCCCGCCTGAAAGTCATTCTCCCAGGCATGGTAGTTTATCCCCCTGCGCCAGGTGTTTTCGATGCCATAACCTTCTAGACTGCCAAAGGATACGGGCTTTGCCCATAGATTCAGTTCATGCCTGTAGCTGTACCGTCTTCCGTACTCCTCGAAGGGCATGACCTGGGGCCGAATATCCTTCAAGTACCGCGACCCGTATTTGTCCCACAACAACTCCGTGACCTGGGCCACGATCGATTCAGGACCCTCTCCGGTGCCGATCAGGAGATCAAAGCCATAGGTGATCTCGGTCCCGCTGACCGGCGCGGCATCATCACGGGCCGTCAGCACATGACCGTCCGGTTTCCATCTGCAGATTCCATAGGAAATGCGGGGGAGCCCGTAGGTCTCTCCACTGCCGGGATGATGCCAGGCGCGCAGATCGAGGGCGTGGGGCAGGTCCGGGTGCTCCTGCATGCGGTCCAGGTCGGGCACGATGGCGGCATAGACGCCGTGGGCCAATACGATTGCACAGGGCGACCTAAAGAACCAGTCGCCGGCCACGTGGTTTTCATGGTCGTGCAACCCGGGAATCCACGCAAAATCCAGGGGCAGGGCGTAACCCATCGCCCGGTCATCGGGTACGAAATAGTAGTGATTCATCACTCTTGCCAGAAGTATGCCAGAACGGGTGAGGCGATCGCATACCTCGACGCGGAACCGGTTGGCGGACTCGACGATTATCCGTTCCTCGATCCTGTGAACACCGATCTTTCCGCGACGGATGAGTCCGTTCGTACCCTGTTCGGCGATTTCCGTGAAGACCGCGGCCGCTACACCCGTTGAAGGCGCGACTTCCAGGTCTTCAACTGACGACCCCTCATCTTTCTCCCAGGGCCGGTGCTTGTTTTCGGCCCGGTGGGACAGCACGGTGCGCCAGCCACGCTCAGGATCACAGACTTCGAAACGAAGGAGGTGGGCATCCCCGTACTGCATTGGCACAATCCGCAGGTGTTCGGTACAGATCATGGGATGGTTCTCTCAAGGCATCCGTTCTTGCGCCGGTCCTCCCTGGTGGGCAGTCAGGATGGGCTGTGGTAAAAGGCGGACGGCGCTCATATCCGAGAAAATACAGCGCGGCCAGCGCCGATTCAATCAGATTGCCGGCCCCTTGTTCCGGTACGCCATGATCGCGCGCCAATTTCGTTGACGCTGGTTCCATGGATTTCTATACTCGAATCATACTACGGGTTCGACAGTCAACGGATTCATAGTCGCGAAAACCACGTTTACAACAGTACCTCATCATGCATCACCCTGTTCATCCCGGAGCAAACCATGGCCATCCCTTATGACGAATGCCTGCGGCGATTGCGCGCGCAGGTTTCCGAAGGCAAACCGATCATCGGCACGGGCGCCGGCACGGGTCTATCCGCCAAGTGCGCGGAAGCCGGAGGCGCCGACATCATCATCATCTACAACTCAGGTCGCTACCGCATGGGCGGGCGCGGTTCGCTCTCCGGCATGATGCCTTACGGTGACGCCAACCAGGTGGTGGTCGAGATGGGCCAGGAGGTCCTGACCATCGTGGAGGACACACCCGTGCTGGCGGGGGTCTGCGGCACGGATCCCTTCCGCATCATGAGCGTCTTCGTACGACAGCTCAAGGACCAGGGCTTCTCGGGCGTTCAGAATTTCCCCACGGTCGGCCTCATCGACGGGCTGTTCCGCCAGAACCTGGAAGAAACGAACATGGGATACGACCTGGAGGTCGAGATGATCGCGGAGGCCCACCAGGCGGGACTTCTCACCTGTCCCTACGTCTTCGACGAGGAGGAGGCGGTGAAGATGGCCGAGGCAGGAGCGGACGTGCTTGTCCCTCACATGGGCTTGACCACCAGCGGCACGATCGGTGCCCAGACGGCCATGACGCTCGAAGAGGCCGCGGCCAGGGTCCAGGCCATCCGGGACGCGGCCGTCGGGGTGAGGGAAGATATCCTCGTATTGTGCCACGGCGGACCGATCGCCGAACCCGATGACGCCGAATACGTGCTGAATAACACGACCGGAGTCGTCGGTTTCTTCGGGGCGTCGAGCATCGAGCGCCTTCCCGTGGAACGGGCGCTGACGGAACAGGTCCGTCACTTCAAGGGACTGGCGATTTAAATCTGTAGGGGTTTGGACACGCTGATTGCGGCACCGCGCCGAGCGCTAACTAGGGAGGCAGCCATGCCAGAACCGGGCATTCGATTCGTAGAACCGGACGACGTGGAAACCATGATGTTCGACTGGGGCAATATCAAGTGGTTCAGCGAACCCCGGGTTACCGAGACCGAACGCTTCAGCATGGGGCTGGTCGTGCTCGAGCCGGGCAAGGGCCACGAACGGCACAACCACCCCGGCGTGGAGGAGATCCTCTACTACATTTCCGGGGAAGGCGAGCAGATGGTGGAGGAAGACGGGCAGGAGATTCGCCGGAAGGTCGGACCCGGCATGATGTGCCATATTCCCGCCGACATGTTCCACGAAACGATCAACACCGGATGGGAACCCATGCGCATCATCGCCATCTACTGTCCGCCCGGTCCCGAGGCCTTTCTCCGCACCCTGCCCGGCTGCCGCATCGCACCGCCGGGCGAGCTGCCTGTGCGGGACTAGAATCCGGCCGTAGTCCGAACATTACCCGTTCGATTTTGAACAATCGGTAAGGCAATACGAACGATGAACCCCATCCAAATCATCGGAGTGCCTCTCGACCTCGGCGCGGGACGCCGCGGTGTCGACATGGGCCCATCCGCCATGCGCATCGCCGGCGTGGGCGAACGGGTCTCCGCCCTGGGGAGAACGGTGACGGACCGGGGCGACCTGTCCGCGCCCATCCGGGAACTGTGCAGTCCGGGCGACGCGTCCAGGAAGTACATCGAAGACATCGCTGAGGTTTGCCGCAACCTCTACGATACAGCGCTAGCCGTGCACCGCGACGGCGCGGTGCCCATCGTCCTGGGCGGCGATCACAGTCTTGCCGCCGGTTCGGTTGTGGCCACCGCCACGCGCGCACGGGACGACGGCGAACGCATCGGCCTGCTGTGGGTGGACGCTCACGGAGACATGAATACGCCCGACATCAGCGCGAGCGGCAACGTCCACGGGATGGCGCTGTCCGCACTGCTGGGCGGTGAACCAACCGAACTGTCGGGTTTCGGTCCGGCCGGACCGGCCGTCGAAGCGGAGCACACCGTACTCGTCGGCGTACGCAATCTCGACCCCGCCGAGCGTAACCTGGTGCTCGAGTCCGGTATCCATGTCTACACGATGAAAGACGTGGACCAGCTTGGGATGGCCCGGGTGGCCCAGAAAGCGCTGGAGCTCGCGGGGAACGGTACGGCGGGCGTGCACGTGTCTTTCGATCTCGACGTGTGCGATCCGGGCATCGCACCGGGCGTGGGCACGCCGGTCAAGGGCGGACTCAGCTACCGGGAAGTTCACCTGCTCATGGAAACGGTGGCCGACAGCGGACTGCTGCGCGCCCTGGACGTGGTCGAACTGAATCCCATTCTCGACATGGGGAACGCCACGGCCGAACTGGGCGTGGAACTCCTGCTTTCCGCCCTCGGCCGCGGGATCTTGTAGTCCGCCTAGTCCGCCTAGCCCGCCTAGTCCGCCTAGCCCGCCCTTGCTCGCGACGCCTTCAGCCGACCGGCCACAAACGCGCCACTCGCTGTCGGGCGAGTGCCGTCAAGCGCGTGCTGTCGCATCTCAGGCCCGCGTTACCGCCCCCGTGGCTGCCGAAGAGACGAGCCGGGCGTACTTGGTCATGACGCCGTCGCCGAAACGGGATGAACGTTCGGTCCAGTCGGAAAGGCGTTCGGCGATGACCTCATCGGGCAACTCCACGTCCAGCCGGCGGGACGCCACGTCGAAGACCACGGTGTCTCCGTCGCGCAGCGCGGCGATGGGACCGCGCACCGCGGCTTCAGGCGCCACGTGCCCCACCATGAAGCCGTGGGTTGCCCCGGAAAAACGGCCGTCGGTCATCAGGGCCACCGATTCTCCCAGTCCCCGGCCGACGAGGGCGCCGGTGACGGCCAGCATCTCCCGCATGCCCGGACCGCCCTTCGGCCCCTCGTAACGGATGACCACAACGTCATTGGGCTGTATCCCCCCGTTCATCACCTCCGCCATGGCGTCTTCCTCGCAGTCGAATACCCGTGCGGGACCCCGATGGTGGGTCTTCTCGTGGCCCGCGACCTTCAATACACAGCCTTCGGGGGCCAGGTTGCCCTTGAGGATCACGTAGCCGCCGGTGGGCTTGAGCGGGTCCTCGAGATCCCGGACGACCACCTGGCCCGGCGTCTCGGACGCCTCCGCGGCTTCCTCGGCGATGGTCCGGCCCGAAACAGTGATCGCGTCCTCGTGGAGCATGCCGCCCTCCAGCATGCGCCTGGCCACGAGCCGGTTGCCGCCCGCCGCGAACAGGTCGTTGGCGACGAACCGCCCACCCGGTTTCAGATCGGCGAGCAGCGGCGTCTTCTCGCTGATCCGGTCGAAATCCTCGATCTGCAGGTCCACGCCCGACTCCTGGGCGACGGCCAGCAGGTGCAGCACGCTGTTGGTGGAACCCCCGGTGGTGAGCACGGCGGCGATGGCGTTTTCAAAGGCCTTCCGGGTCATGATGTCCCTTGGGCAGAGGTTCCTGCGCACCAGTTCCATGACCTGGCGTCCGCATTCGCGGCCCACCTCCGGCTTGTCCGGGTGGGTGGCGGGTACGCTCGCGCTGCCGATGGGCGAGATCCCCAGCATTTCGAAGGCGATGGCCATGGTGTTGGCCGTGAACTGGCCGCCGCAGGCGCCGGCGCCCGGACAGGCGTGATCTTCCATGTCTTTAAGCTCCAGGTCGCTCATCTTGCCTGACGCATGTGCGCCCACGGCCTCGAAGACGTCCTGGATAGTGACGTCGTGCTGCTGGAAGCTGCCCGGCATGATCGAGCCACCGTAGAGCATGAGCGACGGCACGTTCACCCGGCCGAGGGCCATGACCGTGCCCGGGATCGTCTTGTCGCAACCGGACAGTGCGATGAGCCCGTCGAACATGTTCCCGATCGTGACCAGCTCGATGGAATCGGCGATCACCTCGCGGCTGACCAGCGAGGCCTTCATACCCTGGCTGCCCATGGTGATCCCGTCGGAGATGGAGACGGTGTTGAACTCCATGGGCGTGCCGCCGGCCTCCCGGACGCCCTCCTTCACATATTCGGCCAGGTCGCGCAGGTGGTAGGTGCAGGGACCGATCTCGATCCAGGTGTTGGCGATCCCGATGATAGGCCGGGCAAGGTCCGCGTCGGTGAACCCGGATGCCTTGAGCATAGCCCGGGCCGGGGCGCGAGAGGGTCCGTCGGTGATCGTCCTGCTGTGTCTCTTTCCAGCGTCTGTCATGTTTCGGTCTCCGTTCTGCGAGGATTGTGCTACCGCAAAGTCAGTATGAAGGCCGTCAGTCGACCCACTTGTTCTTCCGTCAAATGATCGTAGTCGGGCATCAGTCCCGTGAAGTGGTCGAACCGGGGATTCCGCAGGTGCTCCGCGAACCAGGCCTTGATCCGCTCTTCGCCCTGCGTGTCCAGCACCTGCTCGTACCGCGACGCGAAATAAGCGTACGCATCCGGTCCGGCCACCCGGAGCGAATCCAGGTGATGCTGATACGCCGTGTCGGTCAGGCGGGCGGAAAGCCGGGGGATCAACCCGGCCAGGTCGGGTCCCCGTGAGATCCCTCCACCAATGGCGTGGCACGTTGCACAGCCCTGCAGCCGGAAGAGTCTTCTGCCGTGCTCGACCGGCGTTCTCGGTTCGCCCGCTCCGTCCGTCCCGTACATGAAGACTACGGCGACCGCCATCAGGACCGCACCGACGCCGAAGAGGGTCAACAGGACGCTGAAACGCATCGATCTCCTTTAAGGGGTCGTTTCTAGCCGTGTACTTCCACCCCGGACATGCGTTCCAGGGATTTCACCAGGGCCTGCGTGCCCTCGTCGCCCTCGCCCGCGGCCTCGACGGCATTGAACAACTGGTGGGCAAGGCTCGCGCCGGGCAGTCCCAGTCCGAGTTCCGAGGCGGTACCCAGCACGAGCCGCAGGTCCTTCTGCTGCAGTTTCACCATGAATCCCGGATCGAAGTCCCGCTTTATGATGCGCGGCGCCAGGTTGGACAGCTGCCAGGAACCCGCTGCGCCTCCGCTGATCGCGGCGAGCATCTTCTCCATGTCCAGGCCGGCTTTGGCGGCCAGGAGGAGCGCCTCCGCCATGGCGAGGTTGGCCACGCTCACGGCCACCTGGTTGCAGAGCTTGGTCATCTGTCCCGCGCCGTGATCGCCGATCAGGTTGATGCTCTTGCCCATGGCTTCGAAGACGGGCAGGCACCGGTCGAAGACCTCCTGCCTGCCGCCCACCATGATGGACAGGGTCCCCGCGATCGCCCCGGTGTCGCCGCCGCTGACCGGCGCGTCGAGCATGTCCGCGCCCTTCTCCCCGAGCGCCGCGGCCATGGTCCGCGTGGCCGAGGGGGAGATGGTGCTCATGTCGATGACCACCGAATCCGGACTTATGCCCTCGATGATCCCCCCTTCACCCAGAATCACCTTCTCCACGTCCGGTGTGTCGGTCACGATCGTGATGATTACGTCCGACTTGCCCGCCGTTTCTTCCGGGCTGTCGGCCCAGACCGCGCCTTCCGACAGGAGCTTTTCGGCCCGCGATTTCGTCCGGGTATGCACGGTGCAGGCATAACCTGCCTTCATGAGGTTGCGACACATCGGCTCGCCCATGATGCCGAGGCCGATGAAACCGATTCTTTCCGCCATGGTATGGATTCCTTATGGGTTAACGGCTAAACTGAATGGAAAACCATCAAACACGAATGAACATGAATATCCCCTTACCGCGCGGTCGTCCGGGGATGTTTCCCCATGCGGGACCCGGCCTACGTACGGCAAGGAGGCAACGCCCGGCCAACTGTCATCCGGCGGCCGGCGCGAAGCCGCAGAAGGCTTCGTAGTCGATTAACTCGGTAACCGTGGGGTTTTCGCCGCACAGGGGACAGGACGGATCCTTCTGCACGTTGAAGGTCTGGAAGGTCATGTCCAGCGCGTCGTACATCAGGATCCGGCCGATGAGCGAATCGCCCTCGTCGAGTACGAGCTTGAGGGCCTCGGTGGCCTGAATGAGTCCCACCGTCCCGGGGAGGACGCCGAGCACGCCCGCTTCGTCGCAACTGGGTACGGCGCCGGGCGGCGGCGGTTCGGGATAGAGACAGCGGTAACACGGTCCTTTATCCGGATGAAACACCGTGGCGTAGCCGTCGAACTGGTAGATGCTTCCGTGGACGTTCGGCTTGCCGGCCAGCACGCAGGCGTCGTTCACCAGGTACCGCGTCGGGAAATTGTCGCAGCCGTCGACGATGATGTCGTAGTCCTTGATGATTTCCATGATGTTCTCGGCCATGAGGCGGGTTTCATGGAGGATCACGTTGCAGTCGGGGTTCAGGTCGTTGATCGTCTCCTGGGCGGATACCACCTTGGGACGGCCGATGTCGGACGTTCCGTGGATGATCTGCCGCTGCAGGTTCGTCACGTCCACCACGTCGAAGTCGATGAGCCCGATGGTGCCCACTCCCGCGGCCGCGAGATAGTAGGCCGACGGGGATCCCAATCCGCCCGTGCCCACCAGCAGCACCTTGGATTCGAGGATCTTAACCTGGCCCTTCTCCCCGATCTCGGGCACGATCAGGTGCCGGGAATACCGGAGGCGTTCATCCTTGCTCAAGGCACGCTCCTGGACCGTGGGAAAGCCGGCCGCGCTCCATCCCGTATATCCTTCCCGCATGGAGATGACGTTGGTGTAGCCCATGGCTTCCAGCGACTGCGCCGCCAGCGCCGAGCGGTTGCCGCCCGCGCAGTACAGCACGATTTCCCGGTCCCGGTCGCTCTCGGTGTTCTCGATCCTTAGCTCGAGAAAGCCCCTCGGAATATGGGTCGCCCCGACGATAACGCCCTGGTCGACTTCGTCCTGCTCACGCACGTCGATCAGGACCAGGTCGTTCTTCCGGTCCAGCTTTTCCTTAAGTTGTTCCATGGACATCTCTTTAACTTCGCCCTTGACCTGGGCGAGAAGCTCCTGAGATGACAACCGCTGACTCATGATGATCTCCTGCTATCCGCCGATGGAGGACATGGTCCGTTCCGGCTGGACGAAATCGGGTTCGTTGATGTGATGTCCCGGTTCCTTGTTCCGCACGGCCTCGATCACCGTCTCGGCGATCTCCGCGTCCGAGGCGCCGCCCCGCAGAAGGGCCTTGATATCAGTTTCGTTGATGGAGAACAGGCAGGTCCGAAGCTTGCCGTCCGCCGTGATTCGGATCCGGTTGCAGCTGCCGCAGAAGGGTTCGCTGACCGAAGCGATGAGTCCGATCTCGCCCTGGCCGTCCCGGAACCGGAACAGGTCGGCCGGCTCCCGCTGGTTGGGCCGCTTCACGGCGTCCAGGGGCCACTGCGCGCCGATCCGCTCAATGATCTCGGCGCCGTCCAGCACCTGGTCGCGGGTCCAGGAACGGTCCGCGTCCAGCGGCATGAACTCGATGAAGCGCACCTGGTAGGGGCCGGTTCGCGCCAGTTTCGCGAAATCGAGGAGTTCGTCCTCGGTATATCCCTTCATGGCGACAACGTTGATCTTGATAGGAAGCTGGAAATGCCGGGTCGCCTCCTCCAGCCCGTCGAGCACCTTGTGCAGGACGTCGCGGCGGGTCATCTCCTTGAACTTCTCCTCGTCCAGCGTATCCAGGCTGACGTTGATCCGGGGCAGACCCGCCGAACGCAGGTCGCGTGACAATTTCTTGAGCAGGAAGCCGTTGGTCGTCATGGCCATGTCCCGGACGCCGGGTATCTCCGCAAGCATGCGCACCAGTACCGGCAGGTCCTTCCGGACGGTCGGCTCTCCGCCGGTCAACCGCAGCTTGGAGATGCCCAGCCCGGTGACGATCCCGACGAATCGGGCGATTTCCTCGAAGGTCAGGATCTCTTCGCGCGGCTGGAAGATCATCCCCACTTCAGGCATGCAGTAGATACAGCGGAAATTACACTGATCCGTCACCGACACCCGAAGGTTGTTGATCGTTCGACCGAAACTGTCCGTCAACTGGTAGCTCATCCAATAACTCGTGGCCGTACTGGCGGCCCTTGTCGACCCATTGTTTAATGATTGTATACACTTGACTTTGAACGATTTAATATACACGCAGAACGCATTTCGGTAAAGAGAAATCTGATGATTCCTGCCTGCCGACTTTGGATGTTGCCAAGACCAATTTGCCTGGTTAGATTTCACTGGAGAAATCAAGGAGGTTCGCATGCTTCGACACCTGGCAGTTCTGTTCGTGGCCGCTTATGTGTTAACCCCTGTCGCTGATGCCCAGCAGTTGAGAGACGTCGTCCATTTGAAAAACGGAGACATCGTAAGCGGGATCATTATTGAACAGATTCCTAACGAGACGATCAAGATTCAATTGCGGGACGGCAGGATGCGGGTCATCGAGATGTCAGAGATCGACAGGATCGTGAAGGAACCGGTGAACGCGATCGTGCAACAGCTTGCCGGGCAACGGGTCCGCGTTACGCTGCACGACAACCGGATGACCGGCAGGATCTCGGGGACCTACTCGGACGGTTTTGACCTGGTGACGTCGGGTAACATGCCTGGGCGCCACTACGTCAAGGACATCGTTCGCCTCGAGCGCAGCCTGGGCATGGAGCGCAACGTTGGGAAGGGGCTGCTCATCGGCTGCGGCGTGGGGACGGCATTGGTCGTCTTGACATTTGCCGATGATGTAGACACCGGCAAAGCATGGGTCGGCCTGGTGACGCTGGGAAACCTCGTCGGCGCGCTGCCCGGTCTCGCGGTCGGGTACATGGTAAAGTCGGAATCCTGGGAGGAAATACCGGTCGCCGGCCTGGGCGGGGTTTCCTTCCGGCCGGCCATCAATGTCAGATATGATCGAGGCGGAGACCACGGCGTATTCGTCGGCGGTCGGATCCGCTTCTGATCCGGCTTCTGACGATGGCCAGGTTTGGCTCTAGCTGATGGCTGGGCCGGGTCGACGCCCGCATTCAGCCCCTCGTCTTGCGCCAGATCAACCAGAACGGCAGGCCGGTGACGATAAAGGCGAGGTCGATCAGCGAGTTGTACCATTCGAAGGTGGCGCGCAGCACCACGAGGACGACGATGCCCGCCAGGAAAAGGGCCGGTGTCCAGGGATAGAGCGGCACCCGGTATCCGCCGTCGGCGCCGACGCCCATCCGGCGAAGCCTGAACAGGGCCAGGGTGTTGGCCCCGAAGAAGATGAGCACCGCGAACACCATCCCCGCCATGATGGTCTCGAAGGTCCCCCGGAACAGCAATATGACCGTTCCCCACACGGCGTGGGCGATGATGGCCCGCGAAGGCGTACGGTACACGGGATGGATGTAGTCCAGCCACCTGAAGAAGAGTCCATCCCGCGCCATGGCGTAATAGACCCGCGTGGCGGTCATGAAGGTCCCGTTCATGCTGCCGGTCGTGGAGATCATGACGGTGACCGCGATGAACCCCGCGCCGATGGGTCCCAGCAGCAGGACGGCCGTGTCCGATGCCACGATGCGGCTCGACCGGACGCCTTCCATGCCGAGGGTCTGGTGATAGAGGAGATTCGCCAGGACATAGATCAGGACGATCGCGGTGATCCCCACGAACATGGTCAGGGGTATGGTGCGCCGGGGGTCCTTCATCTCGCCCGCCGAGTAACCCACCCGTTCGAATCCCATGTAGGCGAAGACCACCATGAAGGCGGCGGCGATGATATTGCCGACGGGCCCCAGCGTACCGGTCGGCGCCGCAGCGGTGCCCAGCAGGTTTTCGCCCCCGTAATCCAGGGTGAATCCGAGCACAACGAGGAGCATCAGGCCGGCGACCTTGAGCACTGTGGTCAGGCGCTGGTAGAAGCCGGCCCGGTGCACGCCCACGTAGTTCAGGATGGTCAGCAGCAGGATGATGAACAGGGCTACGGCGATCCGTTCGACGTGCGTCATGTCGACGAAATAGGTAAAATAGTTGACGGTCACGATGGCCAGGCCGGCGAGGGGGCTGGTGCGGATGATGAACAGCTGGGACCAGCCGAACATGAACCCGGCAAAGGGACCGAAAGCGCGGCTGATGTACATGTATTCGCCGCCCGTGTCCGGCATCCGGCTGCCCAGTTCCGCATAGACCAGGCCGCCGATGAAAATGAAGGCCCCGCCCGCGATCCAGAGCCAGAGGATGGGCGTGAAGGATCCGGTGAATCCCGCGATGATCTGAGGTGCCGAGAAAATGCCGGCCCCGATGGTGATACCGACGAGGATGGTGATGCCGTCGAACAGCCCAAGGGACTTGCGCAGTGTGGGGCGGGAAGGTTCGGCGTGCGGTTGGGACATGGTCCGGACTGCCTGGCGTGTTATGTTTTAAGCGACGACTCGGGTGAGCGGGACGGGCCGCCATCAACCTATCTATCCGCATCCCCGGTGTCAAGCAGGCACGTCTGACCGCCCTTGCGCTTTTCTGTTGACCCGCGCGACGGTGGGTGGTCATTTTACAGGAAACTCGCAAAACCCCATACTAAGGATGCACGTACTATGTCCTCCCATGCCCTCGGGGTCCGTGCCCTCCTCCTCGTTTTCTTCTGCGCAGCGGCCTGCGGCGGAGACGAAAGCACCCAGGTTCAGATCGCCGAAGGTCCCGTGGTCAACAGCCTGGGGAAGCAGTTGCCGCCCGACGCCGCACCGCTCCACGAACAGATCCTGATGTACTTCATCGAAGAGCCCAAGACGCTGGACGTGAGCATGGACAACTACGGCGTGAAAGGCGCGGATCCTTATCTGTTCGAACGACTTACCATGTTCGACGCCGACGATGTCCTGATCCCGGGGGCCGCCGACCGCTGGGAACCGTCCCCGGATGGGCGTACCTGGACCTTCCATCTCCGGGAGGGTGCGCGCTGGAGCGACGGCCGGGACGTGACCGCCCACGATTTCGAGTACACCTTCAAGCGTTTCCTGGACCCGGACGAGGGCAACGTCTTCGCCTTTCTCTTCTACAATATCAAGAACGCGCGGGACTTCAACCACGGCAACATCAGCGATCCCGACTCGGTGGGCGTTCGCGCCATCGACGACCTGACGCTGGAAATCGAGGCCGAGGCCCCCTGCCCCTTTCTTCCCCACATCATGGCCTACAATTCCGCGGCGCCCGTGCCGCCCTGGCAGGTGCAGAAATACGGCCGTCGCTGGACCGAGCCCGGCAATATGGTCAGCAACTACAGTTACAAGCTGGATGAATGGATCACCGACCGGTACATCTCCTACGACCTGAATCCCCACTATAACGGGCCTTACCCGGGCTACCTGGAGAAGATCCTGCTGAAGTTCATCATCGCCGGCACCCATCCCGGCATCGCGCCCTACGAGAACAACGAAGTCGACCGCCAGGGCGTCTTTGCCCAATTCCTGGGAGAGATCGAAAACAGCCCCGAACTGACCCGGGATTTGTCTTCCAACGCCCATTTCCAGACCTGGTACCTCTTCTTCCGGACCGCGATCCCTCCCTTCGACGACGTGCGGGTCCGCCGGGCCGTCGGCCACGCCATCGACCGCGAGACCATCTGCCGGGTCATCCTGCAGGGCCACGGCACGCCCGCCTACACGATGCTGCCGCCCAACTTCCCCGGATACACGGGCGACCTGCTGAAGGATGTCCAGCGTTACGACCCGCCCGAGGCGCGGCGCCTGCTCGCGGAAGCCGGCTATCCGGACGGCAAGGGCCTGCCCGAGATTGAATTCTGGCTTCGCCAGGCGGACCCGACCCAGATGGGCATCGCCCAGGCGATCCAGGGCATGCTGCTGGAAACCCTGGGCATGCGCGTCGAGATCCGGAACCAGGAAATCGGACTCTACATGGACAACATGTACCAGTACGCCATTCCCTTCGGGCTGATCCCCTACCAGTACGACTACCCCGATCCCGACAACATGCTGTCCCAGGTCTGGCATTCTCAACCGGTCGGCCACGGCCGGCATGACTGGAAGAACGACGCCTTCGACCGGCTGCTGCAGGCCGGGGGAACGACGATGGACGAGGTGAAACGCATGGCGTACTACGGGCAGGCCGAACGCATCCTGGTGGAAGACGCGGGGGGCGTTTTCATCTATCACACCCACGTGCTGGACCTGCGCAAGCCCTGGTTCAAAGGCCTGGAGCCCAATTCGTGGGGACAGGATCACTTCTGGGGCAACCGGACCACGATGATGGACATCTATATCGGCAACAACGTCGAGAAACGGGTGTTCTAAGCCGGGGTTGCCTCACTGCGGAGTTTGCCTTAAAATACCTTGACGCCCCGACCGGGCCACTATTATAGTTTTGTAAGTTTCTAAAGAACCGGATGTATCACGCAGGTGTCGGTTCGCCTTTAACCGATCCAAATCCGCAACAACCGCTGCCACAAACAGTTCGGCGGGACAGCATCCGGCTGTCTTCAACCGGTCTGCATTCGGTACCGGAGAAAGTTCATGCCCAAGTCCGCCCAGTCGGAAGTCAACATTTCCCGGGTTGGATCACGGAATTCCGGTGATGACCGGTCGCTCGATACCTACCTGAAAGAAATCAGGACCATCCCGGTATTGAATCTGGAAGAAGAAATGGCGCTGGCGCGCGATGCGCGCAACGGAGTGAACGGCGCCATCAACAAGCTGATCCAGGCCAACCTGCGGTTTGTCGTCGTTGTGGCCAGGCAGTACCAGAACCAGGGCCTGCCGCTGTCCGACCTGATCAACGAGGGCAATATCGGCCTGATCAAGGCCGCGCAGCGCTACGACGAGCACAAGGGATTCAAATTCATTTCCTACGCGGTCTGGTGGGTGCGCCAGGCGATCATGCAGGCCCTGGCCGAACAGTCCCGGATCTTCCGTCTTCCGTTGAACCGGGCCGAGGAGCTGCGAAGGATCAACAAGGTCGTACGGGGCCTCAAGCAGGAATTGGGCCGGGAGCCCACGACCCTCGAAATCGCGGGCAGATTGTCGCAGGACCACCGTGAAGTGGTCGACATCATGCGGACGTTCAGTCCCCACCTTTCGCTCGACGCGCCTTTTTCACCGGGGGAAGAGGGGCGCCTGCTCGACGTGATCGAAGACACGAACATCGAATCGCCGGATACGCCGGTCATGGAGAAGTCGTTGAAGGAGGAAGTGGTCTGGGCCCTCAATACGCTCACGGACCGCGAAGCCGCCGTGATCCGTTTCTATTTCGGGATCAACCGGGAAAAGCCGATGACCCTGGACGAGATCGGGAAGCAGTTCGGCCTGACCCGCGAAAGGGTGCGACAGATCAAGGAGCGGGCGATCCGGCGATTGCGCCATACGTCCCGCAGTGTCCGGCTGCACGCCTACATGGGGTGAATCCGGCTCCCAGTTCCAATCATCTCGTCCCTGCGGTCTTGCGCAGGTTTTTTTGTGCCGGAATGGCACGCTTCAGGCAGGCACAGGTCCAACCATGAGACACATGATCGGCATCGACATCGGCACCTCGGGCATCAAGACGATCATCGTCGACGAACGGGGCGGCCTGGCGGCCCGGGCCTTCGAGGAGATCCCCCTGCACACGCCCCGTCCCAACTGGGCCGAGCAGGATCCGGCGGACTGGTGGCGCGCGGCATCGAATACGGTGCGCGAAGCCATGGGCGCCGCCGGCGTGCCAGCCGAATCCATCGCCGGGATCGGCCTGTCGGGACAGATGCACAGTTCGGTCCTGCTGGATGAACGGGACGAGGTGCTCCGGCCTTCCATCCTGTGGTGCGATACGCGGACGTCCGAACAGTGCCGATGGATCACGGAACAGGCGGGCGAGGAGAACCTGGTGGACTGGGTGTCCAATCCGGCCCTCGAAGGCTTCACCGCACCCAAGCTGATCTGGGTCCGCGACCACGAACCGGTTGTTTACGACCGCATCCGGAGAGTCCTGCTGCCCAAGGACTACATCCGGTTCCGCATGACCGGCGAATTCGCCATGGAAGTCTCCGACGCCGCGGGCACGCTCATGTTCGACGTGCGCGAGCGGAGATGGTCCGGCGCCATGCTGGAAGCCATCGGCCTGCCTGCGGAGTTCCTGCCGCCCACCTTCGAATCCATCGACGTCTGCGGCCGCGTGACGGAGGAGGTGGCCGCGGATATGGGACTGAGGCCCGGCACGCCCGTGGTCGGCGGCGGCGCCGACAACACCTGCGGCGCCGTGGGCGCCGGTATCGTCCGGTCCGGCCGGATCCTGGCCAGCCTGGGTACGTCGGGCGTGGTCTTCGCCCACACCGACGACGTCCGCGTGGACCCGGAACTGCGCGTCCATACCTTCTGCCACAGTGTCCCCGACAAGTGGTACCTCATGGGGGTGACCCTCTTCGCGGGCGGCGCCTTCCAGTGGCTGCGCAATACGCTGGGCGAAGTCGAGGTCAGCGCGGCCCGGATGCTGGACACCGACCCCTACGAACTGCTGACGGCCCAGGCGGCCCGCGCGCCGGCGGGCAGCGAGGGCCTGGTGTTTCTCCCCTACCTCATGGGCGAGCGCACCCCCCACAAGGACGCCAACGCGCGGGGCGCGTTCATCGGTATCACGGGACGGCACGGACGGCCCCACATGATCCGTTCCGTGATGGAGGGCGTGACCTTCGCCCTGCGGGATTCCATAGAAATCATGCGGGAGCTCGGGCTGTCCGTCACGCAGGTCCGTTCCACGGGCGGTGGGGCGCGGAGCAGCCTCTGGCGGCAGATCCAGGCCGATGTCTACGGGGCGGAAGTCGTTACCGTGAACGCCGAGGAAGGCCCCGCCTTCGGCGCCGCCATCCTGGCCGCGGTCGGCACCGGCGTGTACGGCACGGTCGAGGAAGCCGCGGACGAACTGGTCGACGTCGTGTCCAGGACGGAGCCGGAACCGGAGACGTCGGAACGCTACGAGGAGTGTTACGGGATCTTCAAATCAATGTACCCGTCCCTGAAACCGAGCTTCGACGCTCTGGGCGGCATGGTAAGCAAGCTGACGTAAGGACGGGTGAGACGGCGGCCCTCAAGCCAGGCTTCGACGCCCTGGGAGGCATGGTGGAAAAGCAAAGGAGCAGGATTTGAACATACACGAATTCCAGGCGAAGGGCATCTTCGCCCGGCACGGGATGGCGATCCCGCGGGAACAGGTGGCCCGGACGCCCGATGAAGCCCGGCGTATCGCCGAGGAACTGGGCACGCGGGTGGTGGTCAAGGCCCAGGTGCACGTCGGCGGACGGGGCAAGGCGGGCGGTGTGAAACTGGCCTCGACGCCCGATGAGGCATTCGAAATCGCGGGCCGGATCCTGGGCATGGACATCAAGGGGCTGACGGTCCGGCAGGTCCTCGTGGCCGAAGCGGTGGAGATCGACCACGAAGCCTACATCGGGATCATCCTCGACCGGCAGACCCGGCGGCCGGTGTTCATGGTCAGCGCGGCGGGAGGCGTCGACATCGAGGAAGTCGCCCGGGATACGCCGGAGAAGATTCACAAGCTGGCCGTCGACCCGCTGCTCGGCCTGCAACCGTATCAGGCCAGGTCCCTGGCTTTCAAACTCTATTCCGATTCCGCGCTGGTCAAACAGGCCGCCGGCATGCTAGCCCGGCTCTACGACGCCTTTATCGAAAGCGACGCGTCCCTGGCGGAGATCAACCCCCTCGTGAGCACGCCGGAAGGCAAACTGTGGATCCTGGACGGCAAGGTGAACATCGATGACAACGCGCTATTCAGACACGAGGAAATCGAGGCCATGCGCGATCCCGAATCCGAAGAGCCCACCGAGACCGAGGCGCGGGACGCGGATCTCAGCTTCGTCAAGCTCGATGGCGACATCGGCTGCATCGTCAACGGCGCCGGCCTGGCAATGGCGACCATGGACATGGTGAAGTTCTACGGGGGCATGCCCGCCAACTTTCTCGATATCGGCGGGAGCTCGAACCCGGACAAGGTCGTCACCGCCATGAACATCATCACGTCCGACGACCGGGTCAAGGCCGTGCTTTTCAACATATTCGGCGGGATCACGCGCTGCGACGACGTGGCCAACGGCATCGTGACCGCCCTGGACCGTATCGCCGCCGGTCCTGGCGGACCGCTCACACTGCCTATCGTCATCCGGCTCACCGGGACCAATGAAGCCGAGGGCCGGAAAATACTCGAATCCGTGGGGCTCGTTGCCGTAGACACCATGGCGGAAGCCGTTCAGAAGGCCGTAGCGCTCGGGAAGGGGGCAAGATGAGCATCCTGGTTGACGCAAACACCCGCGTCGTCGTGCAAGGGATCACCGGAAGGGACGGTTCCTTTCACACGCGCCAGATGGCGGCCTACGGCACGAACATCGTGTCCGGAGTCACTCCGGGGAAGGGCGGCCAGGACCTGGACGGCATCCCGATCTACGATACCCTCGGGGAAGCGGCAGGGGCGACCGGCGCCAACACGTCCATCATCTACGTCCGCCCCGCCTTCGCGGCCGACGCGATCCACGAGGCCATCGACGCCGAAATGGACCTGGTGATCTGCATCACGGAAGGCATCCCGACGCTGGACATGGCCCGGGTCTACGCCGTCCTGCAGCATTCCGGCGTACGGCTCCTGGGGCCGAACTGTCCCGGCGCCATCACGCCCGGGGTCACCAAGGTGGGCATCATGCCCGGCCACATCCACCGGCCCGGACATGTGGGCGTGGTCTCCCGCAGCGGCACGTTGACCTACGAGATCGTCCACCAGTTGACAGCCGCGGGCATCGGTCAGTCGACCTGCCTGGGAATCGGCGGCGATCCGATCATCGGTACGGGCTTCATCGACGCCCTCGAGGCCTTCGAAGCGGACCCGGATACCCACGCCGTGGTCATGATCGGCGAGATTGGCGGCTCCGACGAGGAACGGGCGGCCGAGTTCGTGCGGCAGCACATGAAGAAGCCGGTGGTCGGTTTCATCGCGGGACGCACGGCGCCTCCCGGCAAGCGCATGGGGCACGCCGGCGCGATCATATCGGGGGGAACGGGCGGCGCCGAGGAGAAAGTGAGCGCGCTGAACGAGGCGGGCATTCCGGTAGCCGACCGGTCGGCCGACGTGGTGGATTCGATTCGGTCCGCACTCGCCTGATCCGGGGATTTTACTCTTGACATGACAGGGGTAACCTCCCTATTATTAGTGGCTTCCGGCTGATTGGGATATAGTCCGGCGCATCCGGAATGTGGCGTTTAAATCGCGTGTGGAACGTGGTCGTAGTCCCGTGAACAAGCCGTCAATATGCAAATAGCGATCGAGCATCTGGCCGAAGGTCTGCATCCCATCCACCTGGAAGACACACCCGCCGCCGATTTCATTCCGGACGAGGAATGCCGTTTCGCTTCGCCCGTCAAGGTGGACGGCACGCTGACAGTCTCCGAGAATTCGCTCGTGCTGCAGGCCGACATCGCGGTCTCCATGACGTTCTCCTGCGGCAGGTGCCTCGAAGAGGTCGAAGAACATATCAGCGGCGAAATCGCGACCTACTACGAGAAGACCGACCGGGCCATACCCGATGGCGAGGAGCTGACCGAATCGGACGACGTGGAAATCCTGGACTACAGCGCGAAGACGATCGACCTCAGTCGGCGCATCGCCGAACTCGTCAACCTGAATATCCCCATGAAACCCCTGTGCAGCGAAGCATGCAAGGGCCTCTGTCCCGATTGCGGCAGGAACCTCAACGAGGGTGCCTGCAGTTGCGGTACGCGGCAGGAGGACCCACGCTGGCACACCTTGAAAACGTTATTGAAGGAGGATTAAAGATGGCCCTGCCCAAGCGACGCCAATCTCGGGCACGGAGTCGTAAGCGCCGTACGCACTGGGTGCTGCAGATGCCGACGCTGGTGGAATGCTCCCATTGCGGGGAGATGAAACGCGCACACCGCGTTTGTCCCCACTGCGGACACTACCAAGGAAGGGAAGTCCAGGAAGTCGAAGCGATTTAGGTTCGGCGCCGATACCCATGACCCAAGCCAGGATCGCCTTCTTGTTTCCGGGCCAGGCCTCGCAGTACGTCGGCATGGGCCGGGACCTGCACGACCGGTATCCGCAGGTTCGATCGCTTTACCAGCAGGCCCGCGAGATCACCGGCGCCGATATCGCCGGCGTCTCCTTCGACGGCCCCGCCGAAACCCTGAAGCAGACGAACTACACGCAGCTGGCCATCCTGGTGCACAGCGTGGCGGTCGCATCCATGCTGAAAGCGCATGGGATCGAACCGGATTTCGTCGCCGGCCACAGCCTGGGCGAGTATTCGGCGCTGGTGGCGGCCGGCGCCCTCGATTTCGAGGAGTCGCTGCGCCTGGTCCGACTGCGCAGTGCACTGATGCACGAGGCCGGACAGCGGCGTCGGGGAACCATGGCGGCCGTGATCGGCCTGTCTCCACGAGAGATCGACGAAGTCTGCCGGGCCGCCTGCGCGGATGACGAACCCGTTCAACCGGCGAACTACAACGCACCGGTACAGACGGTCATCGCCGGGGCCGTGCCGGCCGTAGAACGGGCGATGGACGGTGCCAGGTCGGCGGGCGCGAAACGGGTCGTTCCGCTCAAGGTCAGCGGCGCCTTCCATTCCGAACTCATGGAATATGCTCGGCACGGCCTCTCCGAGGCGATTGAAAAGACCCCCTTTTCCCGCTTGGAAACGCCGGTAGTGGCCAACGTGAACGCCCGGGCCGTGACGGAGCCCGATGAAATCCGCCGCCTGCTGATCGAACAGCTGACCCACCCCGTGCGCTGGGCGGAATCGATGCAGACGCTGGCCGATCAAGAGGTGGACACCGTGGTGGAAGCAGGACCGGGCAACGTGCTCACGGGGCTGATGAAGCGGATGCACCGCGGCATCGCCGTCCTGAACGCGGACAAACTTGCCGACGTCACGGCCGTGGCGGAATCGATCGGTCGGCCTGTGGCGGAAACGCACGGACGGCTCGTGGCCGATCGGTTGGAATCGCGGTAAACCGGTTTCGTTTTACGGATAACGACACGCACGCGCGGAGTACTTCAAGTTTGCGGGGCTTAAAGGACAAGGTCACCATCGTAACGGGCGGAGCGCAGGGTATCGGTTCCGCCGTCGCCGAACGCTTCGCCGCGGAAGGCGCCCGGATCATCCTGTCCAGCCGCGACGGCGCGAAGGCGCAGGAAGCCGCCGACGCGCTGAACCGCAAGGGCGGCGATGCCCGGGGCGTTTCCCTGAGCATCGATGACCGGGACAGCGTGAAGAACCTGGTCGACAGCGTGGTCGAGGACTACGGGTCCATCGACGTCCTGATCAATAACGCGGCGACGGTCAAGGACACGCTCCTGATGCGCATGAAACAGGATGACTGGGACGAAGTCATCCACGTGAACCTGGGCGGCGTGTTCGTCTGTACGCAGGCCGTAATCCGCCAGATGATGCGGCAGCGCAGCGGCAGGATCATTAACATGACCTCAATCGTGGGCCTTACGGGCAACCCGGGCCAGGCCAACTACGCCGCTTCCAAGGCCGGAATCATCGGTTTCACCAAATCGGTGGCTAAAGAGGTGGGCAGCAGGGGCATCACGGTCAACGCGATCGCTCCGGGATACATCGAAACGGCCATGACGGAAGCGCTTCCCGAGGCGGTGCGGTCCGCGTTCCTGGAAGCCACGCCGCTGTCCAGGGCCGGACAACCCGATGACGTCGCCGGCATCGCGGCCTTTCTGGCGTCCGACGACGCCGCTTTCGTAACCGGCCAGGTGATGCGCGTCGACGGCGGCATGGGCATGTGAGGAAAGCAGCCGGTTTTTTACAATCATCTGTACAGGAGGAAAGAAGATGGAAGACCGCGTAAAGGAGATCATCGCCGAACAACTTGGTGTGGACGGTGACCAGGTCACCGACAATGCCTCGTTCACCGACGACCTGGGCGCCGACTCGCTTGATACGGTCGAACTCGTCATGGCCCTCGAAGAAGAGTTCGACATTGAGATCCCCGACGAGGATGCCGAAAAGATCGTCACGGTCGGCGACGCGATCAAGTATCTCCAGTCCAATTTAGACGGCTGATTCATATCGAGGCCCGGCCGGGATATCCATGCAGACTGGGATATCCATGCAGACCGGGATATCCATGCAGATCGGGATTTCCACGCAGGCTGGGTGACTCGACTGGCTGATTTCGGGAGGCGTCGGGGTGGCTGAACGCGTTGTCGTCACCGGTATGGGCGTCCTGAGTCCCGTGGGTCTCACGCTCGATACTTACTGGAAGGCTCTTTGCGCGGGTCAGAGCGGCGTAGGGCCTATTACGAAATTCGATGTGAGCGCCTTTCCGGCGAAAATCGCCGCCGAATTGAAGGACTTCAACGCGGCGGACTACATCGACCGGAAAGAAGTGCGGCGAATGGACGAGAACGTCCAATACGCCGTGATCGCGGCGCAAATGGCGATCGACGACTCCGGGCTGGATCTCGACGCCGAGGACCGGGACCGCATCGGGGTGGTGTTGGGTACGGGCGTCGGCGGGATATGGACTTTCGAAAACCAGCATGCCAACCTGGTGCACAAGGGACCGGGACGCGTGAGTCCCTTTTTCATCCCCATGATGATCGCGGACATGGCGCCCGGCCATATCTCAATGATTCACGGCCTGAAAGGGCCCAACTACACCACGGTATCGGCCTGTTCCAGCGGCGCGCACGGCATCGGCGACGCGTTCCGGATCCTGCAGCACGGGGACGCGGACGTCATGGTCACCGGCGGCACGGAGGCCAGCATATCCCCCATGGCCGTGGCCGGGTTCAGCAACATGCGGGCCCTGTCCCTGCGAAATGAAGAGCCGGAGCGGGCAAGCAGGCCTTTCGATGCCCAACGGGACGGATTCGTACTCGGCGAAGGCGCCGGCATGGTCGTCCTCGAGACCCTGGCTCACGCGAAGCGGCGCGGTGCAACGATCTACGCCGAACTGGCGGGTTACGCCGCGACGGCGGATGCCTTTCATATCACTCAACCCCATGAATCGGGTGAAGGCGCGGCGCGATCCATGCACCTGGCGCTTCGGAACGCCGGACTGGCCGTGGACGAAATCGATTACATCAACGCCCATGGCACGTCCACGCCATTCAATGACCGCATCGAAACCCTGGCCATCAAAAAGGTCTTCGGGGATCAAGCGCATAGCCTGGCGATCAGCTCCACCAAATCGCTCGTCGGCCACCTCCTGGGGGCGTCCGGAGGAGTCGAGTTCATCGCGACCACGCTGTCCGTCGCCCGCGATTTCGTCCATCCTACCATCAACCACGAGGAGCCCGATCCCGATTGCGACCTGGACTACGTCCCCAACGCGGGCCGGGAACGGGAAGTGAGGGCGGCCCTAACCAATTCGTTCGGTTTCGGAGGGCACAACGTGACGCTCGTGATCAGGAAATACACGGCGTAGCTTCTTTCCGAAAAGCCTCGGACGTGCTTCGGGGACTACCGTGCCAAATCGGCATTCCATTCTGCAGAAGCTGCGACGCGCGGCCAGTGCCCTGGTCTCGGGCCTGAATAGCGGTGCATCCGGTCACGCCGCGAACCGAACGGCCCTTGAACGTGAAAACGTCCGCCAGGTTCAGAAATACATCGACTACCGCTTCAAGAACCCCGATTACCTGATCACGGCGCTCAAGCACCGTTCCTACGTATATTCCCGGGAGCAGTCGGGCGTGCACTCCAACGAACGGCTGGAGTTCCTGGGCGACGCGGTGCTGGATCTCGTGGTCGGCGAGTTCATATACCACAAGTACCCCGGGCGCCGCGAGGGCCAACTGACCCAGCTCCGGTCCACGCTGGTCAACCGGAAGGCGCTCGCCCGCCAGGCCCGGGCGATGAAGCTCGGAAGCTATGTGCTGCTGAGTACCAGTGAAGCCCGATCCGGCGGCCGGTTTCGCCACTCGATCCTGTCCGATGCCTACGAATCCCTCATCGGCGCTATCTACCTGGACGGCGGGCTTCAGCCGGTCCGACGCTTCCTGGACCGTACCCTCCTGCAGGAACTGAGCGCGGAACGTCCCTCCCATATCGATCACACGCTGAACTACAAAAGCGCGCTGCTGGAATACACGCAGGGCGAAGGCATCGGCCAGCCGGAATACCGCGTCGATTCCGCCGTGGGTCCCGATCACGAAAAGATCTTCACCATCGAAGTCTTCGTCGCGGGAAACCCCGTCAGCAAAGGCACGGGCACCAGCAAGAAGAACGCGGAACAGGATGCAGCGCGACAGGCCGTGGAGCAGTTGCAGTCCGACCGCGACTTCGATCGGTCATGATCCGCGTACTCTCCACGCCCGGATGTTTCGCCGCGTACAACATGGCCGTGGACGAAGCGCTGCTGGACACGTGCCGGCGAGCCGCGAGCCAGCGGGACGCGAGCCGGCGGGACGCGGGCCGGGACGACGCGAGCCGAGGCGACGCGGGCTGGGACGACGCGAGCCAGCGGGACGCGAGCCGGGGAGACGCGGAGATGATGGCGTTGCGCATCTATTCGTGGTGTCCGCCCGCCGTGTCCATTGGATACGGGCAGGAGGCCGAAAAAGAAGTCGATTTCGGTCAGTGCGAACGGTACGGTATCGGCGTGGTCCGGCGGATCACCGGGGGGCGCGCGGTGCTGCACGACCAGGAACTGGCCTACAGCCTGGTCGCGCCGGAATCCCATCCCGCGCTGGGAGGCCGGTCCGGCGTGATGCTCCGCACGGTGAGCGAGGCGCTGGTTGAAACGCTGAAGCACTTCGATATACCGGCCGAACTGGCGAAGGAAGGGCGTTGCGGTTCGGGTGGCAATGACGACGTATGCTTCACGGCCACTGGACGTTACGAGATCACGGTGGCCGGCAGAAAACTGGCCGGCAGCGCCCAGCGCCGATCTCGCGGGGTCGTGCTGCAGCACGGATCCATGCTCCTGGGTCCGGGGCACCGCAGGCTTCCCCTGTTGATGCCCGCCCACGAACCGGAACGCCGGGAGACCATCGCCCGGTTGCTGAACCACCGGACCGTCTCCGTTGCCGAATTGATCCCCGATCTGCCCTCCTTCGAGGAATGGACCAACCGCCTGTCCCGTTCGATGCTCGACCGCCTGAACGTGGAAGGCCGAACGGACGTGCTGGATGCAGTGGAGCGGCGGGCAGCCGAGTCGTTGGTCCGCACCCGGTACGCAAACGCCGACTGGACCTATCGCAGGACCGCGAGCCATGTCCGGTGAACCTATTGCCATAACCGGCATCGCCTGCCGGTTTCCCGGGGATATATCGACGCCCCGATCCTTCTGGGAGTTCGTCCTGAACGGCGGAGACGCCATTCGTCCGGTTCCGGATGAGCGGAAATCGCTGTGGAAACCGTGGCCGGAAGGCGGGGACTTTCCCGAATGGGGCGGTTTCGTCGACGAAATCGACCGGTTCGACGCGGCGTTCTTCAACATCTCTCCCCGGGAAGCCCGCCACATCGATCCCCAACAGCGCATCCTGCTCGAACTCGCCTGGGAAGCGCTGGAAGACGCGCGGATCCCCCCGGCCAGGCTGGAAGGCCGGCCCGTCGGGGTGTACATGGGGATCTTCCTTGACGAATACTGGGACCTCCAGCGGTACGCGGCGCCTTCGCAAGTCGGCATGCACACCAACACGGGCGGGACGCTGAGCATCGCGGCGAACCGGATCTCCTACTACCTGGACCTGAAGGGCCCGAGCATTGCGGTGGACACGGCCTGTTCTTCGTCACTGACCGCCATACACCTGGCCTGCCGCGACATCCATGCCGGGACGTGCACGGCCGCCCTCGCCGGCGGCGCCAATCTACTGTTGACGCCCCAGACGACGCGCGGATTCGAGCAGGCGCAGATGTTATCGCCGGATGGGCGCTGCAGGGCCTTCGACCAGGGGGCGAACGGATATGGACGCAGCGACGGCGCGGGCATCGTGGTGCTGAAACGCCTGTCCGACGCGGTGGAGGACGGCGATGCGATCTACGCGGTCATTCACGGGTCCGCGATCAACCAGGACGGGCGCAGCCGCGGCCTGACGGTCCCGAGGCAAAGCGCGCAGGAAGCCGTCATCGAGGCGGCCGCACGCGAAGGGGGCGTAGACGCCGCTCAGCTTGCCTTCGTGGAAGCCCATGGCACGGGAACGCCCACAGGCGACCCCATTGAAGCGATGGCCATCGGACGCGCCACGGGGGAAGGACGCGTCACGGACGGCGCGGGCTGCCTGATCGGTTCGGTGAAGACCAATATCGGCCACACCGAGGCCGCGGCCGGAGTCGCAGGTCTCATCAAGACGGCGCTGTCGCTGAAGCACGGCATCCTGCCGCCCTCCCTGCATTTCGATCAGCCGAATCCCGACATCCCCTTCGAAGAACTCGGCCTGAAGGTGGCCACCGAGCCGGTCAGCATCCCCGGTCCCGCCTTCGCCGGTGTGAATTCCTTCGGATTCGGCGGCGCCAACGCCCACGTCGTGCTCGGGTCTCCACCGGTCACGGAATCCCATAGACATCCAGCCGATGCGCGAACCGGAAACGGAGCGGCGACGGTCAAAAAGGGCGGATCACACGGTGAGGACAGTTCGCAGAGCGAGGCCGACCCGTACGATCCTCTGCTGCTTACCTTGTCCGCCCACAGTGCCGGCGCATTGAAGCAGAAAGCGGCGGACACGGTTACCTTGCTGCGAAGCCACCCCGATATACCGCCCGGCGATTTCACGGCTACGCTCGCCCTGCACCGGTCCGATCTCGATCACCGCCTGGCGCTGGTGTTCGAGGAGCTGGGAGAAGCCGCCCGAAATCTTGAGGAGTTTTGCGCGGGCGGCATCCCCGATCGGCTCGAGACGGCACGGATAGGCGCGAAACCGGCGCCCGTCGTTTTCGTCTTTACCGGCATGGGGCCGCAATGGTTCGGCATGGGGAAAGCACTTTATCGCACGGACCCCGTCTTTCGCGATGCGATGGACGCGTTCGATCTTCTGTACGAGGAAACAGCAGGGAGATCGATCAAGGACGCGATGTGGAGTGGCTCAGACGGAGAACGAATCACCGACGTCGAAATCGCCCAACCCGCCAACATGGCCCTGCAGTGGGCGCTGACCGCCCTGTGGAAGTCCCTGGGCATCGAGCCGCAGATCGTCGTCGGCCACAGCGTCGGGGAAATCGCCGGAGCCTGTGTCGCGGACGCACTGTCCCTGGAGGAAGGCGTTCGCATCATCTACCAGCGCAGCAGGCTACAGAAGGAGCTGCAGGGCAGGGGTGAGATGCTGGCCGTGGGGGTGTCGTCGATCGAGGCCGAGGAGCTAATAGAATCCTACGGCGACGGCCTGTCCATCGCCGCGGTCAACAGCCCGTTATCCGCGACGATTTCGGGGGAGTCAGAGGATGTCGACCGGTTGCAGGCCACGCTCGAAGATCGACGGCTTTTCTGCCAGAAACTGCACACGGGGATCGCCTATCACAGTGGCCAAATGGATGGGATCCGCGACGAATTCCTGGCGTCCCTGAACGGGTTGTCTCCCGCGAAAACCCGCGTACCCCTGTTGTCGACGGTCACGGGCGCGCAGGCAGACGGAACGGAACTAGACGCGGGCCACTGGTGGCGGAACATACGGAGTCCCATCCTTTTCAACCGGATATTCGAGCAGATCCCTGGTGAAGGGGAGGCACTGTACATCCAGATCGGCCCCCACCCGGTGCTTTCCTCGGCTATTTACGAGAACCTGGCTCAATACGGGCGGACGGGCCACGCGCTGGCTTCGTTGCGGCGTGATCGCGATGCGTGGGACGTCCTGCTCGAATCCGTGGCCAAGTGCTACGTCCATGGACACGATATCCACTGGAAGCGCCTTGTAGACCCGCCTAATACGCGGGTTCCGTTGCCGCCATACCCCTGGCAGAAGGAACGGTACTGGCTGGATGGCTTGACAACACATCCGGGTGGCCTGGACAGCCAGGGCGGAGCGGACCGTCCGGGTGGTTCGGGCGGTATAGACGGCCGGTTCCCGCGCCCGTTGATCGGTCGGGCCATCGAATCGTCCGTCGACCCCGACTCCCAGGTATGGGAACGAGCGATCAGCCTGGCATCCCATCCGATCCTGGCGGACCACACGGTTTTGGACCGATCCATCATGCCGTTTGCCGGGCAGATCGAAATGCTCATCGAGACGCTCGACGAGACGGAGGTTGTGAAGTTACCGGAGGTCCCCGTCGCCTTCACCGACCTCAAACTCCTGCATCCGCTGATTTTGCCCGAAACCGGTGCCCACCTCGTCCAGGTTGTGCGCGGGCAGAACCGGTATACCCTGTCCTCCAAATCTGATTCTCAGGAAACGGCTTCGACGTGGCTGGCGCACATGCGTACCGAAAGATCTCAGGGGGCCGGGGCGACTGAGGTAGCCGGGATGACCGAAAACATCGACCTGGAAGGCGTCAGATCCCGCTGCGACCGCCGGATCACGAACCGCCGATTCTACGAACGCGCCTCCGAATCGGGGTTTGAATACGGCCCCGCCTTCCGCCAAGTCGACGACGTCGTATACTCCGACCGGGAAGCGCTGGTCACTCTGGCGCCCCGGGATGAAGGACACGGGTCCTACCGCCTGCACCCCGGTGTCCTGGATGCTGGTCTGCAGGCCTTGTTGCTGCTTGCTCCGGATGACCGCCCACATTTACCAGTCGGCGTGAAAACCGTTGTGCTGCAGAGACTTCCGGAACGCGATGAAGTCCTGATTGCCTATGCGAGGCTGCGAAAATCCTCCGATGACGGCGGTCTGTTGGCCGACGTGTACCTCGTTGACGAAAAGGGCCTTCCCGCGGTGACCCTGGAAGGCGTGTCCCTGTCCCGGGCGAGCGGCTGGGGAGGCCGTCGCGACGTCAATAACAACCCCCACGGACTGTACCGCGAAGAGTGGGTGGTCGACAACCGCTGGACGGAGCACCGGCAATTCGGTCCGGCCTCCCACTGGTTCGTGCTTTCGGACGATCGTCGACTCGGGCGCAAACTGGCCAACGCCCTGTCGCGCCCTGGTGTGGAGAGTGAATTCATCGACATAACCGGCAGTGGATCGGAAACAGATTGGGGGGTGCTGGCCGATAAACTGGGATCCGTGGAATGCGACCACAGTAGCTACATTGGTTTGGCAGGGATCTGGAAGAGAGGCGGCGATCAGAAGTCCGGCCGCCAGTCCGGTCAGCAGTCCTGCGAGCAGTCTTGCCAACACACCGGCCCCGCCCTGGAATCCTTCGAACTGGTCCGCACCGTGCTGGACAACCCGGATCTTCCGTGCCGCCTGCGGCTGATTACGGCGGGCGCGCAGTCCGTGAAAGCAGACGACCTTGTATCGCCGGCATATGCATCGATCTGGGGTTGTGGCCGGGTCGCCATGCGAGAACATCCCGAGTTGAACTGTACGCTGATCGATCTCCCGGCCGGGACCGGCGAGATCGATATGGAAGGTCTCGCGGAGATCGTGGCCACGGACTCATTACCCGGTGAAATCGCACTGCGAGGGGCCGGTGTTTTCACCCGCCGACTCGTTCCCTTTGACCTGGAACGTAGCACGGCACAAACTGCACCTGTAACCGCTTTTTCAAAAACAAGCTATGTACTGTCACAGTCAAAACCGGGGTCCATCGACGACCTCCATTTCGAAACGAAACAGAAATCCCAACCCGGACCAGACGAGGTGGTCATTCGCATGCGCTCCGCCGCTTTGAATTTCCGGGACGTGCTGACCGCCCTCGGCATGCTGAAGGTACCATCACGGCGGCCACCGTCCTTCGGGTGGGAATGCGTCGGCGAAGTGATCGCGCGCGGCGATCGGGCGGACTCCGTGGAAATCGGCGACGTGGTCCTGGGGATGATGCCTGGTGCCATGGCCGGACACGTAACCGTGAAGGCCGGCCTGGTCGTCCGAAAGCCCGAACATCTGGGCACCGAGGAGGCCGCCACGCTGCCCGTAGCCTTTCTGACGGCGTACCTGGGGCTCGTGGTACGCGGCGGGATGTCTGCCGGAGACCGCATTCTCGTACACAACGCGAGCGGCGGGGTGGGCCTGGCCGCTATTCAGATCGCGCACCAGGCGGAGGCCGAGGTGTTCGCCACGGCAGGTTCCCCTGAAAAACGAGCTTATCTAAAGAAGATGGGCATTTCCCATGTAATGGATTCCCGATCGCTGATTTTCGCCGAAGAGATCATGGAGCAGACGGATGGGAAGGGCATGGACATCGTGCTCAACACCCTTTCCGGTACCGCCATGCGGGCTTCGATGTCCGTGCTGGCTTCTAACGGGCGATTTATCGAGTTCGGGAAAACCGATTTGCTGAACCACGGATCCATTGACCTGAACCTGTTCGACCACAACCGTTCCTATCATACCATCGATCTCGCGCAGTTCATTGAGGAACGGCCGGATCGAGCAGGCGGCTTGCTGCAGAAGATCGTCGACATGGCCGCGGATGGCAGGATACGTCCCCTGCCCTATCGGACCTTCCCGATGGAACAGGCACCGGAGGCCTTCCGGTTCATGTCACAGGCCCGGCACACGGGCAAACTGGTACTCGTGGATAACGGAACGCCAATTCCGGTGCACCTGGGCGATGACGATCCTGTCATTCGCCCGGGAGGGACCTACCTCGTTACGGGCGGCGCGGGTGGGATCGGCCGTTTCCTGACGGGTTGGCTGCTTGAGCGAGGAGCTGGCGTGGTGGTCGTCACGGGCCGAAGGGGAATCGAGGAAGCGGCACCAGAAGCCGATCCCACTGGCAAAGTCAGATATGTGCAGGCCGACGTGACCGACCGGGAGGCAATGGGACAATTTATAGCGGACCTGAGGGCGGAGCACGGGCCGATCAGGGCCGTTTTCCACGCGGCCGGCGTGCTGGACGACGGCATTCTGCTCACCCAGAACGTGGAACGGTTCCGCAAGGTCCTCGGACCCAAGACAATCGGCGCCTGGCTACTGCACGAGTTGACAAAAGATCTCGAACTGGACTTCTTCGTCCTGTTTTCATCGGCGGCTTCCCTCGTAGGCACCACGGGCCAGGCGTCCTACGCCGCCGCGAATGCCTATCTGGACGGTCTGGCGGACCTCAGGCGCCAGAAGGGCCTGTCGGTGACGTCGATCAACTGGGGTCCCTGGGAAGGTACGGGCATGGCGGCAGACGAACACGCCGTCGATCGTCTCAGACGCCAGGGACTGCGATCGATCCTGCCAGATGAGGCCGGTGTGTTGCTGGACTGGTTGTTGCACCGTGATGTCCAGCGCGTTGGCGTGATTCCCACGACGGAGCCCGCTGCAGAATCGCTGCTCGCGCCGTACCTGTCTCCAGATGATCGTCCGGAACGCGTACCACAGTCGATTACACCGCTATCGAAAGCGGACTTGAGTGCGCTGCCCATGGACAAACTGCGTGCTTACATCGAGGAATTCGTGTCCGATGCGATCGGCCGGATCGTGGAAGTGGACCGGGGGAGCGTGGACCTGGGGTACACGTGGCGCAGCCTGGGGGTGGATTCCCTCATGGCCGTGGAATTGAGGAACCGGATCGAAGCGGGATTACACGTGTCGATTCCGGTAGAGACCTTGCAGTCGGAAACCGCCATAGAACAGACAGTCGACACGTTGCTGGAGGTGTTGGAAAGCCACGAGTCGGACTCGAACCGACGACCTATTCATTACGAATGAATTGCTCTACCAACTGAGCTATCGTGGCCTGGTAAAACCGCGCTAAATATAAGGCACGACCTACCCGATCGCAACCCGTTTTTAGGCTCCGACGGATTCCAGGGACCGCGCGATATTCGCCCACGTTCCGCTGATATCAAAACACTCCCGCTGGTTGGTCTGCATGAGCCGGAGCGCTACGTCCATCGCCTGTTTTTCGGTGAGGAGGCCGTCGTTCACTTCGCCTTCCAGGGCGCGGCCGAGCCACCTTCGCGCCTGCACGGCATAGGCATAGGCACTGGTGGGCCAGCCGGTGTCTCCTCCGAAAGCGAACAGCTTGTTGATCGGTACGGCGTGGATGAAGCGGCGGACGAAATCGCAGGAACTAAAAGGGTCGATGGACCAGGCCCAGCAGAGGTCCACCCAGACGTTGGGATAGTGCTTGGCAAGGGCGATCAACTCGTGGCTGTAGGGATAGGCGATGTGCATCAGCACGAACCGGGCGTCGAGGTAGCGGGCCAGCAGTCCGCAAAGATTCCCGCTCTTGATCCGGTCCACCGGCATCCGGCTGTGACCCGCGTAGTAACCTGTGTGGATCTTGAACGGCAAATTATGTTCGATGGATAATTCCACGCCCCGCGCCCAGCCCCAGTCGCCCAGGCACAATGACGCTTCCTCCGGTGCGCCATCGGGATTACTCAGCACGATATCCAGGGCCCTTGCCGCTTCCTCGTCGCTGCGCTCCTCCCACCGGAGCGTCCTGGAATAGGCGTGCTGCGCCTTAACCGCGATGGCGTGGGGACCGTGCTTCGCGAAGATGGCGGCCATGGCCTCGCGCAGGCTGCCAAGACTGTCCACCGTAATCCCCGTTTCCTCCGCGATGTTCTGCACGGGCACCTCGCCGTTGCAGAATCCCACCCAGGACAGGTCGTAGAGAAAGAAATCCGGTCCGGAGACATCCGGTTCGCACGCCCAGACGAAGTTGTCGATCTGCACGTGATCCAGGCCCGCGCGGTCCCGCAACAGCGCCAGGCGCTGGCCGGGGCCCCGCAGTCTGTCGTTCTCGGCCTGTGCCGCCGCCAGGCCGTCGGCGGTAATCTCGGCCATGCCGTACACGTCTTCTGCCAGGATGCGCACCGCTTCACCGTATCCCGTATGCTTCACGGCCTCCCAGGCCGGCTTGACCGGCTCGAAGCGCGCCGCTACTTCGCCCTTCCGGGGATCCAGCAGGGTGTTGACATCCTCCTGCGAAGCGCCGGCGACCACGAGATCCGCAGGGACGTAGTTCTCGAAGAGGTCCTGCAACACGTCCGGCCCGTTGGCTACCCAGTCTTCTTCGAACCTGAGATGCTCATGGGTGTCGATAAGCGGCGTTTCCTGAATGTACCGGGACAGATCGGACATGAAGACCCTCCTGCGGATGTGCACGGGGAAGCGGGGAAACATGAGAGACAGACTATAGACCGGGAATACCCCCGGGGTGAGTCGAACACCCGACCAACGGTTTAGGAAACCGTTGCTCTATCCACTGAGCTACGGGGGCAGAAGTGAAGTTCCGGTCCGGCTTGGTCCGTGCTCAACATATGTACCTGCCTGCCGGATTGTCAATGCCTTAATGCGGACATCCGGGCAGTGAATGATCTTGTCATCTCCTGTACACCGGCATATATTCTGACCTCTAATTCGGCAATGCATCGAGCGGTAGAAATCCTGTACGGTGTTAGCGAGGATTCGAGGATGCAAGGACTGGTTAAATACGACTATGGACCGGTCAACATGGAAGTCCGGGACATGCCGGTTCCGGAGCCTGGTTCCGGGGAGGTCCGTGTGGTAATCCGGGCCGCGGGCATCTGCGGTACGGACATCCACATCTACAAGGACGAGTATCCCTACAACCCGCCGGTGATCATGGGCCACGAGTTCTCCGGCATCGTGGACGAGGTGGCCGGCACGGACGAATACCGGCCGGGCGACGCGGTGACCGGCATTCCGACCACCGTCGTCTGCGGCGTGTGCCGGTACTGTGTGGCCGGCCAGCACAGCCTGTGTGACAGCCGCCTGTCCATCGGCAGCGGGGTGCACGGCGTATTTACGAAGTACGTGGTCATGCCCACCTGGGCCTTGCGGCGGATACCGGAACACCTGGATCTCACCATCGGCGCGTTGAGCGAACCTCTATGCTGCTGTGTGAAGGCCGTTTCCATACGTACTTCCGTTACCGCCGGCGACGTGGCGGTGGTGACCGGACCCGGCCCCATCGGCATGCTTACCACGCAGGTGGCGAAGGCGGAAGGCGCCTACGTCATCCTGACCGGCACTTCGGCGGATGAAGACCGGCTCGAACTCGGCGCGCGGTGGGCCGACGAGACCGTCAACATCGAAGAGGTCGACCTGCTCGATCTCGTCCGAGACCGGACCCAGGGCTACGGCGCCGACGTGGTGTACGAATGTTCCGGATCGGCGGCGGCGACCCGCTCGGCCATCGAACTCGTCAGGAAGCAGGGCACCATCATGCAGATCGGCCTGCACGGCGGACCCTTCGAGGTGGATTTCTTCCCGGCGGAACTGAAGGAAATCGATATACGGACCTCCTTCGCCGGATCCCTGGATGCCTGGGACCGCACCATGGTGATGCTGGATCAACGCAGGATCGAACTGGAACCCATCGTGTCGGACGTGGTTCCTTTAACCGAGTGGGAAAACGCATTCCACCGGCTGTTGAACAGAGAAGGCATGAAGATACTGTTCGAACCGGTTGACTAAAGAAAGGACTTGAAATGGACCTGGGATTAAAGGACAGAGTCGCGCTGATAACGGGCTCGAGCCGGGGCATTGGACGATCGATCGCCCTGGGCCTGGCGGAAGAGGGATGTCACGTCAGCCTGAGTGCCAGAGGCGAAGAGAAACTGCTCGAAACCGAGAAGGAAGTCGCACAGACGGGCGTCGAGACGCTGGCGACGGCCGGGGACCTGACCACTGCCGAAGGTATTGAGCGGGTCGTGGAGGCGACGCTGGCGCGGTGGGGACGCATCGACATCCTGGTCAACAACGTGGGCGGCAGCGTCTGGAATCCCTTCGACGATGTCTCCGATGACGAATGGCTTCACGTATTCAACCTGAACATGTTCGCGGCGGTCCGGGCGACGCGGGCCGTGCTCCCTGCGATGCGCGCGCAGGAAAGCGGGTCGATCATCACGATTTCCTCGATCTTCGGACGCGAAGCGGGCGGCCCCGCCACCTACAACGCAACGAAGGCCGCGGAGATCTCCATGGGCAAAACGCTCGCCAAGGAAGTGGCCAGGACCGGCATCCGCGTGAACACGGTGGCGCCGGGTTCAATCATATTCCCGGGCGGCAACTGGCAGAAGAGGCTGGACGCGGACCCGGAGGGCATCGGCAAATTCATAGAACAGGAACTTCCGGCCGGACGCTTCGGCAAGCCCGAAGAGATCGCGGACGTGGTAGTCTTCCTGTCATCCGACCGGGCAAGCTGGGTGACCGGCGCCTGCATCAACGTGGACGGTTGCCAGTCCCGTTCGCTGATATAGGCTATACGCAGTAGATACAAAGTAGATACACCGATTCGAGGAGGATTCGCGGCATGAACTCGCGCCTCGAACAGCTTGAACAACTCGCCAGTAAGGATCCCGGCGATCCCTTCATTCAGTACGCGATCGCGCTGGAATACGTGAGTTCGCACCGGCTCGAAGAAGCGGCGGTTATCCTCGAAAGGCTCATGGCGGCATCGCCGGACTACACGGCGGGTTATCACCAGGCCGGACGGGTTTACGAACAGCTGGACCGCGATGATGAAGCCCGCAGATGTTACGAGCAGGGGATCGTCGTGGCGGAACGCCAGGGCGACGCCAAGGACCTGGACGAAATGCGGGAAGCCCTCGCGTTTCTGGATTGATCTGGATGCGACAGGACGAACCGTTACCGGGCGGATCTACCGCTAAACGATTGGAAACGAGCAGATAGCACGCAAACCACTTCTACGCATAGCCCAGGACGTATTCGGATGGACCTTTCTCGTCATCGGGGTCCTGGGCCTGTTCCTGCCGCTGCTGCAGGGCGTGCTGTTCATCGTCATCGGGTTGACGATCCTGTCCACGCGCTACGCCTTTGCCCAGCGCATGTTGGCCCGCCTGGAGAAGAAGTATCCGGACATCTACGCCAAAGTAGAACAACTCAAGGTCCGGTTCGCCGCGAGCAAATCGCTCCTGGTCGCCATCGGCACGATCCTGATCGTCTTGCTGGGCGTGGGGATCTACCTGGCCGTGCTGGGATTCAAAACGGCCTATGCGAAGATCGCGCCGATCCTGTTGAATTAGCGGGGATCACGACGGACGCCCGCGCGGGCGCCGTACGAAATCGTCGTCAGATCAGGCGGGGTTAAGCATCAAATCAGACGGCGAATCAGGCGGCGGCTGCGCCGGTCCAGCCGGTCGAGGTCGGGGATCTCGTACCGGTTGCCGTTTTCGTCCGTGATCAGGATACGGCCGGGCGACAACTCCACCATGCCTTCCCTCAGGTCCCGCATCGGGATCTTCACTTCGCCGCGGTCCGTCTCCACGGAGAACAGCGACGTCCCTCCCCGACCCTCCATCTCCACGATGCGTGTTATCCTCGGGCGGAAATAGCGCCATTCGATCTCATCGCGGATGATGCGACCGGTTTCCTCGTCACATGCTCCCGGGTCGGCCAGGATGCCCAGGTACTCGTCTTCCTGGTCGAAGAAGGTGATGTACCGGCTCTCCTGCGAAAGCGGAAAAGCCTGTCGTATCTTGACGTTGAAGAACAGATCGCCCGCGATGGACAGGGTGGGCGGCTGGTCGTCCCGCCGCTCGAGGTGAACGGCGGTCGGGTCGAGAATGGACATGTCCTACCCCTCCACGCCCACGATGCTCGAGACGTTGGTGTGCAACTGGACCAGGCGGTAATACTCGCCCTGCCGGTCCAGCAGTTCCTCGTGTGTGCCCAACTCCACCGGCTCACCGTTCTTCAGGACGAGCAGGCGGTCGGCGTCTCTCAGGGTGGACAGGCGATGGGCGATGGCGAGCGTCGTGCGGCCCTCCATGAGCCGTCCCAGGGCTTCCTGGATCTTCTTCTCCGTTTCCAGGTCGAGGGCCGACGTGGGTTCGTCGAGAATCAGGATCCTCGGATCGTGCAGGATGGCCCGGGCGATCGCGACCCGCTGGCGCTCCCCGCCCGAAAGCCTGCCGCCCCGCTCGCCAACGGGCGTATCGTAACCGTCCGGCAATTTGACGATGAACTCGTGGGCGTTCGCGTTGATGGCGGCCTCGATGATCTCCTCCCGGGACGCGTCCTGGTTGCCGAAGCGGATATTGTCGGCCACGGAACCGGCGAACAGGAAGGGGTCCTGCTCCACGTAACCGATCTGGCTGCGCAGTTGCGTCAGGTCCATCCGGCGCACATCGGTTCCATCGATCAGGATCCGTCCGCAGTCCACGTCGTAGAACCGGCACATCAGCTTGATCAGGGTGGACTTTCCGGCGCCCGAGTGCCCCACGAGCCCGATCATCTCGCCCGGTTCGACGTGCAGGTTGATCCCCTTGAGCACCGGCTGGTGCGCCACGTAGCCGAAGTTGACGTCCTGAAGCTCCAGGCGTCCTTCGAAACGGGGTACGTCCACGATATCGGCCGGCGTGTATTCCTCGACGGGGCTGTCGATGACCTCGAAGGTCCGGGTTATGGCCGTCATCATCTCCGGAATCCAGTCTGCCATGCCCGTGAGTTGCTGCACGGGACTGTAGAACATTGCCAGGTAGAGGAAGAAGGCCACCAGCATGCCGACCGTCATAGCGTTCGACTGCACCAGGAGGCCACCGTACAACATTACGAGCAGTCCGCCCACGGACACGAGGAAAGCGAGCAGCGGGCGCACCGTGCGCGATCGGACATGGATGTTGCGTTCGGCCGTGAACACCTTCTCGTTCTCGAGCTGCATGTCGCGGCTCTGCCGCTTTTCCTGGGCGAAGATCTTCACGACCCGGATGCCGGCCAGCGCGTCGTTCACCCGCTCGAAGAAGGTCGCCCAGCTGTCCCACGACCTGCCGTAGAACCACATCAGGTACCGCTTGATATGGATCGAGGCGAAGATGATGGCCGGAATGGGGATCAGGACGAGGAGCGCCAGTTCCCAGTTGAGGTAGAACAGCACCGCGGTCATGCCGATCACGAGCAGCCCCTGCTGGACCACCTGCGGCGCGAAATCGATCCAGAAGTAGTGGATCGACTTTGCGTCCCGGGCGATGCGGGCCATGAGACCGCCCGTCTGCTGCATGTCGTAGTATTTCAAAGGCAGGAGCTGCAGGACGTTCAGCAGTTCGGACCGCGCGTCATAGGCCAGGCGGTCGCCCAGCACGGCCAGCATTCTCCCGCTTATAATCGTCACCGCGGTATGCACGATCCGGGATACGGCCAGGAGCGCGACGATCGTTGGAAGCCAGATGAACATGCTCTGGTCCACCAGGACCTGGTCGACGAGGATCATGGTCAGGTACGGGGGCAGCAAGTCGATGGCCGACGCGGCGACCGTGACCACCATGGCGATGACCAGCGTTTTCCAGTGAGGCAGGCAGAAAGACCACAGGCGCCCGAACGTGCGCAAGTGGGCTTCGCGGCTCGACCAGTCCGGAACCGGTTCCTCGGCCACGGGCTCGGTGTGATCCGTACTTCCGTTCGGGCCGATCAGATGCAACAGGGACTCGACGGCGTCGGTCATGTCCTGCGCCACGGCATGGGTATACCGAAGCAGCCGGATACTCTTCCCGTCCACCTCGGCCACGAGCGCGCTCGCACCGACCAGGGGCTCCACGGTCAGACCGGTGATCTCCGCAAGGGACAGGGTATGGGTCAGCGTCCACGTACCGTCGGACCGGGTTGCAACCACCAGGTGCCGCCTGGTCACGGCCAGCATCGATTCATCGATCCGGCCGTCCGGCCCCAGGTCCGTCTTGCAGGCAAAGAGAAGGTCGGCCCTGTCCTCGCCAGCGGGCGCGCCGGACGGGATCAGACGGGTCAGTTCGGATGGTATCTTGTTGATTAGCGGCATGGAAGTGATGCGGTTGGGTTCAGTATCGTTCCATATCTACAGTCAGGAATAGGCCAGGTACCTCAGAACAGGTTCGGATGCAAGGCGGCAGCCAGGGTCTCGATCGCGAGGAAGAGTCTTGGCGCGGGACGAAGCAGCCAGTTTTCGGTGATCAGGACGACGCGTTCATTGCGCACGGCGTCCAGGTTCTGCCAGCCTTTCAGCGACTTCGCCCGTTCAAGGTATCTCGCACGGACTTCCTCCGCGTCCTGTCCTTCGCCCAGCGTGGAAAGAAGGACCTGCGGATCCCTGGACACGATGTGTTCCAGGTTGTACACCGCCCAGGTACCCGGTGCCAGGTCGTCGGCCACGTTCCGCCCGCCGGCCCGTTGAATCACGGCCGAGGTGAACGTTTCCGGACCGGGGGTCCAGTTCTCGTCCCGGAAGGGGCTGCCGACGAAAATCGTGGGACGTTCACCTTCGGTCAGGCCGCTGATCCGCTCCGCCACCCTGGCCAGCCGCTGACGGTATCCGTCGAGGAGCCCGCTTGCCGCTTCTTCCCGACCGGTAAGCTTGCCCACCGTGCCGATCGCATCGAGCACCTCCTCGATCGACTGGGGGTCTAGGACGAACACCGGGACGTCCAGCGCCTTCAGGCTGTATATCAGTTCTCTGGCGTTTCCCTTCGAGGCCAGTACGAGGTCCGGATCGAGGGCCACGATTTTCTCGAGGCTCATGGCCGTGACGTCGCCGATCTTCTCGATTTCACGGGCTTCCGGCGGATAATCACAGTAGGTCGTGACCCCCACGACCGAACTTCCCGCTCCGACGGCGAACAGCAATTCGGTATTGCTGGGAATGAGCGATACGATGCGCTCCGGCGTGACGTGGAGGGTCACGGTGGATCCGATGGCATCCGTCTCGGTCATCTGACCGGCAGCAACCCTGGAAATCAGCAGGAAGCAAAGGAGAAGAACAGACCTCGGGAAGCGCGAAACGTGCCTCACAGTCGTACCGGTTGTCACCATGGAAGGTTACTGTTTACAGCGATATACAATATAGGCGAAGACGGTTAAAACGGTACTTTTTTTTATAACATGCACTAAATTGATTCGAAGCTTGAACCATGCAAATGGACATAGCCGTTGCACCGTCCGTGCCCGACCCTTTATCGGTTGAAATGACGGTCGCTCGAAGTGAAGCATATCTCGGAGGGAAGCTTACGATGGGACGCTTTGACTACTGCCTCAATACGAGCACGATCCGGTCGCCCGGTGTTTCCGTGCTGGAATACGTGGATATCGCGGCCGACGCCGGATATGACGGGATCGAACCCTGGGTGGAGGAAATCGATGCCTGGGTCGAAGGGGGCGGTACGCTGCCGCAACTGCGGGACCACGCCGCCGGCCGGGGCATCCGGATCGTGAACCTGATCGCCTTTTTCGAATGGGCAGTGCCCGAGGCCGACCGCCACGCCCTTGGTTTGGAAGAGGCGCGGCGGTGTTTCGAAATGGCGCAGATCCTGGATTGCCCTTTCGTAGCCACGGCCCCGAAGGGAATCCACGACCGGGAAGTCGACCTTTTTTCCGTGGTACGGAGATTCGCCGAACTGACGGATGCCGTTTCCAATTTCTCCCCGAAACCCCTGCTGGAGTTCTGGGGCGTGTCCCGGACGCTGGGAACGGTCGGAGAAGCCCTGCTCGTGGCTGCCGAAAGCGGGGTGCGTGACGCCAGACTGCTGACCGACATCTTTCACATGTACAAGGGAAGCGGGCACCAGCGCGGGATGGACTACCTCGATCCCGGCCGCCTGGGTCTGGTCCACGTGAACGACTATCCTTCCGACCCGCCGCGCGCGGACATCGAAGACGAGCACCGGGTCTATCCCGGAGACGGCGAGGCGCCCTGGGACGAAATCGTCGCCAGCCTGGTGCGGCAGGAATACCGGGGCATGCTGTCGCTCGAACTGTTCAATCCCGCCTACTGGGCCGAAGGGCCGGTGGCCACGGCACGAAAAGGACTGGCAAAGCTTCGGGCGTGCGTGGAAGCCGTGTGAATGCGCAGTAAGCAATCAAATGCGCAGTATGCAAGTAAATACGCAGTATGCGCGTGGATCGGAACCGACGAACAAATCGGGCGACACGCACCACAGTCAGCCCCGCACATCCCCTGCTGCCATGTCCACAGCCACATTGCCACACTCCGATCGGGAAAGGTCCTCCGCAACTCCCGTAGCGCGGCCCGTTTCCGCCGGACTCACCCTCCGGGCCGTGGTGATCGGATGCGTCTTCACCATTCTGTTGACCATCTGGTCGATCTCCTCCGAATTCGTTACGCGCGGGTCATTCATCACGGTCACCCATCTGCCGGTGGCGGCACTGCTGCCCTTCCTCCTGATGGTCCTGCTGGTCAATCCCTGCCTGAAAATCTCGGGCTTCAGCCGTCCATTCACCAGCCAGGAACTCATCATGATCTTCTTCCTGGTCTTCACGGCTTCCGTCATACCCGGCTGGGCCTTCAGTAATTACGCCGTATCGATCATCAGCGGCCCGTTCTACCACGCCACGCCTGAAAACCGGTGGGCGGAACTGTTCCTCGACTATCTGCCGTCCTGGCTGGTGGTCCCGAACCACCTGGGCGGGTTGAACCAGTTCTACGAAGGCGTGTATTCCACGAGAAACATCCGCTGGCAGATCTGGTTCGTACCCATGTTCTGGTGGGTGACGTTTTACATTGCCCTGTTCCTGGTCGGCGCCTCGATCATGGTCATGCTCCGGAAGCAGTGGGTCGAACACGAGCGCCTGGCCTTCCCCCTGGCCCAGGTGCCGCTGACGCTGGTAGACGGCGCGGAGGAAAAGGCCCTTTTACCCAGAATTGCCCGGGTGAAACTGTTCTGGTGGGGGTTCGGCATCACGCTGTTCATCATGACCTGGAACATATTCGACTTCTTCGGCCTCATGCCCCCCATCCCCCTCGGCGCGGGACACGCCTTCCCGCTGACCCTGTACGAGGGGTTTCATCCCATTCAGGTCCGCTTTAACTTCCTGCTGATCGGGGTGGCCTACTTCACCAGGGTGGAAGTGCTGCTCAGCGTCTGGCTGTTCTACCTAATCCGCATCGTGCAGCAGGGCGTGATGACCCGCGTCGGCGTGCCGGGTCCGCAGGAAATGATGCACTTCCAGCACCTGTCCGGCTTTCTGATCTTCGTGCTGTTCGGGCTGTGGATGGCACGAAGGCATATCCGCGACGTCATCCGGAAAGCCCTGGGAAGGGCCCCTGAAATCGACGATTCGCGGGAGTTCTTCACATACCGTACGGCCGTGCTATCTTTTTCCGGCGGTACAATTTACATGGTTTTCCTCCTGTGGAGCGCGGGCATGACGCTCTGGGTCGTAGCCCTCATGATGTTCGTGCTGCTGGTCCTTTACATTGGCGTAACCCGCGTGGTGGCGGAGACCGGCCTGGCGTCCCTGGACCTGCCCTACAACAGCGCAAACGAGATTACGCTCAGATTCGTCGGATCGGAGCACATCAACGCCCGGACCATCGCGGGGATGTGGCTGTGCCAGACCTTCACCAGGAACTGGCGGACGCTCGGCATGTGTTCCATGGCCCATGCCGCCAAGGTGGGCGACGTCGTGGGCGGCGTGGGAAAGGGGGTGTTCGGCGCCATCGCGCTTTCGCTGGCCATCGGATTCATGACGGCCCTGTTATACACGCTCTACCTGGGGTATGACATGGGGGCGTCCCAGCTCAAGGCCGGCGGTTTTGAATCCGGGGCGAAAGGTTACTGGACGCAATTGGAGACTTTTCTTACGAATCCCCAGGCCATGACGCAATCCCAGTTGACCATGGTAATGAGCGGCGTCCTGATCTCGGCGTTCCTGATCTGGGCCCATCACCGGCTTCACTTCTGGCCCCTTCATCCCGTGGGATTCGGGATCGTCACCACCTACGCGTCGGATATGGCCTTCCTGTCCATCCTGATCGTCTGGATCGCAAAATCCGTGGTCCTTCGCCTCGGGGGCGTGTCCCTCTATCGCAAGGGCCAGCCGCTGTTTATCGGTATTCTCGCCGGCTACGCCGTGGGTGTATTCCTCTCATTCCTCGTGGACGTGGCCTGGTTCCCGGGTGCCGGCCATGTCGTGGATGGGTGGTAGTGTTGTATCCCGTGGCGTAGCGGTACGGTTTGGTCCGACCCGTAGTGGCGCGGCGCGGTTCATCAACAGATAGTTCAAAGCGCAAGGAGCAGTCAATCCATCATGAATCTGTCCATTCTCGACCAGTCTCCCATACGTGATGGGGTAACGGCCGTGCAGGCCTTCCAGGAAACCCTGACCATGGCCCGGGAGGCCGAACGACTGGGCTACCGGCGCTTCTGGGTGTCCGAACACCACAACGCCCACTGCCTGGCCGGCAGTTCGCCCGAAGTGCTGCTCGCCGCCATCGGGGCGGCCACGGAGGACATGCGGATCGGTTCCGGGGGCGTCATGCTGCCCTACTACAGCCCCTTCAAAGTCGCCGAGAGCTTTGCCGTGCTCACGAATCTCTATCCGGACCGGGTCGACCTGGGGGTCGGACGGGCGCCCGGCGGCGACATGAAGACCGCCCGCATGCTGGCGCCTGGCGCGGGACCCCGGTTCGAAGCGTTCCCCGAACTCGTCGCCCAGCTGGTGGAGATCCTTCAGAACAGGGATTTCGAGCCTCGGGTCACGCCGCCCATCCAGTCTCCGCCCCCCGTATGGATGCTCGGGTCCAGTCCGGAAAGCGCGATGCTCGCCGCCAGGTTGGGACTGCCCTACAATTTCGCCCTCTTCATCAACAGCAACATCGACCCGCGCATCCTCGAATTCTACCGGCACTACTTCGAGCCCTCCGCCCAGACGCCGCAGCCCGAGACCTGCATCGCGATCAACGTCATCTGCGCCGACACCGAGGCGGAGGCCAAACGCCTCGCACTCAGCCGCGACCTGCTCTTCGCCCGTTTCGCCTCGGGCAAGCCCAGCAACGTCGTACCCACCATGGAGGAGGCTGAAAAGCATCGTTTCAGCGAAGCCGAGAAAGCCTTTCTGGACGACAAGTTCCGCCTGGCGGCCGTGGGCAGTCCGGACCAGGTCCGGGACACCATCGACCGGCTTGCCGGCCAGTTCGGAGCCGAAGAGGTCATGGCCGTGACGATCACTCACGATTTCGAAGCCCGGCTGCGGTCCTATGAACTTTTGTCCGATGTGTACGGGTAGATTGCCGCGATTCAGGTAGATCGCTTCAAATTGGATTGCCTGCAGGAACCAGAATGACTACATTGTGATGGCCTCAACTCCCCGCTCGCGACAACCGAACAAGGAGCATCTGTCATGACCGTGGTCATGGAACAAGCCGTGCTGAGCGACGAGCAGATCGCGTTCTACCAGGATAATGGATTTCTCCACATTCCGGAGGTATTCACGCCGGAAGAGACGGCAGAACTGTCGGATCAGATGGACCGGCTCGTCGAGGACTGGGCGTTCACGAGCCCGGGATGGAACGGTCCCTGGCGCCTGGCCTACATGGATCCGGAGACGGAGGCCAAATCCAAACTGACGGCCATGCACGACCTGCACTTCTATTCCCAGGCCTGGTCGCGAGCCGTCGCCAATCCTCGGCTGGTCGAGGCCCTGTCCCAGTTGCTTGGGCCGAACGTGGAGCTGCACCACACCACGCTGCACATCAAGCCGCCCCAGACCGGACATCCCTTTCCCCTGCACCAGGACAACCCCTTCTACGGCCATCACGACGGCCGGTACATCGACGTACTCGTCCACCTGGACGACACCCGTCACGAAAACGGCGAAATCCGATTCCTGGCGGGATCTCACAAATCCGGCCATCTGCAGCACATCACCGAATCGGAAGAAGGTCCCTGCGCGCCTCATCTGCCGACGGACGAGTACAAGCTGGAAGACACGGTGGCGGTACCGGCACGGGCCGGCGACGTGGTCATCTTCTGCATCGACACCGTGCACGGCTCCTACATCAACCAGACGAAACGGCCCCGCAGGCTCGTGCGCATGGGCTACCGGAACCCGGACAACCGGCAGGAGTACGGTCAGAGCTTCGGACGGCCGGGCCTCATGGTCTGCGGGTACCGCGAACGGCGAGAAGGCGACGAACTGCTCCCGGGTAACTGATGGCCGACATTCCCCTGCTGGGTTACACCGACCGGTTGTCCGGACGGCCCGGCGACGAAATTGCCTTCAAGGTCAGCAGCGCAGCCGCGGAACCCTTCCGGGCCAGCCTCGTTCGCGTGATATGCGCCGACCCCAATCCTGCCGGTCCCGGACTGCAGCTGGAGGAAGCCGGCCTGCCCTTCGAGGGCGAATACCCCTCCAGGTCCCAGCCGTTTCACCCGGGCTCTTACGCCGTCATCCCCCTCGACGGCCGCTTCCGCCCGGTCAGCGGCCTTACCCTTACCGCCACGATATGGCCCACGACCCCCGAGAAGGCGGACCAGGGCATCGTCAGTTGTGGAACCGGCGGACGAAAGCCGGTCCTCAGCCTCTGCCTGGACCGCAGCGCCTTGACCGCGGTCGTCCGTTCATCGACGAACGGGGAGACCCGCACCGTCTGTCGAAGCGAGCCGATCAAGACCCGGCAATGGTATCGGGTGTGGGCGAGCTACGATGCCGGAAGCTGGACTGTGAGTGTGGGGTTCCGGGCAATCCATGCACCTCCCGGACCGTCCAATATCACGGTTGAGGCCGTCGGCCCCGTTCCCCTGGGCGACCTGGCCCGGATCATCATCGGTGGACAGGACGGCGATCCCGTTCACGGCCACTTCAATGGCAAGATCGAAGCGCCATCCCTCGTCGACATCCCTGTGGAAGAAACCGACCACCAGGAATACGACGTCAATGGCCATCGAGGCGCGTGGGCCCTATGGGACTTCGCCCAGGACACGGGTTCGACGCGGATCGTGGACGTCGGGCCGAAGGGCCTGCACGGCCGCCTGGTCAACATGCCGGCCCGCGCCATGACCGGTTCCAGGTGGACCGGCGAGGAAATGTCCTGGAAGCACGCACCGGATCAGTACGGCGCCATCCACTTCCACGACGACGACATCTACGACTTCGGATGGGAGACGGATTTCACCTTCAAAATCCCGGACGGCATGCGATCGGGACTCTACGCGGCCCGCATTCGGTGCGGCGAACACGAGGACATGATGCCGTTTTACGTCTGTGCGCCACGGGGCGGGCCCACGGCGGATCTCTGCGTCCTCGCGTCTACCTTCACCTATACCGTATACGGCAATCACGCCCGTCCGAATTACCATCCTTCCTGGCTCGAGCGGATCGGCGAATGGAACGCCTATCCCTGGAATCCCGCCGTCCACCCGGAATACGGGCTTTCCACCTACAACTTTCACCGGGACGGCAGCGGCATCTGCCACGCCAACCACCGGCGCCCGCTGTTCTCGCTCCGCCCGGGCTACATCACTTTCGGTGCCACGGAAGGCGACTGCTCCGGGCTGAGGCACCTTCAGGCGGACACTCACCTGTACGCGTGGCTCGAGAAACAGGGTATCCCTTACGACATCGTCACCGACCAGGAACTGCACGACGACGGTGTCGAGGCAATTAAAGGCTACCGCGCCGTAACCACGGGTTCACATCCAGAGTACCATACGCCGCGCACGCTCGACGCCCTGCGCCATTTCCGGGAACAGGGCGGCCACTTCATGTACCTGGGGGGAAACGGGTTCTACTGGCGCATCGCCGTCCACCCGGAGGGCAACGGGACCCTCGAAATACGCCGGAACGAAGGCGGCATACGGGCCTGGGCGGCCGAACCGGGCGAGTACTTCCAGGCCTTTGACGGCGGTTACGGCGGACTCTGGCGCAGGAACAACCGTCCCCCGCAGCAGCTTGCCGGTGTGGGGTTTTCGGCCCAGGGCAATTTCCATGGATCGTACTATCGCATTGATCCGAACGCCCGTGCCAACCCGGAGACCGCGTGGATCTTCGAGGGGGTGGAGGGCGAGACCGTGGGCGATTACGGGTTCAGCGGAAACGGCGCCGCCGGGTTCGAACTCGACCGCGCGGACTCCCGGCTGGGCACCCCCGAAAACACCCGCGTCATCGCGAGTTCCGAAAACCACCACGAATCCTTCATACCCGTTCCCGAAGAGCTGCTCACACACATCACGACCTGGTCCGGGGAGCTACCTGAGAAACTGGTCCGGGCGGACATGGTTTACCAGAAATCGGACTCCGGGAGCCAGCTTTTCTCCACGGGATCCATCACCTTCTGCGGCAGCCTGCTGTACAACGATGCCGACAACGACATTTCCAGGATTGTGTCCAACGTGCTGCACCGGTTCCTGGCCGCCGAACCCAAAGGTCGGTCCGGTCGGCCTGGCCGGCCCTGATCATCATGAAGATCGCCGTTTTCGCCGATGTGCACAGCAACCTGGACGCGCTGGAAACCGTCCTGGACCATATCGACCGCTGGCGACCCGACCGGGTACTGTGCGCGGGCGACATAATCAACCGGGGACCGAAGCCACGTGAGTGCACCGAACGCGTTGTGACCCGTGCCCTGGCGGAAGACTGGGGCATGATTTACGGGAACCACGAGCGGTACGTGCTGAAGTTCGGAAGGGGTAGCCTGCCCGACCGCGGGCCCGAATTCGAGATCATCCGGCATGCGAAGTGGACGTACGATCAACTGGCCGGTCAGACTGGACAGGCCGGCCCCGACAGCACGAGTCGCCCGGAAAGCCCGGACAGGCTGGTCGCACGCCTCGAAGCGCTGCCCTTTCAGTGGTCAATGACCGATGAGGCAGGGAATGAACTCCGCATGGTGCACGCATCCATGCTGGGAGACCGCAAAGGGATCTTCCCCGATGATACCGAAGCATCGCTGCGCGAGAAAATCGCTCCGGCGCCGAAGGTGCTGGTGGTGGGACACACCCACCGGCCCCTGATCCGGACCGTGGACGATGCCCTGGTCGTCAACGTGGGCGCGGTGGGCGCGCCTTTCGACCAGGACCCCCGCGCGGCCTACGCCCAGATGACGTTCGAGGCCGGTGCGTGGAAGGCGGAGATCATCCGGCTCGACTACGACCGCGAGCGGGCGATCACGCGCTTTTACGAATCCGGCTATCTGGAGGACAGCGGAGACTTCGCAAGGCTCATCCTCGCCGAGTTCCGCGAGGCCCGGTCCCTGATTCCGGGTTGGTACCGCGAATACGAAGACCGGGTGATGAGCGGTGAGATACCGCTGAAGGCGTCGGTGGACCGTTACCTGGAAGACTGCAAGATCGACGGTTGAACGCGTTAGTCGACGGCTGAGCGCGTTGGCTGCCGGCCGGCATCGGCGGGTCGCCGGCGGGTCGAAAGACGATTCCTTCGTACACACGATCGCACTGTAACGAAAGGACCATGATGCCCAAGAACATCGTCGTACTCATCACGGATACCTTCCGCCACGACAACCTGGGAAACCGGGCGGAGCGGTCCGTGCGAACGCCGGAGTTGGACCGTTTCGCCGCGGAACGGGCGACGGAGATCACAAAAGCCCACATGGGTAGCTTTCCCACGATCCCCCATCGTACCGATTTCGCGACGGGGGTCACCGGATGGCCCCATTACGGCTGGCAGCCCATCGACCTGAGCGGGCCCAACCACGCGGGCAGGATGCTCGGCGAACAGGGTTACGCCACGCAGTTGATCTGCGACTGTCCCCACCTGTTCAAGGCCCGTTTCACCGATGGCTTCGACGCGGCGTACCAGAACCGGGGCCAGGAGGGCGACAGACCGCTGCTCCACCTCAACGACCCCATAGAACGCGTCGTCCAGGACGACAAAACCCGCGGTCACCCGCGCTATCGGGGCCATGCACTCGTCAATCAGCACCGCTGGATCAACCATTACTACCGGTATGAATCCGACGTCTTCTCCGCGCAGACCGCGCAGACCGCCGTTCGATGGCTCGAGGAAAACGCGGAATCCGGCCCGTTCTTCCTGTGGGTGGATTTCTTCGATCCCCACGAACCCTGGGATCCGCCGGAATATATGGTGCGGCGCTACGACCCCGATTACACGGGACCGCCCATGCTGCATCCGAACTACGGACCGTCCTCGGCCTATACGCCGGAGGAACTGCATAACCTGTGGGCCCATTACGCCGCGGAGACGGAACTGGTGGACCGCCATATCGGCCAGGTCCTGCAGAAGATCGACGACCTGGGTCTCTGGGACGATACCATCGTGACCGTCATGTCGGACCACGGCATGTCCATCGGCGAACACGATCGGACCGGCAAGTCCAACATCCAGGAGGACGACGGAAGGTTCTGGCCCATCTACCCGGAGATCGGCCACGTCATGCTGATGCTGGCCGGTGGCGGCGTGCCCCGCGGGGCACAACTTCCCCTGATTACGCAGACGATCGACCTGTTCCCGAGTCTCTGCGACCTGGCCGGCGTCACAGTGGACCCGCCGAAATCTTTCGATGGTTTGTCCTTTGCCGGGGCGGTGCTGGAAGGCCGGGCCACCCACCGCGAGTATGCGGTAAGCGGCTGCCACCTGGCGGACCCGTCAGAAGGCCTGGCGAGGCGCGCCACGACGCCCTTTCTCGTTACCGATCGTTGGGGCTACGCACCCGTCGGAGCAGACGGACGACCCGAGCTCTACGACCTGCAGAAGGACCGTCTGGCCCAGCAGAACATCGCCGACGGCAACGAGGCTGTCCTGGATGACCTGCATGCCCTATTCCTGGCCCACCTGGCGGAACACCACGCTCCGGAAGACGTGGCCGCTCTCTGGAGCAAGGCGGGCGGCAGCGGGAACCTCAAGGGCAAATGGGCCATAGACTATCCCGGGGAATAGGAAAACCTTCCGTGGAAAACGTCGACGAATACAACCGGTTCGAGAAGCTCGTCCATCGATTCGATCCGCACGCCAAGCTGAAGCGCCATCGCAGCCTGCCCGGCGGCTACTCGGCCGATGTGACCGTCCTGGAACTCGAAACCTGGGTAGGTACGTCGAGAAAGCTCATTCACCGGCTGCACGGCGAGGTGGACCTCCAGCAGAACCCGAACGTGGCCGCGGACGAGTTCCGCGTGCTGCAACTGACCCACGCCGCGGGGCTGGCCACGCCCGCCCCGGTCTACCTGGACGCGAGGGATCCTCTTTTCCCCACGCCCTCCCTGGTGCTGGAATATGCGGAAGGCGTTACCGATCTGAAGCCCGGCGATCCGGCGGAGTATGTGATGCAGATGGCCCGTGAACTGGCCAGGATCCACAGGATGGATACGGCCGGCCGGGATCTTTCCTTTCTTCTGCGGGTGGAGGATGACTGCGCTTCGGCAGTCGGGAGGCCGCCGGATGCTCCCGGCATTACCGCGGGCGAACGCGAACTCCTCGCGCTGCTCGCGCCGTGCTGGCCGCTTCCCCGCAACAATACGCCGGTCGTCCTGCACGGCGACTACTGGCCGGGGAACACCCTCTGGCGGGATGGACATCTCACGGCGGTCATCGATTGGGAGGACACCCGGCGAGGGGACCCGCTCTTCGACGTATCGAACGCCCGGTTCGAGATCCTGATGCTCTTCGGCGCCGAAATCATGGATACCTTCACCCGCCACTACGAATCCCTGAATCCCGTGGATTCCGGATGCCTGCCCTGGTGGGATTTCTACACGGCGTTTCGCGTGGTGAACAAACTCGACTTTCTCGCCACGGACGAACGGGACGTATCCCTGATTCGCGCCGATCATCACTGGTTCGTCGAGCAGGCGCGCAGCCGTATGGGATCGTGCCGGGCCACGCGTCAGTCGCCAAAATAACCCTTGCCCGAAACCCCTCCTCGGCATACATTATACGCCGAAGTTTTCGGGGCGTAGCGCAGTCAGGTAGCGCACCAGCATGGGGGGCTGGTGGTCGCTGGTTCAAATCCAGTCGCCCCGATTCCGGCAAGGCAGCCCACCGGGCCCTTGCCCCTAGATCGGTCATATATCGGGGCGTAGCGCAGCCCGGTCAGCGCGCCTGCTTCGGGAGCAGGAGGTCGGGAGTTCAAATCTCCCCGCCCCGATCCGATTTCTCAAACAATAGAAATTCAGCACAGCCATCCTACCTTTTCGCTTCCGTACCCCGTTACCCCGCGACTTCACCGCCGGATGCTCCGGCAGGTCGCCGATTACGTAGTACCGCGATCTGGCGCGCTGTCTCGTCCCGATGATACGAACGCGCCCTGATCGACCGGTCATCAAGGAGGATACCGCCATGTCGTACCGGATACGCGTTCTGCCGGCCGTCGTCCTATTCATTGGCGCCGCGCTATGGATGATCACACCGGGCACGGTCCGGTCCCAGGTCTCGGACCAGCCGGATACCCCCTTCAAACTCGCCACCTTCGAGGCCACGGGAACGATCCGCATCGGCATGGCGGTTCAGTCGGGCCAGACCGACCAGGCGAGCCAGGCTGACCAGACGGACCAGGCGGGCCAGGAAAGGCTGATGGACCTGCACGAGGCGAACGCCTACGTCACCCGGCAGCTTGGATTGCCCGTGGTATCCGTTCCCAAGGAAATGCGCGCACTGATCGAGCAGTACGACGCCGTTGCCAACCGCATGTACACGATCGCGAACTACATGGGCGCGGAAAACCGCCTGTCGAACCCGGACCTGCCCTTCGTTTTCGATCCGATGAACGTCTCCTTCAAGGCGCCGATCAAGTATCCCTACAACCTGCTGGCGGCCGCGGCAAACTACCGGGCCCACGCGGACGAGATGGAGGAATCGGCCATCGGAGGCGCGGGTTTCACCGCCGTTGAAGTGGACGTGGACGCCGAAGAACCCTATTTCTTCGCCAAGTCGCCAAGATCCACCATCATCGATCCGGGCGAACCCTACTACGTGCCGAAGGACGTGAACATCGACTGGGAAGTCGAACTGGCCATCATCATCGGCAGGCCGGCCCTGGACCTGACCCTCGAAAATGCCCACGACTATGTCTTCGGCTACAGCATCGTGTTCGACGTCAGCCGCAGGGGCGGCTCAGGACTGAAGCCGATCAACCGCATGTTCCCCGGTCCGAACTGGTTCAATGGCAAGAGCAGCGACCGCGCCGCCCCCTTCGGGCCCTACATCGTGCCCAAGGAGTTCATCCAGCATGACGATCTCGAAATTAAGACCTGGGTCAACGGCGTCATCAAGCAGGACAGCAACACCAGCTACATGATCTACGATGTAGCGCACATGATCCGGTACCTGACCTCCGTCCAGACCCTCTATCCGGGCGACGTGATCGCCACGGGCACGCCGGACGGCGTGGGCCGCGCCCAGAATCCGCCCGAATACCTCCAACCGGGCGACGTGGTGGAAATGGAGATCGAGGGCATCGGCCGGCTCGTCACACCCATGGAAGCCAAGCCATGAAGACCCTTGTTGCCGCGCTTTTGAGCGGAGCGATCGCCGCTGGCTGCGGATCTTCACCGGAGGGCGATGCTGCGGAGGGCGATGCTGCCCCGGTAGTCGAATCCCCGCCCCAGACCGCCATAACGGACGAATACGTCCTCCGCGCCGACGCGCTGGCGGAGGATCGTACGCCCCCCGAACCCGATCCCGCGAGCTACGGAATGGACCCGGAAACCGGGCGGTTCGTCTACCCCGCGGTCACGCCCCATCAGCATGAGTCTAGACCCTTCGAAGGTCAGCTGGACTACTGGGATACGAACGAGTACGCGAAGGCCATGACCGTAGAGGCTTACTACCCGATTACGGTCGAACCCTTCCATACCTGGCAGAACATCGTGGACTTCGACGGCCGAAGGTACATGTACCAGTACGTGCGGCGCGCCCTGAAAATCTACGATATCACCGATCCGAAGGACTTGCGGGTCGTCCACGAGAAGGGCAGTACGTGGACCGGTGAAGGGCCCGGCGAGGAGGTCAATCCCTATGACGAAGGCGACATGTTCGGCGCCGCGTCCATCCAGTGGAACGAGGATCTGGGCAAGTACATCATGGTGCAGGCCTTCGAGATCCGGCGCTTCGGCGTACTGAGCGACAAGCGCGCGGAACCGGACAAGGTGATGGCGATACGCCACGCCAATCATCTCAAGGGGTTCAGGGTATACGAGATGAACGGGCCCCTGCCGGATGACTGGACATTGATCGCTGAACGAACCACAGACTACGAGCACCCCGACGCGCCGATCGGACAGCAACAGGGCTCCGGCGTCCGGGACATCCCGGCCTGGCACGGCGGAGAGTACATGTTCGTCGCCGCGGCGCCCAGCGAGGAATACGCGCTTACGGAATACCCGAGCGACCTGTACTCGGCCGGCTACCAGGCGTGGGACATGACCGACCCGGCCGATCCCGTGTTTCTCAGCCAGTTCAACGTGCCGGGCCAGAAGCTGGGCGATCCCGATGACGAGGCCGCCTACCGGGCCAATCCCCGCGCGGGGAACCGGACCTCCTGGTTCGGCGCGCGCATGTCGATCTTCATGGCCAGGCCCGTGGAGGAAGGCGGGAGGTACGGTTATGCCGCCATGGGCGGCCTGGGGTTCTACGTGCTGGACATCTCGGACCCGACCGAAATCAAGGCGCTGGGGCATCTCAACTTCCCGCCCAGCGTAGCGGGCACGGAAGGGGACTATATCAACGTGACCCAGGTGGAAAAGACCGGCGTGGTCTACTTCTCCGGTTATCCGCTGAACGAAGACGGCTGGGAGCCCTACAAGGACATCTTCATGATCGACGTGAGTGATCCCGATAATCCCGGACTGCTCGGTACGCTGCCCAGGCCGGCGCCGCCCGCGGATGCGCCGTTCACGGATTTCGTCCAGCGGCGCGGAAGTTTCGGGCCGAAAAGAAGCGGCTATTATACCCAACCCGGCACGCCGAAGGAGGACATCCTCCTCTATGCCTTCTACAACGCCGGCGTGCAGGTGTTCGATGTCTCCGACCTCACCGATCCGAAGATTACCGCTTACTTCGTACCGAAATTCGACCCGTCCCGCACCCCGGAATATGCCCTGGGCAACCTGACCCACGGCATATACGTCGAATACGACCGCAACCTGGTCTGGCTGTTCACCAATCACGGCTTCTACTGCCTGTCCTCCCCCGTGCTGGGCGAACCGCATCTCGGTCCAACCGAGACGCCCTGGCCACGCAGGAACTAAACCATGGTCAAGGCGGTGCTGACCGACCTGGACGGCGTAGTCCGCAGGTGGGATCCCGGGATCATGCACCAGGCGGAATCCACCGCGGGGCTCCCGCCTGGTGCCCTACCCAATACGGCATTCGAACCTGATCTGTTGCTCCACGCCACGACGGGGCAGATCGACGATGAAAGCTGGCGGTCGGAGGTGGCTGAACGGCTCCGGCTTCGGTATCCGACTGCGGACGGCCGGGAAGCGGTGCGGTTGTGGTCCCGTTCGCCGGGCGAGATCGATACCGATGTGTTGGATCTGCTGCTGCGATGTCGCGACAGTGCGAGCCTGGTGCTCATCACGAATGCCACGACCAAACTTGACTCCGATCTCAAGCGGCTGGGCATCGGCCCGGCATTCGACCACGTCGTGAATTCCTCGTCGATCGGATTGGTAAAACCGCAACCTGGGATCTTCAACACGGCCCTCGAGCTGCTCGGCATCAAGGCGGACGAGGCGTTCTTTATCGACGACAGGGCCGAAAACGTAAACGCCGCGGCCGAATTGGGCATGGGTGGACATCACTACACGACGATCGGACGCCTGAAACGCGCCCTGGAGCTCCACGGCCTGCCGGTTTGAATGTCCAGCTTGCACCCTCGACCCTGCGATCCCGCCCATCATGAAGTCGCGGCAATGCGGCTCCTGCCATAAAGGGCTTTACATCAAAAAAGCGAGACACTACATTGGCCAAATATTTGCAAAACTTTTCAATATCAGATCGCCTGTCTTGTATACAGGGAATACGGGCTTGAATCCCTACGCCGGTCCGTGACTTCTCTGTGTCTAAACGATTTTGTACATGCGATTCGTAGCACCAATCAACCTGCATCAACGGAGGCAGCGTGTGATGAGTAGATTTTCCCCCTTGTTTCGATGGACGCCGCCGGTGATCGCGCTGGCCATGGCGATCACGGTATTAGCATCCTGCGAACCCGCGGCACAAAGGGCGCCGGGCAAGATTATCCCGGTGGAGCAGCCTGACAGCGAATGGCGCATGCTGGGCCGCGACCTGGCCTATACGCGGTATTCCCCGCTGGACCAGATCAACGCGGATAACGTGGACCGCCTTGAGGTAGCCTGGCGATGGAAGCAGGACAACTTCGGCCCACGTCCCGAATACTATGCCCAGCCGGTACCCATCTACGTGGGGGGCATGCTTTATTCCACGGCGGGTACGCGGCGCAGCGCCATGGCCATCGAGCCTGAAACCGGCGAGACGATGTGGACCTACCGCCCGGTGGAGGACGAAGAACGCTGGGCGACGGCTCCGCGGCGAAATTCGGGCCGCGGCGTCTCGTTCTGGACCGATGGGCAGGGCGACAACCGGGTCATCCTGATCACCCGGGGCTTCTACCTGGTAGCCCTCGACGCCCAAACAGGCATCCCGGTGGCCGAATTCGGCAATAACGGCGTGGTCGACATGATGGAAGGCTGGCGTAATGCCGAAAACGTCACGCCCGTCGGCAACCTGGCCAACACGTCTCCCGCGACGGTTGTGGGGGACATCATCCTCGTTCCGCCGGCCCTCGCCGCGGGATTCCGGCCCCGATCGATGACCAACTCGCCGGGAGACGTCGTGGCCTACGACGCCCGTTCCGGCGCGATCCTCTGGAAGTTCAAGGTCATTCCGGACGAGGGAGAAGAAGGCGCGGAGACCTGGGAGCAGAATTCGAGATCCTATACCGGTAACGCCGGCGTATGGACCTCCATCTCCGCCGACACCGAACTGGGCTATGCCTATCTGCCCGTAGAGGCGCCGACGAACGACTATTACGGCGGGCATCGCCTGGGTGACAACCTGTACGCGAACAGCCTGGTGGCCGTGGATTACACGACGGGCGAGAAGATCTGGCATTTCCAGATCGTCCATCACGATATCTGGGACTATGACAATCCCGCCGCGCCGATCCTGGCCGACGTGACGATCGACGGCGAGCCGCGCAAGATCGTGATCCAGAACACCAAACAGGGCTATTCCTACGTCTTCGACCGGGTAACCGGCGAACCGATCTGGGACATGCCCGAGACGGACGTCCCCGCGTCGGACGTTCCGGGCGACCGGGCTTCGCCCACGCAGCCGATTCCCGTGAAGCCCGCCCCGTGGGAACACCAGGGCATCAGCCAGGACGACCTGGTGGACTTCACACCGGCGGTGCGCCAGGAGGCAATCAACCTGATGGCCAACCACCGGTACGGACCGCTTTACCAGCCGCCTTCGCTCGCGGAGGCGCCGGACGGTACCATCGGCACGATCCAGATCCCGGGCGCGAACGGCGGGGTCAACTGGAACATGACCTGCCTCGACCCGGTCACCGGCGTCAATTTCATACCCTCCAACACCAGCATATCGAAGCTGGCGTTGCGGGCGCCGGATCCCGAGGAGTCCGACATGGACTACTTCTCGGCCGGTCTGAGAGCGCCGCGGGTCTTCGGCCAGATCCCGCTGGTCAGGCCGCCCTGGGGACGGATCACCGCGGTCGACATGAACACGGGCGATCACGTCTGGATGGCGCCGAACGGCGATACGCCGCAGGCCATCAAGGACTTGCCTGAGCTGGCGGGCGTCGATCTGCCCCGTACCGGCAAGGCCACCCGGATCGGTTCCCTGGTGACGAGCACGCTGCTCTTCGCCGGCGAGGGCTTCGGGGGAGATCCTTATCTTCACGCCTACGACAAGGCGACGGGCGAAGTCGTCGCGTCGATCGAACTGCCGGCGGCCCAGAGCGGCATGCCCATGACCTACATGCACAATGACGTGCAGTACCTCATCATGACGGTTGGCGCCGGTGGCCATCCCGCCGAACTGATCGCATTGAAGCTGGGTCCGGAACCCGAAGCCGAAGAAGGCGAATAACCGGCAGGACCGGGATCGCCGCAGTTGGCGACTAAAACAGGAGATTCGCAATGAAACGCTACATCTGGAGCCTGGCGGCCGCCGCCCTGATCGCGGCCTGCATGCAGGGCACGGCGGCCGCGCAGGACAATGTGCTGACCGAAGCGGAGCAGGAGGCGGGCTGGAAACTGCTGTTCGACGGCCAGACCCTCCTGGGCTGGACCCACCGCGGCGGCAACGCCACGTGGGCGGTCGAAGACGGCATGCTCACCGGTGAGGTGACGGGCCGGGGACCCGGTTACATCGGCACCTACGACGAGTTCACGAATTTCGAGTTGAGCGTGCAGTTCAACCAGGACGCCGGTCACAACAGCGGTGTCTTCGTGCGCGGACCGCGCGATACCGGGGCGGGAGTGAACCAGTACTCCTTCTACGAGATCAATATCGCGGATACCCACGGCTCGGGCTACACCACCGGCAGCATCGTGGCGCTGGCCAAGTACGAACCGCCGCCGAAGACCGAAGGCCAGTGGAATACCATGGTCATCACCGCCGACGGACGTGACATCACGGTTACGCTGAACGGGGAAGAGGCCGTAAATATCCAGAATGCCTCCCATTACAGCGGCGTCGTCGTGCTGCAGGCCTTCGGCCAGGGCAAAATTCGTTTCAAGAACGTCAAGATTCGTTCATTGGATTAGTGAACACCGCGGGGCGGACCCGTTGTCCGCCCCGCCACATCGACTCGGTACTCGATGAAAACGATTCTCCCAGCCTGCGGCGCCCTTTTTCTGCATCTGTTTCTGCATCCGCTCCCCGCCCACACCTGGCCGCAGTCGACTCCGGACACCACCGAAGTTGCCGTAGATCACGTCCTCCAACCCATTGAAGTCACCGCTACCCGCTACATCCGGGAGATCCTCGACATACCCTATGCCGTGGACCGGGTGGACCGGGACGAGATCCAGCTCGCCGAACCCGGGCTGTCCCTGGAGGAGAGCGTCCGTGGACTTCCGGGCATCATCGTAAACAACCGGAACAACGTGTCCCAGGGCGACCGGATCAGCATCCGCGGCCTGGGCAGCCGGGCGTCCTTCGGCGTGCGCGGGGTGAAGCTGGTGCTGGACGGCATACCGCTGACCATGGCCGACGGCCAGTCCCAGCTCAACAATCTCGATCTCACCTCGGCGGGTCAGATTGAAGTACTGCGCGGTCCGAGTTCGTCGCTTTACGGCAACGCGGCAGGCGGCGTCATCCAGATCCGCACCGAAGAGGCCTCGCACCGGCCTCTCGAAGTCACCCCCCGTTTCATGACCGGTTCCCACGGCCTGCGGCGCATGCAGGGCAAGGCGGCCGGCACCGCGGGCAGCAGCCGGTTTCTGGTGAATTTCAATACGCTCTGGTTCGACGGGTTCCGCGACCATGCCTTCGCACGTTCGACTGGCATTAATTCGATCGGGAAACGGAAGATCGACGATACCTGGACCGTCACGGCCGTGGCCAATTACTATAACGCCCCGTACCAGTACAACCCGAGCTCTCTCGACAAGGCCACGGCCGAATCGGACCCCGCCAGCGCGAGGGCCTTCGTCCAGCGCCAGGGCGCGTCCAAGAAAGTCAGACAGGTCCAGGGCGGTCTGTCCCTTCGTTACGAGACACCCGGAACCGAGGGTGAGATCACGGTCTTTGGCATGGGACGCACGCTGTTCAACCCCATACCGGGCCGGATCATCGACCTGGACCGCAAGGCCGGGGGAATCCGGGGCGTGTACAGCCGCGAGGGCGGGATCGGAAACGGTGGATACCGGATGACGGCCGGAGTAGACCTGGAGATGCAGCGCGACGAACGGCGTGAATACGGCAATGGCGGCATTCCGGGAGACCTCGTGGGCTCGCTGGACGACGCCCGCGTCTTCGACGAAATCTCGCGCGGCGACAAACGGCTGGACCAGGAGGAAGGCGTGGATGGAATCGGCCCCTTCGTGGAGCTGGAGTGGTCACCCGTTACCGATGTTTCGGTCACCTTGGGCGGGCGGTACGACCGGTTCCGGTACGAGGCGACGGACCGGTTCCTGAATGACCGGACCGACGATTCGGGAACGCGGAACATGGCGCAGTTCAGTCCCCACCTGGGCGTGGCCTTCCGGCCTGCTCCGCTCACGGCGGTATACGGCAATTTCTCCACCGCCTTCCAGACGCCGACCACCACGGAACTGAGCAACCAGCCCACGCAGGCCGGCGGTTTCAACCCGGATCTCGAGCCCGAACGAATCCGCGGCTTCGAGGCAGGTATCAAGGGATTCCTGCCCGATGCCGGGTTGGCCTATGACGCGGCCCTCTTCACCTTCGGCATACGCAATATGCTCGTGCCTTTCCAGATCGACAATCCGGAGACGGACGAGGTCTTCTTCCGCAATGCGGGCAAAACGCGGAACCGGGGCATCGAACTTAAGCTGACCTGGTCTCCCCTGCCCGCGGTCAACCTGGCGTTGGCCTATACAGGCATGAAATTCAGGTTCGACGACTTCGAAGTCGAGCGGGAGGTCGATGGAAGCGCCTCGCGCTTCCAGTTGTCGGACAACGAAGTGCCCGGCGTGCCGCCCCACCACCTGTTCGCCGGATTCACCTACACCCATCCGGACAATGGCGCGTTCGTGGAGTTGAATGCGCAATGGACGGCGGAGTACTTTGCCAACGACTTCAACGGGCCCGCTCCGGGGAGCGGAAAGCCCGAATCCGACTTCGTCAACGACGGCTACGGCCTCGTTGATGTGCGCACGGGAATCACCTATACTGGAGAAATGGTCGGCGGCGTCCTGTTCGCCGGAGTCAACAACCTGTTCAATACGCGTTATAATGGTTCCATCGTCCCCAACGCCTTCGGGGACCGCTTCTTCGAACCGGCCGCGGACCGGACGTGGTACGTGGGACTCGGCCTTCCCATCGGTGCGGGTTCGAGATGACATCCCGCCGGGCCGGATGAGCCGTTCCCAATGAAGACACAGGAGTCCGCACATGAATAGGTTTATGCGCGTCCTTGGCCAGATCGCCTTCGTGATCGTCCTCGATGCCCTCGTGATCGGCGTGATCTACTACGAAGCGGAGCGATCGAAAGTCGCACTGGCCAATGCACAGGCCGAGGCGGCCAAGCCCGTGGCCATGTTCGATCCCCGGACCGGATTGGAACTGAATCACCGGACCCGGCTGATCATGGGCGACGGCTACCCCGTCGTGGAAAGGGAATGCGCGCAGTGCCATCCGACCCAGATCATCCGCTCGTACCGGGCGAACCGCGAGGAGTGGCTGGACGCCATCCGGTGGATGCAGGATGAGAAGGGCCTGAAGACATTCGATAGCAAGACCGAAGACACCATCCTGACCTATCTCGAAAACTACTACGGCAAGTAGCGGTCCCGATGTCCCACCAGGTCGAGTCAGAAATCGATGCTATCGGGTACGCCTATGACCGGGGCTGGTCGGACGGCCTGCCCGTCGTACCGCCCACCCGCGATCGCATCGACCGGATGCTGGACGCAAACGGACTCGAGCCCGGCCGGGTAATCGGGCGGGTGCCCGAACGAAAGCGAACCGTCACGGCGGAACGGGTCGCGGCCAACGCGGTGATGGCCGGTTGCACAGACGCGCTACTCCCCGTGGTACTGGCCGCAGTGGAAGCCGTCCTGGACCCGGCATTCAACATCGTCGGCCCCTCGGCCAGCACGGGAGGAGCCGCGCCGCTGGTTATCGTTCACGGTCCTGTCGTGACAGCGCTGGGTTTCAATGCGGAGACGGCGGTGCTCGGCGCGGGCAACCGGTCCAATCTGACGCTGGGCAGGGCCCTGAACCTGGTGATCCGGAACGGTATCGGCAGCGTGCCCGGGGACCTGGACCGGGCGACGGTATCCCATGCTGGACGCATCGCGTACTGCCTGCCGGAAGCGCGTTGCCCCGGCTGGCCGACCCTGGGCGAGGAATTGGGTGTTCCCACGGACCGCGGCGCCGTAACGGTATTTGCCGCTGAAGCCCCCCATTCCGTGGCCGACCACGTGAACGACGTGCCTGACGGCCTGATCGACTCGTTCGCGCGCGTCGCCCGCACGACCAACTACGCCGGCGCCGCCATGGTTTTCGTCATCTGCCCGGAACACCGGTCGGTCTTCGGCCGGGCCGGGTGGACGCGCGATACGATCCGGGACGCGCTGTTCGAACGTACGGCGGCCGCGGGACGCGAAATCCACGCAACGGGCCGGCACGACGACCTGGAACCCGATGAACGCATCACGCTGACGCCGGACCGGGAAGGGATTTGGATCGTCTTCGCGGGAGGCTCGGCGGGCGGACATTCCGCCATCATCCCCTCCTGGCTGGGAGCCGGAAGGGGAGTCGGGTCGAGGCCTGTGACGCGCCTGGTCTCCCGATCGTAACGACCGTATAACGACCGCAATGCACGCCGCCGATCCGTCGTCACCCCACAGGCTCACGGAGCATGGAATATGCCCATAACTCTCGTCGATCCCACGTCCACGGCCGCAGCCGCAGAAGCGGTCCTTCGGCCGGCCCGTCGTCCGCTCGGTCCCGGGCACACCGCAGCCGCGCTGGTGGGCAACGGAAAGCCCAATTCCGATGTCATCCTGCGCGGCGTCTTCGAGCGGTTGAGCAAACGCCTGGACCATCCCGTGGAATCGCTCGAATTCACCAAGGAAAGCGCCAGCCGCGTGCTGTCCGACGAGATGACCGGTCTCATCGTGCGGCGCTGCCATTTCGCCCTCGTGGGCGTCGGCGACTGAGGCTCCTGCAGCGCGTGCAGCATGCACGATGCCCTCATCCTGGAGCACCTCGAACTACCGTCCGTACTGCTGTGTACGACCAATTTCACGCACACCGCCCGGGTACTGGCGGAGCAGCTCGGACGCGGCGACTATCCGATCGTCGAAATCGATCATCCCATCGGCCGGATCGACGAAAGCGGACTCGCCGATCGGATCGGCCAGGCGGTGGATGAAGTCATTGAACTGTTGATGTAGGAAATTCATGTAAGTAAAGGTGTAACAATCGGTTTCAATTACGGTAAATTCCGTGGCTTCAGGAGGTGAACCATGTTTAAAATCGGTTGGAAACTGGTCCCGGCCGCGCTGCTGGCCGGAATCGTCAACCTCGCCGCGGAAGCCCAGCAGACGGCGCCGCAGGCGGGTCTGCGGGAAAACCCTTCGCGGGTACACGCCCTTGAAAACGCCCGGATATACGTCCGCCCCGATCTCGTGATCGAAGAGGGGGTCGTGGTCATCCGGGACGGGCTGATCGTCGAGGCGGGGGCCTCCGTCATCATTCCGCCGGATGCCCAGCGGTGGGACTACTCCGGCCAGACGATTTATCCCGGTTTGATCGAGATGTTCACGCAGGCCGGACTGCCGGAAGAGGAAGGGGGTCCGTCCTCGGGGTCCGCCCACTGGAACCCCACCGTCCGTCCGGAGCGTTCCGCCGCCGAAGCGTACCGCGTCAGCGAGTCTGAGATAGAACGGTTAAGGAAAACCGGATTCGCGGCGGCCATGGTCGTGGCCGACCGCGGCGTGTTCGCGGGCAGCAGCGCGGTCGTCAACCTGGGATCCGGATCCCCCAATGAGAACATTCTGAAGCGCGACGTCTTTCAGCACCTGCGCATGGAACGGAACCGGAACCGCACCTATCCGGCCTCCATGATGGGCGTCGTGGCCCTCATGCGGCAGACGATCCTCGACGCGCAGTGGTACCGGGATGCTCACGCGGCCTACGCCGCGAATCCCCGCCAGGACCGTCCGGAGGACAACGACGCGCTGGCGGCGCTGGACAGGGTGGCCGCCCGCGACCAGGCCGTGCTAGTGAGTGTCGATGACGACCACGCCTTCCTGCGCGCCGTCCGCCTGGCCGATGAATTCGGATTGCGGCTCCTCGTGCGGGGCAGCGGCCATGAATACCGCATGCTGGACGCAGTCCGCGAAGCGGGTGCGCCTGTCATCCTGCCCCTCGATTTTCCCCGGTCGGACGATCTCTCCGTCTCCACGCCGGAAGACGCCCTGGACGTCACCCTGGCAGCACTGCGGCACTGGGAACTGGCGCCCGGGAACCCCGGAAGGCTGCAACGGGCCGGAATCCCCATCGCACTGAGCAGTACGAGGCTGGACAAGGGCGCCGAATTCCACGAAAGGGTGCGTGAGGCGATCGAGCACGGTTTGGAATATGAAGCGGCGCTGGCCGCGTTGACCACGACGCCCGCGTCCATGCTCGGACTGAGTAGCCGCCTCGGAACCCTGGATCCCGGTAAGCTGGCCAACATGACCATTACCGACAGCCCCCTCTTCGCGGAGAACGTGAACGTGCAGGACGTCTGGGTCGCGGGCAACCGCCACGTGGTCACCCCACGGCCGGTCACCGATCCCCGGGGCGCGTGGGTGGTCGTGCTGGAGGGCGACAGCCTGTCGCTGTCCATCGAAGGCACACCGGGGGCGCCGAAAGGGACCCTGGACAAGGACGGGAACTCCATGAGGGCGGTCAGCATGGCGTTGGAAGACGCGCGTCTCGCATTCAGCGTGGAGGACGAGACGCTGGGAGAAACCGGCGTATGGCGTTTCTCGGGTTCGATCCAGGGAGACCGGATTACCGGCCGGGGGATCCGCCCCGGCGGCGAAAGTGTGGTCTGGTCGGCCGAACGCACCGCACCGCGGGAAGCGGAAACGAAGGACGTACCCGCGCCGGCCGATGTGGCTGAACCTCCGGCGCTGTACCCTCCGGGCGCCTTCGGCAGGGAAAGCGTACCAGTACAAACGGAACATCTCGTCGTCCGGAACGCCACGGTGTGGACGCTGGACGAGCGGGGCAGGCTGGAGAACGCGGATGTGTTGATCCGCGAAGGAAAGATCGCGGAAGTCGGCACGGGCATCACCGCACCGGAAAACGCCGTGGTGATCGACGGGACCGGCAAGCACGTCACGCCCGGTATCATCGACGCCCATTCGCACACGGCTATCCTGGAGGGTATTAACGAAGGAACGCAGGCCGTGACCGCCGAGGTGGGCATCGGCGACGTCATCGACAGCCACGATATCGCCATGTACCGGGAACTGGCCGGAGGACTCACGGTGGCCAATGTGCTGCACGGTTCGGCCAACCCCATCGGAGGGAAGAACCAGATCATCAAGCTGAGGTGGGGCGGCGGTCCCGAGGCGCTCAAGTTCACAGAGGCCAAGGCGGGGATCAAGTTCGCCCTGGGCGAAAACGTCAAGCGCAGCAACTGGCGCATCCTCAGCGACCGCTACCCACAGAGCCGCATGGGGGTCGAGCAGATCATCCGCGACCGGTTCCGGGCAGCCCGGGAATACCATCAGGCGTGGGACAGATACGAGGCGCTGGCGGACAAGTCCGACGTCGTGCCGCCCCGCCGGGATCTCGAACTGGAAACGCTGCAGGAAGTCCTCACCGGTGAGCGCCTCGTCCACTGCCACTCCTATCGGCAGGACGAGATCCTGATGCTCCTCCGGGTGGCCGATGAATTCGGGTTCACGATCGGTACCTTCCAGCACGTGCTGGAGGGATACAAGGTCGCGCCGGAGTTAGCCGCCCACGGCGCAGGCGCATCCGCTTTCAGCGACTGGTGGGCCTTCAAAGTGGAAGCCTACGACGCCATTCCCCATAACGGGGCGTTGATGCACGACGCGGGCGTGCTGGTCACCTTCAACTCCGACAGCAACGAACTCGCCCGGCGTTTGAACACGGAAGCCGCCAAGGCGGTGAAGTACGGCGGGGTGGACGAGGTGGAAGCCCTGAAGTTCGTCACATTGAACGCGGCGATCCAACTGGCCGTCGATCCCTGGGTCGGATCGCTCGAGCCGGGCAAGGACGCCGACTTCGTGATCTGGAACGGCCATCCCCTGTCCACTTATACGAAGTGCGAACAGACGTGGATCGACGGAAGGAGGTACTTCGATATCGAAGAGGACCGGCAGATGCGGATCGAAGTCGAAAAAGAACGGACCCGGCTGATTCAGAAACTGCTCAGATCACCGGAAGCAGACGAGTCCGAGACCGAAGAACAGGCGCCGGAGGCGTAGGCACGTACAAGCCGGTATCCCGGCGAATGGAGGCTGGAAATGGTGGCATTACCCCGTGTATCACTGGGGACGGACCCGTCGGCGAAAACCGCCGCCGGTACGTGGTGGAAGCGAACCGCGGTTTCATTGATTTTTCTTTTGCTTATATCGGAACTCGCTTACGGTCCCCTGGTTCACGAAGCGGCGGCTTCCAAACAGAAGCCCGCCGGCCCGCAGGAACAACCCATCGCGCTGGCCGGCGGAACGGTCCATACGGTGAGTGGCGGCGTCATCGAGGGCGCCACGGTGCTTTTCGAGTCCGGCGTCATTTCCGGCATCGGGACGGATCTGGTCCTGCCCGACAACACCCTGGTGATCGATGTTACGGGAAAACACGTGTATCCCGGCTTGATCGCCGCACCGACGACCCTTGGCCTCACCGAGATCGGCTCGGTGTGGGCGACCCATGACAATATCGAAACCGGGAACGTGACCCCTAGCGTCCGTGCGGTGACCGCCGTGAATCCCGACAGTGAATACTTCCCGGTCGCCCGGGCCAACGGGATCCTGACCGCCCTGACCATGCCGGGCGGGGGATTGATCTCCGGTCTTTCCGGGCTGATCGCGATGGATGGCTGGACCACCGAGGAAATGACCCTTGTCGCGACAGTGGGGCTTCACGTTCGATGGCCATCCTACCGTGTTCGCGACTTTCCCGGCCTGGGCAGCCGGGATGATCAGATCAAGGATCGCAGAGCTGCCCTTACCCGGCTTCGCGACGCCTTCCGGGATGCCAGGGCGTACATGATTGCGAAGGCGGCCGAGCGCGGTGGCGGGCCTTTTCATCCCTCGGACCTCGGCTGGGAGTCCATGATCCCGGTGCTCAAAAAGGAAATGCCCGTCTTTATACACGCCTCTGAAGAGAAGCAGATCCACGCCGCCCTCGACTGGGCCCTTGCCGAGGACCTCAGGATCGTCCTTGTCGGCGGCGCCGACGTCTGGCGTGTGGCGGACCGTTTGAAGGAGAACGATATCCCCGTAATCATCGGTTCCGTGCATTACCTGCCCGCCCGTCGTTGGGAGGCCTACGACGCGCCGTTTACCAACGCCCTGAAGCTGCATGAGGCCGGCCTGGCCTTCTGTATCGGCGAGGGCGGTGGCGCCTCAAACGTCAGGAACCTCCCGTATCACGCGGCCACCGCGGCGGCCTACGGCCTCCCGAAGGAAGAGGCGCTCAAGTCCGTCACCCTTTACCCCGCGCGTATCCTCGGGGTGGAGGACCGGCTCGGCTCCCTGGAGACGGGCAAGGACGCCACGCTGATCGTGACCAGTGGAGACCCGCTCGAAATCATGACACAGGTGGAACATGCCTTCATCCAGGGACGGCCGGTCGATATCAGCAGCAAGCATACCGATCTATACGATAAATACAGGACCCGGCTGGAGCAGGTGAAGTGAGATCCGGTCGCTGAATCCAGCACCATGACATGACCTATTCCATACTCCTGAGCGGTTGCGGCGGCGCGGGAATGTACGTGGCCCAGGTGGCCGAGCGAAGCGGGCGCACTCGGGTGGCCGCCCTCTTCGATCCGTCCGGGGAGCAGCTCGCGGCGGCCAGGACGCGCTACCCCGATGCGGTGACGGGCGACGACCTCGGATCGCTGATCGCCGATGTGCGACCGGACATCGTCGCCGTGGCCGGACCGGACCACCTGCACGCCGACCAGACCGTCCAGGCCCTGGAACACGGCGCCCATACCCTGGTGGAAAAACCGCTGGCCACGACCATGGCCGACGCCCGGCGCATCATGGACGCCGCCGATCGGAAGGGCCTGACCGTGATGACGGATCATACCAGCCGGTACATGTATCCCTGGCAGGAGATGTCCCGCGCCGCCCGATCGGGCGAAATCGGCGAGATCTTCTTCATCCAGGGCGACTACATCCACGACATGTGGTCCATCTACCATCCCGGCGAGCGCAGGCATACTCCCTGGCGGATTGACGACCGTAATCCGCAGAACATCCTGCTGGGAGGCGGCTGCCATCCCATCGACAACATCCTGTCCACGGTAGACTCGCCGGTCGTAGAGGTCTTCGCCTACAGTAGCAAGATGAGCGTGCCCGAGTTTCCCGCGGACGACTGCTATATCCTCATGCTGAAGTTCGAGAACGGGGTGATGGGCAAAGTCTTTGTGTCCAGCGGCTGCTCGGGACACGGCATGGGAGGCGGCATGCTGGCCGTATACGGCACCGCAGGGACGCTCTGGAACGGCAAGCTGTATCGTAGAGGGGAGGAACCCGTGTCGCTGCCCAATGTCTCCGACGAGGCCGCCGTGGGCGGTCACGGCTGGGGCCGTTCCGTCATCGACTTCCTGGATACGCTCGACGGGCGCATCGAAAACCCGATTCCCGCCCGCATGGGCGCCCGCGTCGTGGCCGTCTGCGAGGCCGGGCTCGAGTCCGTCCGCACCGGCCGGCCGCAAAAACCTGAATGGCCGTGAGTCATCGCGGCGACCGCGAGTCGCCGCGACGGCCAAAGTCGTCGCGGCGCGCTAGCCCGGCTTCAGTTCCCTGAAAAAGGCCATGCTTTGCTCCGCCGCATCGCGCAACCCGACCTTCCTGTAGACCTTCACCGAAGCGAAATGGGGATACCCGACGTCTTCCAGGGCATCGAGGACGGCCGCGAAGTCGATGCGGCCGGTACCCGGCAGTCCGCCGTGGCTCTCGCAGAGATGAACGTGCCTGAGACGGGCGCCGCAGTCGTGGATCGGCTGTATGAGGGAGGTCTCCTCGATATTCATGTGGATGGTGTCGACCATGGGATGGAAGGCGGTGGATCCGGTGTCCCGGATCAGGCGCAGCACTTCCCCGACGCTGTTGTTGAATCCCACCTGGAGGTGGTTTACCGGTTCGATCACGATTTCGACCCCCCTGCCCTCGGCTTCCCGCCCCACCCGTCGCAGACAGGAAACGATACGCGCCTGGGCGACCGCCGGATCCGGTTCGTCGGAGCGCAGGCCCTGCAACAGGCCCACCACCAGGATGGCGCCGAACCGATTTGCGGTCTCCATGTTATCCACCAGGCGCTCGACCGTTCGGTCGCGGATGGACGCGTCCGGGACGCTGAGACAGAGTCCCTCCCCGTACGCCGCACCCGTGAGCAGCGATACGACCGGCAGTTCATTCGCGCGGGCGGCGTCCTCGACCTGATCCAGCAGGCCGGCCAGTTCCGGGGTAAGGTTCAATTCCACGCCGTCATATCCAATGGAACGTATGTAACGGAAGGTTTCGTCTACACTTCCGCCCCATCCGGACGGCGGATCGATCAGCATAAAACCGAGATGATTCATGAATCACAATATAGGTAGTTGCCCGAAGCGCCTGATAGATGTTTCTTAGTTGAGATCCGATCCAATCCCAATCCGGAGATCCCCATGGAAACCGACCTCGGTATCCTCTCCATCGTGCCGCCGGCCCTTGCCATCGTACTGGCCTTCCTGACCCGGAACGCCGTGTATTCCCTGGCGGTGGCCTGCCTGGTGGGCGTCCTGATCGCGGGCCAGGGGCCCCTGGGGTTTTCGCAGTTGATGATCGACGCGATCGGGAATACCAGTTTCTCCTGGGTATTCATGCTTGAGATCTGCATCGGGATCATGATCGCCTTCTTCATGCGGACCGGCGCCATCGAGGCTTTCACCCAGTTCGTGGCGTACCGGAAGTTGTCGCGCAAAGGCGTACAGCTCTGGACGTGGATGCTGGGCATGTTCGTATTCTTCAGCGACTATTTCAGCCCGCTCTTCGTCGGGACCACGATGCGGAGCCTGGCCGACAAGGCGCGGATATCCAGGGAGAAACTGGCCTATATCGCCGACTCCACCTCCGCCCCGGTCATCGTCCTCCTGCCCTTCACGGGCTGGGCGATCTACATCTCGGGACTCACCATCGGCATGGGACCCATCGCCGATGCCGGCGATGCGCTGAACGCCTTCATTCACTCCATTCCCTACAATATTTACGCCATCACGGCAGTCATCCTCGTCGGACTGATCGCCGCCGGACTGGTCCCGGAGTTCGGCCCCATGAAGAAAGCGGAACGCCGGGCCATGGACGAAGGCAAGGTACTGAGAGACGGCGCGGTCCCGCTCATCGGACGGGAACTGACCGAGACCCCCATGTTCCCGGACATAAAACCCCGCCTGTTCCTGAACTTCATCCTGCCCGTCATCCTGATCATCGTCATCGTACTGGGTTCCTTTGTGCTCACGGGATCCGCGAAGACGCTGGAGGCCTATCTCGCCGTCGTCATCTTCCTTGGCATATCGATCCGCATCCAGGGCATTCGGCTGAACGACATCATGGACACGGCGATGACGGGCATCAAGGGGATCATGCCGGCCATCATGATCCTGGTTTTCGCCTACACGATCAACCAGTTGAGCAGAGACATGGGCACGGCCGACTACATGGTCTCTATTTCTAGGGATTTCCTCACCCCGTCCATGCTCCCCCTGGCCACCTACCTGCTGGCGGCCGTGATGGCCTTTTCCACCGGCACTTCCTGGGGCACATTCGCCATCATGCTGCCGATCGCGGTGCCCGTGGCCCTGGTTTATTCCGGGGACGCATTGACCGACATCGTATACGCGACCATCGCGGCCGTGGCCGGCGGCGGGGTCTTCGGCGACCACTGCTCTCCACTCTCCGATACCTCGATTCTCGCTTCGACCGGCGCGGCATCGGATCATATCGATCACGTCAGGACCCAGATCCCCTATGCTTTGGTCGCCGCCGTGCTGACCGGTGTCGTATACCTCGTCATGGGGCTGACCGTGTGGACCTGACGGCCCGCACCTGCCATCCTGCACGTGACGGCCTGCGCCTGACCGTTCTCGCTCGACCGCGCGGACCGAGTCCGTCCCTCCGACCGTGAGATGACATTGATCGCACCGGTCTTCCTCCAGCGCTTCCGTGCCTTCCGGGCCGTCCTCATCGGTGCCGCGCTTTCGGTATTCATCGGCTTCACGGGGGAATACTCCGCCAACCAGATCGGCTACGAACCGGCGGCGACCCACCTTCCCCCGGTGTTCCTCGTTCCCTTCCTCTTCTGCGTGCTGCTGCCCAATGCCCTGGTCGCTTGGATCCGTCCCGCGTCGGCGCTCTCGTTCTTCGAAATGATTATGGTTTTCGCCATGGGATGGATCGCTTCCACGGTGCCTGACCAGGCCATGACGAAATACCTGCTCGTCGTGATCACCGCGCCGTTCTACTTCGCCTCGCCGGAAAACAGCTGGGAGACCATCTTCTTTCCCTATCTGCCCGAATGGCTGGTCCTCAGCGACCGCGCGGCGGCGCGGGTTTTCTACGAGGGACTCCAGTCCGGCCAGTCGATTCCCTGGGGCGCGTGGCTGTCTCCCCTTTTCTGGTGGGGTTCCTTCATCCTGATCCTGCTTTTCGTCGGTGCGTGCATCGTCGTCATGCTTCGCAAGCAGTGGGTCGAACACGAACGGCTCCAGTTCCCGCTGGGCGAAGTGGGCCTGCACCTGATTTCCCTGGGCGGCGGCAGAGGGCAGAGCGGCAACCGCTGGATCCAGGCCGGTGCCGCGGCCATGTCCCTGGTCATGATCTGGAATGTCGTTTCTTTCTGGGGCGTATGGCCTCCGGTCCCGATCATGGCCGAACACTCCCGGGTACTTTCCCTCGATCCCGCCTTTCCCGGGCTCATCTTCCGGATGAACGTGTTCGTCTTCTGCCTGCTGATCTTCGTCAACCGGGACGTGTTGCTCAGCATGTGGCTCTTTCTCGTCTTCTACGTGCTCCAGGAGGGATCGCTCAACCTGCTCGGCGTAGGATCCACCTCCGGCACCATCATTCACGGCGGCCTGGCCGGTATTCAGTCCATTGCCGGCCTGGTTACCTTCGTCCTCTTTGGCCTATGGATGGCCCGCCGGCACCTCCGGGCCGTATGGCGCCACGCCCTGGGACGGCGAGACGAACTGGACGACGCGGAAGAGCTGTTCTCCTACCGCACGGCCGTCTTCGGCTTCCTGCTCGGCCTGCTCTTCATCATCTGCTGGCTGTACGCCGCCGGGATGTCCCTTCCGATCATGGCGCTGTTCATCAGCCTGCTCTTCATCTTCTACATCGCCCTGGCCCGCGTCGTGGCGGAAACGGGCGTGGTGACGCTCGACCTGCCCATCAACAGCCATCAGTTCTCCATCGCCATCGTGGGATCCGCGCAGATCGGCCGCGGCGACCTCACGGCCCTGGGCATGGCCAACGGGTTCGCGCGAAACTGGCGCACCTTCACCATGATCGGCACGTCTCACGTCGCCTGGCTGAAATCCCGGTGGCGCCAGCACCGGCAAGCCGGGGCCGATCCGCTGCCGCCCGGGCGGGTTTCCGCGGGCGAAGTCTCCGCGAGCGAAATCTCTTCCAGGCACCTCTTCGCCGGTGTGGCCGTCGCGTTCTGCCTGAGTGCCGTGGCCTCCATCGGCTACGTGATCTACGCCGGGAACACTTTCGGCGCCCAGAACCTGCGGACCGACCTGGGCACGGACCGGGGCATCCGGTTCTACGACCTGATCGTGACCTGGGTCAACAACGCAACGCAGATCAGTGACCTCGAAATCCTGTTTTTCGGCAGCGGGGTCGTGATGATGATCGTGCTCCTGGCCGGGCGGGTTCTCCTTCCGTGGTGGCCGCTTCATCCCATCGGCATGGTGGTCGTCATGTCCGCCCCGGTACGGAACGCGTTCCTGACGATCTTCCTTGCCTGGCTGGTACAGGCCATCGTGTTCCGCATCGGTGGTCCGACGCTTTACCAGAAGGTCCGCAGGTTGTTTATTGGCATATTGCTCGCCTATCTCTTCTGGCAGCTGGTCGCCATGGGAGTAGACCTGGCCTGGTTCCCGGACCGGCCTCATCGCTGGGAGTCCTACTGAGAAAGGGGAATTGACGCATGCAGTTCATCATGTTCACCAAGCACCTCGAGGGTCTCACGCTGGCGGAAATCGCGGAGAAGCTGAACAGCGTGGGCGTTTCCGGCGCCGACCTGTGCGTGCGCGACGGATATCCGGTAAATCCCGGGAATATCGACCGGGCCCTGCCGGAAGCCGCGCGGGTGCTTTCCGCCGAAGGACTTACCATCCCGCTCGTAACCGCACCGGGGGATTTCACTTCGGCCACGCTGGACTACGCGGAGAGGTACTACCAGGCCTGCGGGGAGAACGGGGTTAGGCACATCAAGCTGGGGTACTGGCACTGGTCGCCGGGATCGGACTACTGGACGGAACTGGACCGTGCGCGGAAGGAACTGGAGGGATTTCAGCGCCTATCCGAGAAAACCGGCGTCAAAACCGTGGTGCACAACCATTCGGGCCACTCCATGGGCCTGAACTCGTCCGCCGTCATGCACGTCGTGCAGGGATTCGACCCGCGCCACGTCGGCGTTTTCGCGGACGTGGGACACCTGTCCATCTGCGGAGAGCCGATCGACATGGCCCTCAACATCGTCCGGGAATACCTGTCTGTCATGTCCTTCAAAGACCTTGCGCGGGTGCAGCGGGTCCTTGACGGCGAGCGGCGGTGGGAGGTCGACGTGGTGCGCCTGGGCACGGGCTTCGGGGACTGGAAGACGGTGCTGTCCACGCTGAAGGCCCAGGGATTCGACGGGCCCGTCACCATGCACAGCGAATACGGAGGAGAACCCGTGGACACGGTCGTCGACCTTGCCCGGTCGGACCTGCGCTTCATCCGGAACCTGATGGAACAGCAGTAGGCCTACCAGTGCCAGATCCGGTTCCAGGCCTCCATCCAGTCCCGGCCATCGCTGACGACGGTCAGGTCGTCGGGAAACGAGACCCCCGGCCGGCCCTTGTAATGTGCCGCGTTGTCCACGGTGTCCAGTTCGATGGTGATCTTCGTGGGAGCCGCCGGAACATAGGGTTTGATGTCAGGTAAGTCGTGCAGCGCCTGCCGCGTGCCTTCCTCGATCATCTGCCGCGCGCGGACCGGGGGTATCTGCCGGGCCGAGTACCTGGACAGGCCACGTTTCACGGCCACGACCGGCAGGTTTTCTCCGAGCAACTCCCGGGACTCGCGACAAACGGCCTCGTCGCCGGTGACCAGCAGCACGGGACAGCCGTAGTGTCCGCAGAGGGCCGCGTTGATGCCGACTTCGCCCACTTCGTCGTCATTGAACCGCAGGCTGCGCCAGCCCGTCGTAGAGATCGTATGGCACATCACGCCGTCCGGCGTATTCGCCCGGGCGTGCATGCCGACGAACACCGCGGCGTCGCAGCCCGTCTCGAACATCTCCGTGTAACGCGACCAGGGATGCTTGGCCACCCACTCGCATCCCGGATCGAGCATCTCCGGCACCAGTGAATTGAAGGTCCAGTCGCCGCCCGCGCCGTGGCAGTCCACCACCACGATTTCCTCCGCGCCCGCGGCCCGGGCGCCCCGGACGGCGGCGTTGATCTCCTCAGTATACAGCCGCCGGCCTTCCTCGTACATGGGCTTGCCGCCGTTTACCTGGTCCCAGGCCACGATGCCGCTTACGCCTTCCATGTCCGTCATCATCAGTATGCGCATGGTGATTCCTCTCCGTGCTTAGGTTGGCCGCTATTCGAACAGAGATCGCTTCGACGACGGGACGATACCCGCCCTTTCGGCCCGTTCGAACAGGTCGCGTATCGCCCCTTCTCCGTCGTCTCCGTACTGCAGTGAATACTGGTTCACGTAGAGGTCGATGTGTTGTTGCATGACCGGTTCATCCATCTCTTGGGCATGACGCCGGATATAGGGCTTCACATCTTCAGGATGGGCGTATGCGTATTCGATGCTCGATCGTATTGACCGGTCGAGCCGTTCGTGCATGGCGACGCCCAGGTCTCTCCGCGCAAGGATACCGCCCAGAGGAATCGGGTGCTCCGTTTCCTCCTCCCACCACGCACCGAGGTCGATTACCTGGGACAGACCGTGTTCGGCGAAGGTGAACCGGCTTTCATGGATGATCACTCCGGCGTCGACGTCGCCGCGCTGGCAGGCCGGCATGATCTGGTCGAAGGGCAGGTAGACTAGGCGTTCCAGGCCGGGATCGAAGAGCCTCAGCAGCAGCGCCGCCGTGGTCAGCCGGCCGGGCAGGGCGATCTTCATGTCCTTCAGTTGTTCCGGCTGCAGCGGTTCTCTCGAAACCACAAGCGGACCGCAACCCCTGCCCAGGGCCCCGCCGGACCGGAGCAGGACGTAGTGATCTCGCAGGTGACCAAAGGCGTGAAAGGAGATCTTCGTCAGATCCAGTCTGCGTTCCCGGGCCAGCGTATTCAGGGTCTCGATATCCTCCAGCACCTCCCGGCACTTCGGCGCGTCGGGGATTCGCCTCTGGGTCATGGCGCAGAAGATGAAGGTGTCGTTGGGACAGGGCGAGTAGCCGAGAGAAAGGGCGGTCATGGTAATATCCGTCTTCGTGCCGGACCAACGTCGTACAAACTACCTGAAAAGGGAGGCACCAGGGCCTTGCGGCGCATCAGCAAACCTCGCTTTTAACGATCCGTTCGACCGCTCGCTGACAGTGCCGGATCGCCAGGGGCAGATCCCACTTCGACAGGTCCCGGTCGACCACCCGGTTGCTGATGCCGCGTATCTCCACGAAAGGGATCTCGTTGACCTCGGCAACGTAGGCGGCCGCCGCTCCTTCCATATTCTCGCATATCCCGCCGAAACGGGCGGCAAGCGTATCGCCGACCGCCTTCACGCCGCTGCACTGCTGCACGGTGATGAAGGGACCGGAGACGACCTGGTGCGACGATCGGTCATCCAACCCGGATTCAAGGCACCGGCGGATGTGCTCTGCGCGGAGGACGTCGAGCGGTATCCGGTTGTACAGGGGCTTGTTGAGCGCCCGGGCGGGAAGCATGGGAAAGCCCATCCCCTCCAGGTCCATCCAGCCTTCCGGGGTCAGGACGCCGGTATCGCCGTAGCATTCCTCCGTTGCAACAGCCAGGTCACCCACTTCGAGACCGGACCGCACGTACGCGCCGCCCACCCCGAATTGCAGAATCATGGCGGGGTCATGACGCGTCAGCGCGAGGGTCAGGGTCGCGGCCGTATTGACCTGGCCGACGCCGCCCTCGATCAGGAGCACCGACTTCCCGTACAACGAGCCGAGGTGCCAGGGCCGGACCAGTGGATGGTCCGTCCCGGAGATTTCCATCCGTGCCCGGACCGGTTCCTGTTCCAGTTCCGTCGCGGTGATGAGTAGAATGTCCAGGTTCATGGCTCACCCCGGTACCCGGCCCTCGACGGCCAGCAGGTAGAGGGTTTGGGAAACGGCCGTGGAGTCCACCCATTCGTGGTAGTCCGCTTCTGCGGCCGCTCTCTGCGCTTCGGTAATGTACCCATCCTGAACCAGTTGTAACCCACGGGTCGCGGCGACCGTCGACCAGATACCCAGCCGGGTTCTGCCGTCTCCGTTAAAACGGTCGGCGTGTTCGTGCTGCGCGGTTACCCGGATATCAACGAGTCCCAGCCGCTCCAATGCAGGCGCGAGATGGTCGGCGATCGCGTTGTCCATGCCGGCATCGGAACGCCAGGCCAGGAACGCTTCGTAAAACGCCTTCATGCTCGCGGGTGGTCGCGGATCCCATACGATCTTCTCGTGGTTGTAGTCCAGGGCCAGAAACCACCCGCCCGGCTTGATGGCGCTTATGCAGCATGCGATCGCCCGTCTCGGAGAGGAAAGCCATTGAATCACCCGCGCCGCGCTGGCCAGGTCAAACGCGCGGTTGAATGGCAGATGGTGAATGTCGGCTGCGGTAAAACCGGGGCCGCAAGGGCTTGCGTTGACGGCCTGGCGGATCAGGCCTGCGTCGACATCGAGCCCCACGGTGACGCCGGAATCGTTTTTCTCGTGAATGCCCCGTGTGATCGCACCGGTTCCGCAACCGACGTCCAGTACGCGCATCCCCGGTTGGAGCAGTTCGTCGAGCCGCCGGTGCGAGGAAGAAAGCGTTCGTTCATCCAGGATCGCTTCCGTTCCGGATGGCATTTGCGCGCGTACCCGCGCCCGATCCGCAACTTTCCGTCTATCGCCCCTCCGCCTATCCTGATTCAGCATTCGACATCGACCCAACCGCCCGTTTCGTTGGACCTGACCGCCGCGTCGATGACAAGCTGGGCTGCCAGGCCGTCCCGGAACGTGGGCGGTTCGTCCTCATTCCGCCGGATGTTGTTAAGAAAAGTCGTCACGATACTTTCATCAACCGACGGTTCCGCCATCTCGACGGGCCTGTATTCCGTCTCCGTGGACCGTTCCATGAGGCGCCGGTCTCCCGTCATCTGCCAGAGGTACGAGGTCCGTTCGCAATCTACCCGGATGGAATGTTCCTGGTGGAGCCTGCTGGCCCGGATCGACCCGCGGGCGCCGTTCTCGAACCGCAGCAGTACCTGGCAGACATCATCGTTTTCCACCGGTCCGGTCTCCCGGGGAAAATCCAGTTTCTGCTCCCGATGCAGCCGGCGCAGTTCGCCGAAATGTCCGCCCGATGTCAGTACCGGGCGCCGCGGAACATAGGTGGTCATCTCCGCGTTTACCTGCCGGATCTCTCCGACCAGCCAGCGGGCGGCATCGATCATGTATACGCCGAGGTCGCCCAAGGCCCCGGTCCCCGCCTCGGCCCGCTTGAACCGCCAGGTCAGCGGAAAGCGAGGATCCCTGGCCCAGTCGAAGGACCAGTGGGCGTCGAAAGTATGGATCATGCCGGCCTGTCCCTCCCGCAACAGGCGCGAAAGGAGCCGAAGCGCCGGGAAAAGACGGATGCCCGACTGCATGCCCGTTTTCACGCGGCTCGCATTCGCGGCGGACCACATCTCCCGAGCCTGTAACCCGTTGAGTGCAAGGGGTTTCTCGCAAAACACGGATTTACCGGTTGCCAGGGCGGCAAGGGCGATGGGGTAGTGCAGGTGATGGGGCGTGGCGATGCCGACGGCGTCGATGTCGTTGCGATCAAAAAGCTCGTTCGCGTCCCGGCACACGTAGGGAATGCCATGCCGTTTCGCCAGGGATCGAGCGCTTTCGATACGGCGGCTGGCGACCGCGGTCAGCGTGGCTTCTTTCTGCCACGCCTTCGCGTGAGACTGGGCGATGTGCCCGGCACCGATCATGCCGATGCGAACGGTGTCACTCACGGAGCAATCCGCCTTGACGGAGCAGCGCGTCCGTGGTCGGTTCCCGTCCTCGGAAATCCCGGAATACATCCATGGGATGCCGGCTGCCCCCCAGGGCCAGGATGGTATCGCGGAACCGCCGGCCCAGCCGCCGCATCTCCTCCTCGTTTTCCAGCCCCAACTCCTCGAAGGCCGAGAAGGCGTCCGCGCTGAGCACTTCCGACCACTTGTAGCTGTAGTACCCGGCGGCGTATCCTCCCGCGAAAATGTGGGAGAACGAGCAGAAGAACCGGTCTTCCTCAAGCGCCGGCAGGATCAGCGTCTCGGCGTCGATCCGGCGCTGCACGTCCAGGATCGTCTCCGCACCCGTAGGATCGAAATGCTCGTGCAGTTCCATGTCGAGCAGGCCGAAATTGACCTGCCTCAGCGTGTTGCTGCCCTCCCGGAAGGTCCTGGCGCCGAGCAGGCGGTCGATGATCTCTTCGGGAAGCGGTTCGTCCGTCTCGTAGTGACGGGCCAGGCCCTTCAGCGTCCCCCGGTCGTAACACCAGTTTTCCATGAACTGGCTGGCGATCTCCACCGCGTCCCATTCCACGTTGGATATGCCGGACGCCATGCTGTAATCGATGGTGGTCAGCATGTGCTGAAGCGCGTGGCCGAATTCGTGGAACAGCGTTTCCACTTCGCGGAACGTCATGAGCGAGGGCTTGCCGCCGACGGGTTTGCCCTGGTTGCAGATCATGTAGGCCACGGGCAGCCGGGCGGCCCGTCCCGCGGAAGCCATGACCGCGCTTCTGCCCACCAGCGAATCCATCCACGCGCCGCCCTGCTTCTCCGCGGGACGGCTGTACGGATCCAGGTAGAAGGCCGCCATGGGTTCGCCCCGGTCGTCGAACACCCGGAAGAACTGGACGTCCTCGTGCCAGACCGGCGCCTCGCCGGTCGCTTCCTCCAGGCGCACGCCGAAGAGGCGCTCCGTGAGTTCGAACAGTCCGTTAAGCACGCGGGGCAGCGGGAAATAGGGTCTCAGTTCTTCGTCCTTCAGGTCGTAACGCGCCTCGCGAAGCCGTTCTGCCCAGTACGGGACGTCCCAGTGCCTGAGTTCGTTCTCCTTGTCGTCACCATCCACGCCGGCCAGTGCCTTCAACGCTTCCATGTCTTGCTCGGCGGCGCCGCGGCCGGCCGCGCGCAATTCGTCGAGCAGACGCCGCACCGAAACCGCGTCCGGCGCCATTTTCCGGCTAAGGCTCAACGCCGCGAAGGTGTCGAACCCCAGCAGCCGGCACTTGTCGATCCGCAGGGCGATGATCTCCCTGGCCACGTCCTTGTTGTCCCACTCCCCGTCCGACGCCTTGGAAATGAAGGCGCGGTACATGCGCTCGCGCAGTTCCCGGCGCTTGCTGTGCTGCATGAACGGCATGAAACTGGGGAAGTCCAACGTGAGCACCCAGGGTCCGTCTGCCGCCGTGGCCTCCTCGTGGCCCTCCTGCCGGGCCGTATCCGCCGCCAGTTCGAGCAGGGTCTCGGGAAGGCCTTCGGTCTCTCCGGCCTCCGTTAGCTTGATCTTGAAAGCCTTGGTGGCGTCGAGGACGTTGTTGGAGAACTTCGTACTCAGCTCCGCCAGCCGCTGGCTGATCTCGTTGTAGCGGTCCCGATCCGCGTCGTCCAGACCCACGCCGTTCAACTCGGCCTCGCGTATGGCCGACTCCAGGATCCGCTGCTGGGCGGGCGCGTATCCTTTCGCTTCCTCGCCGTCTCGCAAGGCGCAATAGGCCTGGTACAGGGGCTTGCTCTGGCCGAGCCGATTTCCGAACTTGACCACTTCGGCGAGCAGGGGATCGTATACTTCCCGCAACTCGGGCGAGTTCTTCACCCCGTGCAGATGGGACACGATGCCCCAGATACGGCCGAGGTCGTCTTCGATCCGCTCGAGCGGGTCCATCAACTCGCGCCAGGTGCGCGGCGTGGTTTCCTCGAGCCGGGTCACGGCCTCTTCGCAGCCCTCGAGCAGGGCGCGGATTCCGGGCTCGATATGTTGGGTTTCAATCCGGTCGAAAGGGGGAAGATCGTCCCAGTTCAGCAGTGGGTTGTTTTCCATTCTGATGGCCTTGCCTTTTTGTTGCGTGCGTTTATCTTGGGGTACGATTGGCGCAGTAATTCGAGGTGCGGGAACCGTAGCAAATTACGAAATACCACGGTCTAAATCAACCGATCATTTCCTGCCGGACCGGAACGAAAAGTATGACGGAAAAGCGATTCAAACGGCGGCTGCAACGGTACCCCGCGGTGAGCGACCTGCGGAGGCTGACGCGCAAGCGGCTGCCGCACATCGCCTGGGAGTACCTCGACTGCGGAACGGGCGACGAACGGGCCGTTGCGAGGAACCTGGAGCGCATGGCGGAGGTCACGCTCGCACCGGTTTTCATGAAGGGCGATCTGAAACCGGATTTGACCACGACCCTGTTCGGGCGGACCTACAGCGTGCCCTTCGGCATGGCGCCGGTGGGGCTCACCGGGCTCATGTGGCCCCGGGCGGAGTTCATCCTGGCCGCCTCGGCCGCGAAATACCGTTTCCCCTTCTGCCTGAGCACGGTGGCCACGCAGGCGCCGGAGACGGTCGGACCCATCGTGGGCGACATGGGCTGGTTCCAGCTCTATCCGCCCCGGCGACGGGAAATCCGCGACGATCTGTTGAAGCGCGCGATGGATGCCGGCTTCCATACGCTCGCAGTGACGGCGGACGTGCCCATGGGCAGCCGCAGGGAACGGACCAGCCGCGCGGGCCTGGAGACGCCGCCGCGGATCACCGCCGGATTCGTGTACGAAGCACTGATCCATCCCACCTGGACGATCCAGACCCTGGTCGCCGGGCTGCCCCGGCTCAGGGCCATCGAGAAGTACGCCGATTCGAAGCAGATGGGCGAGGTGGCCAGTTACGTCGGTCAGGAGCTGGGCGGCACCCTCGACTGGGACTACATCCGTGAGGTTCGCGATCTCTGGGACGGACCGGTGGTCGTGAAGGGCATTTTGCATCCCGATGACGCGGAACGGGCGATCGAGGCCGGCGTGGACGGCATTCAGGTCTCGAACCACGGCGCACGGCAGTTTGACGGCACGCTCGCCGCCATCGACGCGCTGCCGCCCGTCGTCCGCCAGGTCAACGGACGGGCCCGCATCATCTTCGACAGCGGGGTGCGCACCGGTCTGGACATCATCCGGGCGCTCGCTCTGGGCGCTGATTTCGTGCTGCTGGGCAGGGCTTTCATGTACGGCGTAGGCGCCTTCGGCAAGACGGGCGGCGATCACGCCTTCGAAATCCTGAAGGCCGACCTCGAAGTCAACATGGTCAACCTGGGATGTGCCTCGGTGGACGAGATCCCCACACCGGTCCGCCCCGAAACCGCGTAGCAAGCCAGCCGCGTTCAGCCGTCCGCTTCCTGCTCAATTCACCGCACCCCGCCGGCCGCCGCCTCACCGCGCTCAGGCGGCCGCCGCCGCCTTGCCGCACTCACCCCGCCGCCTCCGCCAGCGTCCCCCGCCCCGTTTTCCTTGAATAAGCCAGGCTACAAAACCCCAGGCCGACGGAGCATATCGTTCCGATCACCGCCAGCAGCAGCATGCCGCCCGATTCGAAGAGGAATCCCGTCACCAGGCTGGCCGAACTCGCCGACAGCGCGATGAACATCTCGTTGACGCCCTGCACGCGGCCCCGCTCCAGGGGCGCGAGCGCGTTTGAAAGCAGGGAAGAGCCGGCGATAAAACAGAAGTTCCACCCCAGGCCGAGGAGGAAGAGGGCGATCGTCAGGGGTATGAACCGGGGCGAAACCGGAGTGATCACGCAGGATACGACGAGGATGAGCACGCCCCACTTCACGATGGCGTGCTGACCCCACCGTATGATGAGCCGCCCGGTGATACCGGAAACGCCGAACATGCCGATGGCGTGGGCCATGATGACCCACGAGATCAGCCAGGTGCCATGATCGTGGTGGCTCATGTGCAGGGGCGTGATCACCATGAGCAGCGTCATGACGAACTGGCCGATCACCATGGCCGCGATCCCGTACCGGACGTGCACGTTGCGGAGGATCTCCCGTACGGGACGCGTGGTCGACGCGTCGATTTCCGATTCGGCGGAAGGTTTGATGCGGCGGGCGAGGTCGAGCGGGTCGGGGCGGACCAGAAAAATGGTAAGCAGGACCGCCGCCAGGCTCAGGCCCACGCCGACGACGAAGGGGCCCGACATGGGCGGATAGCCGTACTGCGCGATCCAGATCCCCGCGGGCGCCACCATCATGGCGCCGCCGATGGCGCTGATGGTGCCTGCGGACACGATTCGGCCGATGATGCGTGCCCGTTCGGCTTCGGGGTATATCTCCGCGCCGATGAACCGCGCCTGTTCACTGGAACTGCGCGCCATGCCCGCTAAAAAAGACGCGACGCAGAAGCCCGCGAAGGAATGGACGGCCACGCTGAGGAAACTGGCCGCGGCGGCGATCAGGGACGACAGGTATCCGGCCGCAAGCCCGGCCCGGCGGCCCAGGCGGTCCATGATCCAGCCGAAGGGGAAGGCGCTGATCGAGCGCGCGAGGAAGGCGATGGTCATGGGCACGCCCGTCATGCGCTCGCTGTCGGACAACTGCGCCGCCAGGATGGGCACCACCGTGAAGGCCGCGACCTGGGTAGCGCCGAAGAGGGCCTGGGTGACGAAGAGGGTGTGGGTGATCCGGCTGCGGACCGACTGAAGCTGTTCCGGTTCCATTATGCTCCCGCGGCCCGTTACTCATGCCGTTCTGCCGCCGGTGTCTCCTCTCCCGATCAGATGACTTCCAGCTGATCCCGGTCCGGCAGCGCGGGGAAGGGCACGCTCGGCAGGGTCTGGTACCAGAAGGCCACCGAAGCGACATCGTCCTGGAGCGCCTGGTACGGACCGCCCTGGGTGAAGCCAAGCAGTTGCCGCCAGCCCAACGCCTGGATGGTTACCTTAAGGTCCTCCTCGAACCGCACCGGATCCGACACGTGCCACCGGTACATGCCGAACCGCTGCTGGGACTTGTACATGCCGTCGGGGCGGATGACCTGGGGCATGCCCGCGTATGGGGTGGTGTACTCCACGTACCGGCCGTCGATGTCGAAGTTGTACGAACCGCAGAAGTAGTCTTCGACCCCCGTCCCGCAGATCGTTGGAAAATTGTCGTCGCCGTCGATGTAGAACTTGATCTCCCCCTCGCCCCACCATCCGTTGCTGTTGGACCCCCACGCCATGTAGGTGCCGACGTAATGGCCGTGCCCCTGTACGCCGTCCAGTATGGTGAATACCTCTTTGTAGGGAACGGGGTTCGTCCGCCGGAAGCTCGCGTGGAAATAGCCGATGTCCTCGGGAACCTCGGTCAGCGTGTAGTCGATCTGGTAGTATACGCGCATCTTCTCGTCGGCGATGTTCTCCAGCGTGATGCGGCAACGCTTGCGAAAGGGCATCTCCCAGTAGCAGTTGAACGCGCTGGCCGGGTTCACGCACACGGCCAGCGAGGACACGTGGGCGTATTCACTCCACCCGCAGGCGAAGAAATCGCCCATGGGACACTCCACGGAGGGATATTCCTCGTCATCCCAGTAAATGCGCAGGATGGCGAAGCGCCAGTGGCCGGTAGGCGTCAGCCAGATATGCTGTATGGCCCCGGACCCTTCGATATCGGCCATCGTCAGCGTTTCTCCCGCTTCGATGTCGAAGGAAGGGGAGATCTTCCAGCCCTGCCCCAGGTGCCGTGCGTTGTGGGCGCCCGTGCCCTCCGTGGCCATGCCGCCCCGGCCCTTTCCGCCGTCCGTGTTTTCCGGCGAGATGGACCGCGTCTTGGCGCGCGACAGGCGAGACAGGTTTCCCATATCCATGCCCAGTCCGTTGAACATATGCGCATCTCCTCGTTATAACTTTTCTTGATAAGGTGATCTCGGCTTCACTATAATACGTTCCGCGATGGCACGCGCACAGGTCTTTTTAGGCGTCCATAACCGACGAAAGCGACGGTGTTATTTGCAACGCGACGTACTCTACTACATCGCCGATCCCATGTGTTCCTGGTGCTGGGGATTCAGTCCGGTGCTGGAGGCGGTTTCCGGTGTGCTCCCGGAAGAAATCCCCATCCGCTACGTCATGGGCGGCCTGGCCCGGGATTCGGCAGATCCCATGCCGGAGGACACCCGGACCTACGTGCAGTCCCAGTGGCGGATGGTCGCCGAAAGGACGGGCGCGGAGTTCAACTGGGATTTCTGGAAGGACTGCGAGCCCAGGAGATCGACCTACCCGGCCTGCCGGGCGGTCATCGCCGCCGGGATGCAGCGGCCGGACGGCATCGGGGCGATGTTTCACGCCATCCAGCGGGCCTACTACCTCGAAGCGCGGAATCCGTCGGACGCGGAAACCCTCGTGCAGCTTGCCGGAGAATTGAACCTGGACACGCAGCGCTTTTCCGATGACCTCGTCTCGGCCCGCACCGACGAACTGCTCCAAGAGGACTTCGCGCTTCGCCGGTCCCTTCATGCCGACAAGTTCCCCACGATGATCCTGGAACACGACGACAACCAGTTCTGGCTGGCCTACGGGTACGAAGAAGAAGACCTGGTGGTGGACTTGTTGACTTCGTCGCTGCTGTCCTGAATACGTCTCGGGCGGCGTTCCGGTGAAGGCCCGCGACGCGGGGCACCGCCTGCCGCCGCCGGGCCGTCGGACGGTCGCCGAACGCTACATCCCCTCGACCCTTGGATCGATCCACATATAGACGAAATCCACCACGATATTGGCGCAGACCACCATCGCGGCCGAGAAGAGCACGACGCCCATGATCATGGGCACGTCCAGATTGAAGACCGACTGCAGGGCCAGGACACCCAGGCCGGGCAGGGCGAATACGTTCTCGGTAAACACCACGCCGCCCATGAGCGCGGCCATGTCGAGGCCCAGCACGGTGATGACGGGGATGACGGCGTTCCGCAACCCGTGCTTGAACAGGACGACGTACTCGGGGATCCCCTTGGCGCGGGCTACGCGCACGTAGTCGGCGTTCAGCACCTCCACCATGTTCGTGTGCACCAGCCGGGCGTAATAACCCGTGATCACCAGGGCGAGGGTGGCCGCCGGCAGGATGATGTGGGTCCAGCCAGCCCATCCGCCCACCGGAAACAGGCCGGTCCGGTAGGACAGGTAGTACTGCAGCATGCGGGCCAGCCAGAAGACGGGCAGGGAAATGGCGACCAGGGATACGATGAGCACGGTCCGGTCGATGGCTCGGCCGCGGTACTTCGCCGTGAGGACGCCCAGCGGCACGCTCATCAGCATCCACAGGCATACCGCGGTCAGGGCGAGGGAAAGCGTCACGGGGAACCGAGCCAGGAGGGCGTCGAGCACCCGCTCTCCCGTCACCAGGGACGTTCCGAGGTCGCCCCGCAGCAGATTGCCGATGTAGCGGCCGTACTGCACGATGAGCGGATCATCGAAGCCCATTTCCGCGCGGATCCGCTCGATCGTCTCCGCATCGGCGTTCGCCCCCGCGTATACCCGCACCGGATCGGCCGGAACCGCGTGCACGATCAGAAACGTTATCACCGTGGTCCCCCACAGTATCACGGCCGCCCATCCCAGGCGGCGCAGGATCCTGCTCAACATGGCGCGGTCCTTCTATGGTTTCGGCCGTGTTTCATGGTTCGATCCACATCAGTTCGTAGCGTATGGGCCAGACCGGATTGAGCTTCAGCCCCTTGAGCCAGGGTTGCCGGAGCAGGTACATCTGCGGGTAGTACAGGAATACCCAGGGCGCGTCCTCCACCACCAGGCGCTCCGCCTCGCGGTAGAGCGCCAGGCGAAGATCCTGATCCGTGCTGGTGGACGCTTCGTTCAGCAACGCGTTCACCGAGGCATTGTCATAGAACGCCACGTTGGTGCTGTTCACTTCGGTAATCCGGTTGCCGTTCAAAAGCACGTCGAGGAAATTGCTCGGATCCGGATAGTCCTGGTACCATCCGAAGGTGGAGAAGGGTACCGCGCCGCGCCGGCCCGTCGCTTCGATCCGCGTCGAACCGGTGACCGGCCTGATTTCCACGGTGATGCCGACCTCCCCGAGGTCCTGCTGCACCGCCTGTCCGATCTTGGTATCGATGCCGCTCTGGGCCGTGATCATGAGTTCGGTGGTGAATCCATCCGGGTAGCCGGCCTCCGCAAGCAGCCTGCGGGCCTTCTCCGGGTCGTGGTCGTATCCTTCGAGCGCTTCGTTGAATCCCGGCATGCCGGGCGGCAGCACGCCCCGGGCGAGGATCCCCCTGTCGCTGATCAGGTTCACGATCCGCTGCCGGTCGATGGCGTGGTTGACCGCCCTGCGCACGTTTACCCGGTCGAAAGGCGCCATCTCGGTGTTCATGGAAAGGTACTGGATGGCGTTCAGGGGCTGATGGGCGACGCGTTGGCTGAGGACGGGGTCTTTCATTACACGGATGAAGTCCGCGTCCGGTATCCCCGTCGACGTGACACTGGCAATGTCCAGCTCACCCCGTTCGAACATCATCATGTGCAGGGTCTCGTCCCCGCCGACCATCAGTTCGATGGCTTCGAGCCGGATCTCATCCGCGAGATAGTACGCCGGATTCTTCTCGAGCCGCATGCGCGTTCCGCGCTGCCAGTCCGCAAGCACAAAGGGGCCCGCGCCGACGGGATGCCGCCCGAACGTCTCCCCGCGCCGCTCCACTTCCTCCCGTGGAACGGCGTAGGCGAAGGGCATGGCCATGCAGTACAGGAAGGGGAGGTCGGGATGGACCAGCTCAATCAACAGGGTCTCGGGATCGGGCGTGCGAAGGCCCGTGACCCGGTCCGCCGAACCGTCTTGAAACGCTCGGGCCCCGGCGATGTTCCGGTAGAATCCCTGTCCCGGGGATTTGGTGGCGGGATCCAGAATCCGTTCGAGGGACCAGGCGAAATCCCTGGAGGTGATCGACCGGCCGTTCGTGAACCGGATGTCCCGGCGCAACTTGAAGGTAATGGTCCGTCCATCCTCGGAGATCGACCACGAGCGCGCGTGCCAGGGTACCAGGTTCAGGTCGTCGTCATAGTCGACCAGACCATGGAACAAGGTGCGCACCAGCGGCCAGGTCACTACGTCGTAGGCGATGGCCGGATCGAGCGATCGCGGGTCCGAAGGTACGGCGATCCGCAGGACGTTCTCCTCGGGGTGCTGCCGCCTGGGAGGGGCGTCTCCGGTACAGGAAACTCCAAGGACCAGCACCGCAAGACACACCCAGGCTAACGACAGCGGACCAAGGGCGGTGTCAACCGCGGGTTTCCGAGCCTGAGTGCCTTTCATCGTCCCTGTCCCTCCTTCACGTAGGGATCCAGTACCTCCTGAAGGCCCTGTCCCAGGAGGTTGAATCCCACTACGGCCGCGATGATGGCAAAACCGGGCGCCATGGTGAGGTGGGGTGTGACGATAAAATAGGGCTGGCCCTCCGCGATCATGGTACCCCACGACGGTGCGGGTGGCGGCACGCCGACCCCCAGATAGCTCAGTCCGGCGTCGAGCAGCACGGTGTTCGCCGTCGCCAGGGATCCGAGCACGATGGTCAGGGGAAGGATGTTGGGCAGGAGATGCCGCACCATGATGCGGATGTCGGAACACCCGATGGCCCGGGATGACGTAACGAACTCCCGGGTCTTCAGGATCAGTATCTGGCTGCGGATGGTCCGGGCGATCCAGGTCCAGCTTACGAGCCCGATGACGAGGAACACGCTGACCAGGCCCCGTTTAAGCGTGATGTCCAACACGTGCCAGTCCACAGACTCGATGTGGATTCGGATCACGCGTCCGTCCATCAGTCCGGCGAAGGCGATGGCCAGAAGCAACCCGGGTATGGCCAGCATGACGTCGGTGCCGCGCATGAGCAAGGTGTTCACCCAGCCGCCGTGGAACCCCGCGAGCATGCCCACGGTCACCCCGACGCAAACCGCGATGAGCATGGCCACGATGCCGACGAGCAGGGAGATGCGGGTGCCGTGCACCAGGCGGGCCAGCACGTCCCGTCCGAGCTGGTCCGTGCCGAGGAGAAACCGGTCACCGGGCGGGAGGGGCAATCCGTCGGCGTCGAGACCGTCAGTCAACTGCTGCATGGGGTCCTGTAGATAGCCCATTCCGGTAAGGAACGGGGCTGACAGCGCCAGTGCCGCCAGGAACAGGACCAGTCCGCCGCCAACGCAGACCATGCGGTGCTTCAGCATGCGGCGCAGGAAGTTCAGAGACGCCGGGCTGGTCTCTTCCGACTCGACGGCGGTGGCGGATGAGGAAATGACGGTCATGGTATCAATCTGTCCTTGAAACGCGCCGGTTCGCACAACCACAGGCATGAATCAGTCACAGGCACGAATCAGTCAGGCCGCGGGGTATTCCAGGCAGATACCGCTCCGTGACCGCGACGAGTCGCCGATCGCACGGAGCAGGTCATGGTAGAAACGCCGTTCATCGGCGGTCAAGGTGATCAGGGCCTCACTCCCCCACAGGTCGGCCAGACACCGCCGGGGCGGCCTCGTCAACATGCGATAGTCCGATTTCCCGTACATGCCGGGTTGATTGAGCAGGGGATCGTCCGCAAGCGTACCGCCCGTACCCACCAGCAACAGGTCGTCCTGCAGCCGGGACCCGCTCGGCGACACCAGCAGATGACCGGTGGAATGACGGTCCGTCTTCAATGTGATGCTCACGTGAAGACTTCGCGCCGAACCCGTCGCGGCTACGTACACGCGCCGCATGGGGGAATCCAGCAGTGCCGCAGCCTTGCGGCACGACTGGAATACGCACCACCACTTCGGCCACTTACCACCTTCCGGCGAGGAGATCAGTCGAAGGTACACCGGTTCCCCGAAGTCGGCGTGGCGGCTCGTTTCAAGCATCGCCCGGAACCCGGGATCGGACCGGTGGATATCCGTAATGGGAATTTCCGGATTGCGCGTCCGTACGGGCAGCGGACCGGCCGTTCGCACGTCGATACCCTTTTCAACCAGGTGTGCCGCATCTGCGGCCATGCCCCGGTAGGGTGAAAGGAAAAGGGCCTGCCGGGGCCGGTACGCGTCGAGAGCGTCCCGCACGGTCTCAAGTCCTTGAACCATGCCGTTCGCTCCGCCCTGGGCGCCTCCTCGGGGCCCCGCGTTCGACCGGGCGAACACCACGCCGTTCTGCCCATTGGTATACTCCTGAAATAGTGCAAGGGCCTGGCAGCTGCCGATAACCAGTCCATCTATGTCTCTCACGCGGCCTCCCCGCCGCACAGGGGCAGACTTACCGGCCGTTTCCGTACGATGGATTCGTAGCCCGCGAGCAACACTTCCATGTGGTCCCTTGCATCCCGGACGGTGAAGCGCGGACGCGCGCCGGTGTCCAGCGCGTGAACCAGGTCATCCAGGGCGGCGCGGGTGAACTCAGTTCCCGTGGAGGTTAGCAAGGTGGGAGGGCCGCTGTGCCACTGCATGGGATCGTCTTCGTCGATGCTGTAATCGCCGTCCACGATGCGGTTTCTCAGGTGGGTATCGATGCCGGGGCGTTTCCCGTCGATCCGTCCCGTTCCCTTCGATCCGAACAGGTAGGCCAGGTTCGGTCCACCGGCGCCATGGGACGCGATGCCGTTGCGCCCGGCGGACAGGGTGGCCACCCGGCCGGACCGGTCCACGAGGGTCAACGTCCCGAAGTCGTCCGCGCCATGGGCGGCATGTTCCGGGAAGAAGTAGGCGCCGCCCTGGCCGTATACCTCGACGATGGGGTCGAAACACTGCTGCACCAGGGCAACGGCATAGGCGCCGACCGTCAGCAATTCCCGTTTGATGTCCGGGAATTTCCACCTGCCCGGCGGCAGGAAACCGGGTTTTCGCTGCGCATCCGATGTGGGCCGCGGGATCCCTTTACCGAAGAGGATGTCGACGTGCATCGCCGTCAATTCGCCCAGTATCCCCTCGTTTAACATCCTTTGGCTCTGGTTGACCAAATCGTTGTAAACGTAACTGGGAAGGATAGTTTTGACGCCTGATTCTTCGACGGAATCGACCACGTCATGGCATTCTCGCATGTTGGCGCCGATGTACTTGTCGATCCACAGGTGCTTGCCCACGCGAGCGGCCCGTCTGGCGATTTCGGCGCGGCGTTCGATCTCGTGGCCGATGCTCACGACGTCGACCTCGTCGCGCTGAACGGCCGACTCGATCCCTTCCAGATAGGGCACGCCCAGCTGTTCTGCCCAAGTTCGGTTCAACGGCTTGAGATAGGGATCGATGTCCGCGTCGTCCGCCACCCCGACGATTTGGATCCGGGGATGGTCCACGAAGGCGGGGACGAAACTGCTCTGGTGGCTGTGCTTGCTGAAACTGATCAGCAGCACGCCGTAGACGCGGTCGGCCATGACGACTCCATTTCAACCATGATGTATGCGAGCATTCAAGATAAACCGGGCCATCGCGAGGGACAACCAAAACAGGACTCGAACAGCGCGGTTGGTTTCGAACGGCGCGGCCGGATTCAAGCAGCGCGATCGGCCGGTGGTCTTTGGTCTTGATTGACGCGCGAAGCGCAGTAGATTAACCCACATCCCGTTTCAGTGCTTATAACGTTACATCCACACCCCGTCTTCAGCGAGAGAGGTACGCCATGGATGCCGTCCTGCGCGCGATATCCGATTTCATGTGGGGACCCTGGACGATCGGCGTGCTCGCCGTCCTCGGTCTCATGCTCACCGTGGCCAGCAGGGGGGTCCAGTTCCGGAAGTTCGGCACGGCCGTCGGCCTGGTCATGCGCGGCGCCCTGCGTCGGGACAAGGGCGAACAGGAATCGGGTGACATCTCGCCCTTTCAGGCGCTGACCACCGCCATGGCGGCCACCATCGGCAACGGCAACATCGCGGGCGTGGCGACGGCCATCGCGGTGGGCGGACCGGGTGCGGCCTTCTGGATGGCGGCCATGGCGCCCCTGGGCATGGCGACGAAGTACGCAGAGACCGTGCTGGCCCTGCGGTACCGGGGAAAGACACGGGACGGCCTCATGCTCGGCGGCCCCATGTCCTATTTGAAGGAGGGGCTGAACCTGCCCACCATCGGAGTGATCTTCGCCCTCTGCGCCACGCTGGGCGGCCTGGGCGGCGGGAACATCAGCCAGGCGAACTCCATCGCCCTGGTCATGGACTCCCAGTTCCACGTGGCCAAGTGGATCACCGGCGCCCTGCTGACCGGCATCCTGGCCGTCGTCATCATCGGCGGGATCAAGCGCATCGGCCTGGTCGCGGAAAGGCTCGTGCCCACGATGGTGCTCGTCTACGCCGCCAGCGTGGTCTACGTCGTATTCACCCATTTCAGCTTGCTGCCGGCAACGCTCTGGCTGATCGTGGAAAGCGCCTTCACTCCGGTCGCGGCCATCGGTGGTTTCGCCGGCGTCACGGTAGCCCGGACGATACAGTACGGCATCCGGCGCGGCGTCATCTCCAGCGAGGCCGGCCTCGGCAGCGCGGGGATCGCCCACAGTGCGGCCCAGACGGACAACCCGGTGCGGCAGGGGTATATCTCCATGATCGGCGTCTTCATCGACACGATCGTCGTCTGCTCCATGACCGCGGTAACCGTGGTCATCGCCGGCGTGTGGCACAACGGCGAAATCAGCACCGCCCTCGTGGCTTCCGCACTCAACACGACCATCCCCTTCGGCGGAGCCATCGTGGCGCTCTGCTCCCTGATGTTCGGGTTCACGACCATGGTCACCTGGTCCTACTATGCCGAGCAGGGCCTGCGGTTCGTGACGGACTCCCGGGGCGTGGTGCTGGGCATCCGGATCACCTGGTGCGCGGCCGCCTTCTTCGGGGCCGTATATGAAGCCCGGTTGATCTGGGACCTTGGCGATATCATGGTCGCCTGCATGATGTTTCCCAATCTCGTCGGATTGATCGGTCTGACCCGCGAAATACGCGTGGTATCCGCCAACGAACAGACCGCCGGGGCCGCTTGACGATGAAGCGTATATCGGGTATATTACCGGTGGGTTGGAACGGTGCGAAAAAAACCGAACCGATTTTCGTTCCGGGGCCTCTTAGTATAGTGGACGGTATAGACGGTGCCTCCCGCACTTCACGCGCAGTCGGACCCAGACGCAGGATACACGAAATGGCCCACGCGGCGGACGGACTCATCATCGAAAGCGTGCTGAACGGCAGTCCGGACGATTTCGAACAGCTGGTGAAGCGGTATGACCGAGAGATCAGGCGTATCGTAGGCGCCATGGTCAGGAACCGCCAGGACAGGCAGGATATCGTACAGGATATCTGGCTTTCCGTTTACCAGCGGCTGTCGTCCCTGCGCGATCGGGAGCGGTTTCCGCAGTGGCTGCGCGCCATTGCGCGCAACAGGTGCCTCGCCCACGTGGGTGCCCCGCAGCACCGGGAAACGGCCTGGTCGGAGATCCAGCCGGAGGAAGGCGCCGGAAGCGCCTGGCCGGGCGACGAGCACCTGGACCGGGCAAAGCGCCGCAGCGTGCGGAAAGCCGTAGCGACCCTGTCGCACGCACTCGGCCGGACCGTCGCCATGTACTATTTCACCGGTTACTCCTGTGACGAAGTCAGCACGAAGATGAACGTCCCGGTGGGCACCGTGAAACGTAGGCTTTCGGAAGCGCGAAGCAAGCTGCGGAGCATGTTCAGGGACTGGTCGCAATTGCCTGCAGAAGGCGGTCTGGATCTTCGACACCTGATCGTCGCCGCGCCGATTTGCACCGGTTTCTGAGAACTCCATCCAACCCCCGAACGAACCGAGGTCTTCAACAAGACATGTCCCAACCACCGCAGGACCGGAATCAGCACCCGCCCCCGGACCAACGACAGCCCCACCCCAGAAACGACCGGCAGCCACCGCCCGAAAAGACGAGGAAGAACCGCTCGATCCTGATCTGGCTCGTGCTCTTCCTGTTCTTCCTGATGGCCGCGCAGTTCCTGCCCAGGCGGGGCGATAACGCGGTGACGGTGTCCTACACGCAGTTCCAGCAGTTTCTCGAAGCTGACAACATCGAGCAGGTCACCATCACCGAGAAGCTGATTACGGGCACGCTGCGCCAGAATTCGTCGACCGTGGTCGAAGGCGCGAACCAGAGCCTGCGGGAGTTCAAGGTATACATCCCATTCGACGATCCGGAGCTGGTGGCCGATCTCATGGCCAAAGACGTCATGGTTACGGCCGAACCGGAAGCCACCAACTGGGTGGGCTACCTCATCGCCGCCCTGCCGTGGCTGCTGCTCATCGGGTTCTGGATCTTCATCCTGCGCCAGATGCAGTCGGGCCAGCGCGGCATGTTCTCCTTCGGCAAGAGCCGGGCCAAGATGATCGTGGAAGACCGGCCCTCCATCACCTTCGCCGACGTGGCCGGCGTGCTCGAGGCCAAGCGCGACCTGCAGGAGATCGTGGAGTTCCTGAAGAACCCGGACAAGTTCCACGCCCTGGGCGGCCGGATACCGAAAGGCGCCCTGCTGCTGGGGCCGCCGGGCACGGGGAAGACCCTGCTCGCCAAGGCTGTCGCTGGTGAGGCGGGCGTGCCCTTCTTCAGCATGAGCGGATCGGACTTCGTGGAGATGTTCGTCGGCGTGGGCGCCTCCCGCGTGCGGGACCTCTTCGACCAGGCACGTCAGAACGCACCGTGTATCATCTTCATCGACGAAATCGACGCCATCGGACGACACCGGGGCGCCGGACTCGGCGGCGGGCACGACGAGCGGGAACAGACCCTGAACCAGTTGCTGGTGGGGCTGGACGGTTTCGAGAAGACGGACTCCATCATCGTGATCGGCGCGACGAACCGTCCGGACGTGCTCGATCCCGCGCTGCTCCGCCCCGGCCGCTTCGACCGGCACATCGTCGTGGACCGGCCCGACGTGGTGGGACGGGAGAAGATCCTGGAGATCCACGTAAAGAGCCGCAAAATCCCCCTCGACGACTCGGTCAGGCTGGATGTACTCGCCAAGGGCGTGCCCGGCATGGTCGGCGCGGACCTGGCCAACATGGTGAACGAAGCGGCGCTCATCGCGGCGCGGTACGATCGCGCTTCCGTAACCAGCGAGGACTTCGAAGAAGCCAAAGAAAAGATCATGATGGGATCGAAGCGCCAGCTCGTCATCAGCGACAAGGAGCGGGAGATCGTGGCCTATCACGAGGCCGGCCACGCCCTCGCCTTCGAACTCATCCCCGAAATCGACCCCCTGCACAAGGTGACGATCCTGCCGCAGGGCCGGGGCCTTGGCGTGACCATCCCCCTGCCGGAGGAACGCTACCTCCAGTCCCGTTCCTACTGCCTGGGCACGATGGCCGCGGCCCTGGGCGGCCGGGCGGCCGAACAGATCGTCTTCGGCGAAGTGACCTCCGGCGCGCAGAGCGACATCGAGCAGGTCACCCGCATCAGCCGCCACATGGTCTGCGACTGGGGGATGAGCGAGGAACTCGGCGCCACGGCGCTGGGCGAGAAGGAGCACGAGGTCTTCCTCGGCCGGGACATCGCCCACCAGCCCAACTACAGCGAGACCACTGCCCATCGCATCGACCAGGAGATCCAGCGTTTCGTGACCGAGGCGGGAGAACGTGTGGAAAAACTGCTCAAGGAGTACGAACCCCAGCTACACGTCGTAGCCAAGGCCCTCCTGGAACGGGATACACTCTCCCGGGACGAGGTGGCCGCGCTCATCGAAGGCAAGACCCTGCCTCCGAAGGAAGATGCCAACGGCGGAACGAAGAATGTCGCGCAAGAGGACGGCGAGAGCGCCGCAGAGGAGGCGCAGAAGGATGTCGCGCAAGACGACGGCGAGGGCGCTGCCGAATCGAAGGATGTCGCGCAAGAGGACGGCGAGGGCGATACGGAGAAGCCATCGGCGGAAGAAGCGACAGCTGAAACGCCGTCCACGGATGGCAACGGCGTCGCAGCGGTAGACGGCTCGGACGGGTCGGAAACGTCGGACGAGGAGCCGGTAACGGCACCCGATCTCGATGAAACCGTGGAATCGTCGAAGAGGCGTTAACGAAAGGGCGTTAAGCCGGAAGTACTACAGGCAGGAAGAAGATCGCAATTCGGGGGCGAGAGATGCATCTCACGTCCCCGATTTCTTATTGAGCGAAAATGGCTTCATCCAAAAAACCATATCGCGGGACCTTTCACGCCGTCGAACGCATCGGTGATACGCTACGCCGTCCCGTCAATCGATGGACACCCGCAGTACACGGCCTGCTGAGGTATCTTGAAGATACAGGTTTTCAGGGCGTTCCCCGGTTGATCGGGGTAGACGACGAATATGAAACTCTTTCCTGGATTGAAGGGGAATCCGGAACCAGGCCGTGGCCAGAAGTACTGCGGACGGACAGCGGTCTTGAACAGATATCAGGATTTTTGCAATCCTACCATCTTGCAATAAAGGATTACATCCCTACAGACGAAACGGGATGGTGTGTTCCGGATCTGCGATGGCAACCCGGGTTGATCGTACGACACGGTGATCTTGGGCCCTGGAATACCATCTGGTTGGATGACGTACTGCAGGGCGTCATAGACTGGGATTTTGCTGAACCTGGCGAGACGATTACGGATATCGCACAGCTCGCCTGGCATGCTGTACCGCTGCGTGGCGACGATTTCTGGCCGAAAGCCGGTTTCGAGGAACCGCCTGAATTACGGAAACGACTGCATGTGTTGTGCGAGGCTTACGGTGAGTTCAGCCCGGATGGCGTGATTCATGCCCTCCACGACCTCCAGGAAACGGAGATTTCAAGGATATCGACGTTGGGGAGATCAGGCGTCGAACCCTGGAGTACCTGTTTTCGTCGGGGGGACCTGGAAGTTATGTCGCGAGAAATAGACTGGTTGAGGGCGGAGAACCGAAACCTGGTATAGAACGAGCCTGTTGACCTGAACACTTCGGCAACAAAAAAGCCCGGCGGAGATCGCCCCGCCGGGCTTTTGTAATTAACGGTCAGAAACCTGAAGGACTTAGCTGGACTTGGCCAGCACGTCTTTGAGGGTCTGGAGGAAGACTTCGGTTTCCGCTTCCGTACCCGCGGAGACTCTGATCCAGGTACGGAACTCCCGCTGCCGCCGGGAACTGATCCAGACGTTTCTCGCGCGCATTTCCCGGACCACCTGCATGGCCGGGCGTTTCAAATCGGCCATCACGAAGGTGCCCTGGGACGGCAGGTATTCGATCCCCATCTCGTCGAAAGTGGCGTAACACCGCTTCTTGAAATCCCAGACCGCCTCACGGGACTTCTGCAGGTGCTCCAGGTCGCGTACCGCGGCGGCGCCGGCCACGGTGGCCAGGGCGTTCGGCGACTCCTGGTAGTATTTCCGCATTTCGTCCTGAATCTTCTGCGAGGCGACGCAGTACCCCAGCCTCACGGCCGCCAGCGCATATGCCTTCGAGAAGGTCCTGACCACGGCCACGTTGTCGTATTTGACCGCCAGCGGAACCGCCGAGGGAATCGGATCCTGCTCCACGAAGTGCAGGTAAGCCTCGTCGATGACCACGATGGCGGTAGCCGGGAGTTTGTTGATGAAGGCTTCGATTTCGTCGGGTTGCAGCAGCGTTCCCGTGGGGTTGTTCGGATTGGTTATGACGACCAGCGACGTCCTGTCGGACGCCAGGGCGGCCATTCCATCGAGGTCGTGCTTGTATTCCGGCGTCATCGGCGCCCGGATGATGTTGACGTCGACGCCGAACATGTCGTTGTAATCACTGGCGGAACGGGAAATGGACCCGTATCCATATTCCGCTTCGATGACTTCGCCGCCGTTGCGACTGAGATAGGCCAGGCAGAGCAGGTCCAGGATGAGACTGGATCCCGGAGTCAACATGAAGGGACCGGGAGGCGGCCTGAAAAACGAGCGCCGCATGGAATTGTCCGGCTCGGGCAGTTCCACTCCGTCGAAGGTCGACAGGGCCTGCATCAGATCGCTCAGGTCCGTACCGTAGCGGTTGACGCCGAACATCCGGTTCGCCATGGCCTCGATGGCCCGGGGCGACGGTCCCAACGGGTTCTCATTCAGGCTCATGCGTACGAGACCCGGCTGCACACCCACACCCCTGATGGCTTCGATGCTGGGCTTTCCGCCCGTGATCAACTGCGTGGCCATGGCCATTCGGTCCGACATGGACAGGGCGATGCCGGCCGTTCCGGCCGCCAAAGCGCCTTTCATGAAGCCCCGGCGAGACCAGGCTTTCATGGCCGTCTCTGACGCGTGCATATTCGACTCCTTCGGTTAACCTGGGTAAATACAGCTATAGTTAAGTACGACTATAGTAAATACGATCGCGTTAAATGAGTGTACACAGTTTTATTGCTTACAATCCATCGGCCACGTCTCTTCAATATTCCGGCGGCCACCTCTCTTCGATATTCCGGTTGTGGCAGTAGGCGGTATCACCTTGACAGACCTTCGAAGAGGCCGTTAAAATGACCCTGTATGCAAGACCTTCTCCTTGATGTTTCACACCTGTCAGCCGTGATCCCCACAGACGACGGTCCCGTCCGGGCCGTGCGTGACGTCTCGTTCCGGATCAGGCGGGGCAGAACCCTTGGCGTGGTGGGTGAGAGCGGGTGCGGAAAAAGCATGATGGGCCTCTCCCTCATGCGGCTGGTTCCGAAACCCGGGTACGTGGAAGGAAAGATCACCTATCATGAAAGGGGAAACGGGGCGACCGTCGACATACACGAACTCGAACCGGGGGGCGACGCCATGCGCCGGATCCGGGGCCGCAGGATCTCCATGATCTTCCAGGAGCCCATGACCGCCCTCAACCCTGTATACACCGTGGGCAGTCAGATCGGCGAGGCGCTGCGCCTGCACCACGGCATGGACCGCCAGGCCGCCCGTGCCCGCGCGGTGGAGGCCCTGTCCGAAGTCGGCATCCCCGGCCCCCAGCAACGGGTGGACGAGTATCCTCACGAGCTATCCGGCGGCATGCGGCAGCGCGCCATGATCGCCATGGCCCTGTCGTGCGGTCCCGAACTCCTGATCGCCGACGAGCCCACCACGGCGCTGGACGTGACCATCCAGGCGCAGATCCTCGATCTGCTCAAGGAACTGAAAGACAACCTGAACATGGCCATCGTGATGATCACCCACGACCTGGGCGTCATTGCCGACATGGCCGACGAAATCATGATCATGTACGCGGGGCAGGTCGTCGAAACCGGATCGCCGGAGCGGATTTTCTACCAGCCCGCCCACCCCTACACCCGGGGATTGCTCGAATCGGCGCCTCGGATCAACAGGGAGAAGTCGACGAAGCTGTCCACGATCCCGGGCACGGTACCGTCTCCGCTCAACCTGCCTGAGGGTTGCGCTTTCGCGCCCCGATGCCGTTACGCCACGGAGCAGTGCACCTCGATGCCCCCCGTGGAAGAAACCGAACCGGGACACAGCGTTCGCTGCTGGCACGCGGACCGGGTCGCGCTGGATTCCTGATGCGGGAAGCCTGATATGGGAACCATACTCGACGTCCGGAACCTGAAGAAGCATTTCCCGATCCGAAAAGGACTCTGGCGGCGCAGGCGGGGCGACGTCCGGGCGGTGGACGGCGTCGATTTCCAGTGCGGCGCCGGCGAGACCCTCGGCCTGGCGGGCGAGAGCGGCTGCGGCAAGACCACGCTGGGACGGTGCGTGCTGAAGACGATCCCGCCGACTGACGGCGATATCTTCTTCGGCGCGGAACGGGTGAACCTCAGTCCCCTGGACCGGCGCGAAATGCGTCCTTACCTGCACCGAATGCAGATGGTGTTCCAGGATCCGAACTCGTCCCTCAACCCCCGGATGACGGTGAGCGACATCGTGGGCGAACCGCTCCGGGTGAACGGGCTGGCCCGCGGGACCGATCTGGAGGACCGCGTGGCCGGCCTGCTGGCCGACGTGGGGCTGAACGCCGGAGACATGCGCCGCTATCCCCACGCCTTCAGCGGGGGGCAGCGCCAGCGCATCGGCATCGCCCGGGCCCTGTCCCTCCAGCCCGAGCTGATCATCGCGGACGAGCCCGTATCGGCCCTGGACGTATCCGTGCAGTCCCAGATCCTGAACCTGCTGGCCTCGCTCAAGGACCGCATGGGTTTGTCATACATCTTCATTACCCACGACCTGAGCGTGCTGCAGCACATCAGCGACCGTGTGGCGATCATGTACCTCGGCCGGATCGTGGAAACGGGTACGGCAGAACAGGTCTACCACCATCCGTTGCACCCCTACACGGAGGCGCTGATCTCCGCCGTTCCCGTGGCCGATCCCGTGGTACAGAAGAAACGGACGCGCATCGCCCTGACCGGCGACGTGCCCGATCCCGCGTCGCCGCCGAAAGGATGTCACTTTCATCCGAGGTGCCGGCATGCCACGGACCTGTGCCGGGAAGTGGAACCGGAACTCAAGACCTATCCCGGAGGCGTCAAGGCGGCGTGCCACTACAGTGACACGCTGTCCCTCCAGGGCATTTGACCGGGCGGATTGATAAAAAACAGGGTGGAAAAAAAACTCGGAGTCCAGGATGAGAAAAGTTGAGATGAACCTGCTGATCTGCCTGCTGCTGACGGCCCTCGCCGGGCTGCCGGCCTGTACCGGCGGCGGATCTGCACCGGACCCGACTGTTACAGGGACCGCACCGGACCCGACGGTTGCCGGGACCACACCGGACCCGGCGGTTGCCGCCCCAGAGGCCCGGTCGTCGCTGGAAGCACCCGAACTGGCCGCCCGGGTGGCGGCGGGCACCCTGCCGCCCCTCCACGAACGGATCCCGGCCAACCCGCTCGTGGCCAGAAACGATTATGAGGGGTACGACGGCCCGGGGGTCTACGGCGGGACCTGGCGCAAGTTCCACAACAACACCGATCTCGGCTCCTGGAAGATGATCGCCGGATATGCCCCGCTGATCCGGTGGAACCGGCTGACCACGGGCCTCGAGCCGGGTCTGGCGGAATCGTGGGCGTTCAACGAGGACGGCACCGAACTGACGCTCAAGCTGCGCGAGGGTGTCCGGTGGTCCGACGGCCATCCTTATACCTCGGCGTCCTTCCGCGCGTGGTACGACCTGTGCCTCGACGACCGCCACCGGTACCCGCCGCCCGTGTGGTGCCTCGTGGACGGAAAGCCCATGGTGGTCGAAACGCCGGACGACTACACCATCGTCATGAAGTTCGCGGGACCCAACTGGCTGGTGCCTCTGTGGCTGGCGACCGGGTTCTGGTGGAGCGAAGAGTACAACGTGCCGGAACATTACATGAAGCAGTTCCACCCGGACCACAACGACGAGGTGGACGATTTCGTCCTCTACGAGAAGCGCAGGCTGCCCCAGCGCAACCCGGACCAGCCTTCCCTCTGGCCGTGGACCATCTCCCGCATCGAAAAGGGCGGCTTCCGGGTGATCCTGGAGCGGAACCCGTACTACTACGTCGTGGACGACGACGGCCGGCAGCTCCCCTACATCGACCAGGTGGTCACGACCCTGGTCCCCGAAGCCCAGATCCGGGTCCTGCGGGTGCTGGCCGGCGAGGTGGACTGCCAGTTCCGCGATATGGAACTCCGGGACTTTTCCCTTTTCATGGAAGGACGAGATAAAGGGGAATACCGCGTCAAGTTATGGGAGAGCGCTTCCGGAGCGGATCCGGCGATCAACCTGAACTGGTCGGACAACGACCCGGTCCTCCGCGGCCTGATCCGCGACCAGCGTTTCCGCAAGGCGCTCGCGGCGGCCATCGACCGCGAGAAATGCAACGCCGTCGCCTTCAAGGGCCTCGCACAACCCCAGGCCGCCACCGTGAGCGAGGAAGGCTGGCATTTCCTGGATCCGGAGGGTGCGCGACTGTTCGACCTGTGGAAGGCCACCGACGCGGACTACGACATTCCGAAGGCGAACCAGCTGCTGGACGAGATGGGACTCACCCGCCGCGACGCCGAGGGATACCGGCTCCGTCCCGACGGCCGGCGGCTCAGCCTCGTGCTGGACGCGCCGGCCGCGGCCCACATCGCCCACGAAAACGACGTCGCCCTGATCGTGGCCGAGGGCTGGCGGGCACTGGGGCTGGAGGTCATCGTATACACGCCGCCCGGAGCCGAACTCAAGCTGCGCCGCGACCTCGGCGAGTTCACCGTCCATCTCCACGGCGAGGCGGAGATGGACCTTTTCACTTATCCCGACTGGGTATTCCCGACGATGGGGAAGTACTGGCATCCCCAGGTGGGCAAGTGGTACGAATCAGGCGGGGAAAGGGGCGAAGCGCCGACGGGTATCATGGTCGAGCTGCTCGACATCTACGACCGGATCAAGCACGAGCGGGACGAGGAAACCCGGCACCGCCTGGTGCAGGACGCCGTGCGGATCCATATCGAGCACGGGCCCTTCCATCTGGGCACCGTGGCCCGCACACCCAAGCCCGTCATCGTGAAGAACAACTTCCATAACGTACCCGACAGCGGCATTCTCGGCCCCTGGGCGATCGCCGGTCCGGCGACGAGTTTTCCCGAGCAGTTCTATATCGAATGATCAACTACGTTATCAAGCGCTGTCTCCTGGCCATCCCGACCCTCCTGGCCATCTCGATGATCGGCTTCGTCATCATCCAGCTGCCGGAGGGCGACTTCCTGGACCGCAAGATCCAGGAACTGGAGGAGATGTACGGAGACAGCAGTTCGATCGCGCGCATCGACGAGTTGCGCGAGCGTTACGGCCTGGACCGGCCCATGTGGCGGCAGTACGTGGGCTGGATCTCGGGGTTCGTCGTGGGGGATTTCGGCGAATCCTTCGAATACGAGCAGGAAGTCAACCAGCTGATCTGGGACCGGCTCGCATTCACCGTGCTCATCGCCCTGGGCGCCCTGCTGTTCACCTACGCCGTGGCCATCCCCATCGGCATCTACTCGGCCACCCACCAGTACCGCCTGTCCGATAACGTGCTGTCCTTCATCAGCTTCATCGGCATGTCCATGCCGGGATTCCTGCTGGCCCTCGCCCTACTGGTCTTCGTGTTCGAGATCTACAGGATTCCCCTGTTCGGACTCTTCTCGAGTGAGTATGAAGGCGCGCCCTGGACCTGGGACAAGCTCGTGGACTTCCTGAAGCACCTCTGGATCCCGGTCATCGTGGTGGGCATCAACGGCACGGCCGGCCTGATGCGCATCATGCGCGGCAACCTGCTGGACGTCCTCGGCCAGCCATTTGTCCAGACGGCCCGGGCTAAGGGCCTCAAGGAATCCGTCGTCGTCATCAAGCACGCGGCGCGCATCGCCATCAATCCACTGATCACGATCCTGGGCATGAGCCTGCCGAACATCCTCTCCGGGGCCACCATCGTGGCGATCGTCCTGGGCCTGCCGACCGTGGGACCGCTGCTGCTGCGGGCCCTGGTCGCCGAGGATATCTACCTTGCCGGCACCCTGCTGATGATGTTCAGCCTGCTCCTGATCATCGGCAACATCCTGGCCGACATCGCGCTGGCCTGGGCGGATCCGAGGATACGGTATGACTAACCAGGATTCGGGTTATCTCAGCTACCGGACGTTGATCTGGCGCAGGTTCCGGAAGAACCGGATGGGCATCGCGGCGGCGGCGGTCCTGGCGCTGTTCTACTTCGCGGCCCTGTTCGCCGGCCATTTTTCCCCCTACGACCACAACGAAATCCGGATCCAGGTCCGGTACCTGCCGCCCCAGGATCTGCATTTCGACTGGTCCGGCGGATTCTACGTAAACGGCCTGACTTCCACCCAGAACCCCGTGACGCTGGAACTGGAGTACGCGACGGACCCGTCCCTGCGGTACCCGGTCCGGTTCCTGTCACGGGACGGCGGCGGAGACTTCAGGCTGATCCATTCCGAGGGCCCCATGTACCTCCTCGGCACGGACCGCATGGGCCGCGACCTGCTCTCCCGCATGATCCACGGCGCCCGCGTATCGCTTACCGTGGGGATCATCGGCGTGTTCCTCAGCCTGATCCTCGGTTCCGTCCTCGGCACGCTGTCCGGCTACTTCGGCGGCTGGATCGACCACGCCCTACAGCGCGTCGTCGAGATCCTGGCCTCCTTTCCGCCGATCCCCCTCTGGATGGCCCTGGGAGCGGCGCTCCCGGCCGGATGGACGAGCATCGAGACCTACCTGGGCATCACGATCATTCTGTCCATCATCAGCTGGGGCGGCCTGGCCCGCGAAGTCCGGGGCAAGGTCCTCGTGTTCCGGGAACAGGACTACACCACGGCGGCGCGGTCGGCGGGCGCGGGACACTGGTACATCATCTCCCGCCACCTGATGCCTGGATGCTACAGCCATATCATCGTGGTGGCCACGCTGGCCATCCCGGGGATGATCCTGGGCGAAACGGCCCTGAGCTTCCTGGGCCTCGGCATCCGGCCGCCCATGACCAGCTGGGGCGTGCTGCTCGAAGAGGCGCAGCGCGTGACGGTGCTGCTGAACCACCCCTGGCTGCTCTTCCCCGCCGCGCCGGTACTGGTCGTCGTCATCGCCTTCAACTTCCTGGGAGACGCGTTGCGCGACGCCGCGGATCCTTATTCGTGAAAAAGGATTGCAGATACCGTCCCGGAATGGTTAGTTGCAGTGTCGTATCGACAGGAGACGAATCGACCTCCGTAGGACTGTAATCGAATGGCGTGATCGCATGGCGTAAATACAAAGTATCTACAATCGAGATAGGAGCACAGCATGAGTGAATCCACCAAAGTCGCCGTCGTCACCGGCGCGGGTTCCGGTATCGGCAAGGCCTGTTCCCTAGCGCTTTTGGACGCAGGCTACAGTGTGGTCCTCGCGGGCCGGAGAAAAGAAGCCCTGGAGTCGACCGTGGCCGATGCCGGCACTGCCGCGGACCGGTTGCTGATCGTGCCCACAGATGTGGGTGTCGCATCGCAGGTCGAGCGCCTCTTCGCGGAAACGAAGGCAGCCCACGGACGGCTGGACCTGCTGTTCAACAATGCCGGAACCGGAGCGCCCGCGGTGCTCCTCGAGGAGCTGACGGCCGAGCAGTGGCAGACGGTGGTGGACGTCAACCTGACAGGTTCCTTCCTCTGCACGAAGGAGGCTTTCAGGATCATGAAGGACCAGGATCCGCAGGGCGGCCGGATCATCAACAACGGGTCGGTATCCGCCCATGTGCCCCGGCCGAACTCGGCGCCGTACACGGCCACCAAGCACGCCGTAACCGGCTTGACGCGTTCGACTTCCCTCGATGGGCGGAAGTACAACATCGCCTGCGGGCAGATCGACATCGGCAACGCGGCCACGGAGATGACCCAGCGCATGCAGGAAGGCATCCTGCAGCCCACCGGCGATCTGCAGGCCGAGGCGCGGATGCACGTGAAGAACGTGGCCGACGCCGTGGTTTTTATGGCCGGACTGCCCCTCGACGCCAACGTACAATTCATCACGGTCATGGCCACCACCATGCCCTACATAGGACGGGGATAAATGTCGGTAACCGGAGCAAAGCCCGTCGAGATCACCGACGCGCAGAAGCAGCAGTACCAGGAGGAAGGGTACTTCATTCTCGAGTCCGCCCTGGACGATGAACAGCTGGAATACATACGCGGCGAGTGCGACAGGTTGCGGGTCGAGATGGAGGCCGAGATGGCCAGGGAAGCGGAGAAATCCCGGGGCATCACCCACAAGGGCAGCCGTTACTTCATCTCGAACCGGCACCGCGACAATCCCAGCCTGCGGCCGTACATTTTCAGCGAGATCATGGCCGAGATCTGCAGGAGCACTCTGGGCGATACAGCCTACCTTTTCCACGAGCAGTTCGTGGTCAAGGGGCCCGAAGTCGGCATGAAATTCGGCTGGCATCAGGACTCGGGCTACGTGGGGTTCGACCACCGGCCCTACATGAGCTGCTGGGCCGCCCTCGACGACGTCTCCGACGAGAACGGCACGGTCTACATCCTGCCCTTCTCTCGCGCCGGCACGAGACGCCGCCAGGATCACCGCATCGTGGACGAGACCAACGACAAGATCGGCTACTTCGGAGACGATCCGGGCGTGCCCGTGGTCGCGCCGGCCGGGAGCATCGCCGTATTCTCCAGCGTGTCCTTCCACCGCAGCAGCCCGAATACCTCTGACGGCTGGCGGAGAGTGTACCTTACGCAGTACTCCGCCGAACCGATCCTGACCGAAGACGGCACGCGGAACTGGAGCAACGCGGAGCCCTTTCTTGTGGACGGCGTGCGGGTAACGGCCGAATAAGCGCTGCGGCCACAGAGCAGACCCCGCAAACAAAGGAGCAGACCTTGACCACGATCACCGGCGTGAAGTGCATCCGGACGCGTTCGAACGGCACCTGGGGCATCGTCAAGATCACCACGAACCAGCCTGGATTGTACGGCATCGGGTCCGCAAGCGATCACTACCACCAGCGCGCCGTTATCGAGGCCGTCGAGTCCATGCTGGCCCCGAAGCTCATCGGACGGGATGTCAGCCGCATCGAGGATATCTGGCAGACGTTCTACACGAGCGGCTACTGGCGTAACGGCGCCATCACCAACACGGCCCTTTCCGGGATCGACATGGCCCTGTGGGACATCAAGGGCAAGGAAGCCGGCATGCCCGTCTACCAGCTCCTCGGCGGCTCCTGCCGGAGCGCCGTGCCCTGTTACGCCCACGCGGGGGGCGGCACGCCGGAAGCCCTGCTGGAAGCCATTCAGGGCTACCTCGAGGAGGGGTTCCCCGTGGTCCGCTGCCAACTGGGCGGTTACGGCGGCGGCGGATTCATCCCCTCGGAAGAGGCGCCCCGGCCCGCCAACGCCTGGCCCGCCGACCAGGTCTTCGACGACGAGGCTTACATCGAAGCCATTCCGAACATGTTCGAGTACCTGCGTTCGAAACTCGGATTCGGCCCCAAGCTGACCCACGACGTGCACGAACATCTGCGCCCGCAGTCGGCGGTGGCCCTGTCCAAGCGCCTCGAACCCTACCGGCTCTTCTTCCTCGAGGACGTCCTTTCGCCCGAACAGGTACAGTGGTACCGCCTCATTCGCGAGCAGTGCACGACGCCCCAGGCCATGGGCGAACTCTTCGTGAATCCCCACGAATGGACGCCCCTCATCACAGAGCGCCTCATCGACTACGTCCGCGTGCGGGTCTCCAAGGCGGGCGGCATCACGCCGTGCCGCAAGATCGCGAGCCTCTGCGAATCCTTCGGCATCAACACCGCCTGGCAGGAGGGCGGCGACAACGACCCGGTCAACCAGGCCGCGGCCGTTCACCTCGACATGTCCAGTTGGAGCTTCGGAATACAGGAAGAGAACGCCTTCAGCGAAGAAGAATACGCGGCGTTCCCCGGCGCCTGCGAGCTAAGGGACGGGCATCTCTACACCAACGCCAATCCCGGACTGGGGTTGGATATCGACGAGGATGCGGCTGCGAGGCTGTTGAACGCGGAGGACGCGGCTACACCCCGGTACGCCGCGGAGGACCGCCGGGCGGATGGCAGTATCGTTCGGCCATAGAGACCGCCCTCAGTCTACATCAAGCGCTTCAGGGGACAGATGATACCAATACACTTCCCCGGATGCGATAGCCTTCTGAATTACTTCGACCTTCCTGAGACCCGTCACAACGGAATACGTCCGTTTGCCCGTAAAACGAGACATGAAACCCGCGTTCCTGATGGCTCTTCGCGTATCCCGTCCGTTGGCGGTGAATGAAACCTCGACTGCAACGTAGCAGGTCTCGTCCTTACCGTCCCTGGACTCGATAATCAGATCGGCGGAGCCGAAACTGCGCAGGTCATTCGCGGGTATGTCCTTCGTTTCCTTCGATCTGGCCAACGCCCTAATCTCTACACCGCGCAACACCCGGACCATTTCGAGCCCCAATTCGTAGGCAATGTCGTCCGCGAACTCTATCGCCGCTTTTCGGGTGTGTGCATTTCGCAGAAACCCCGATAGGTCATCTGTCGTACGGATTGAATGCATGTTCATCTACCGCCTGGGATAAAGGGTAATATCCAAACGGGGCCGTCACAGACACAAAGCCCATTTTATAGAATGGACGAAACTTCCGTCTATGGTCTCGCAAAATAAAGTTTGACTAGGGCTTCGTATCGGCGTTGACAGGCGGCTCGTCATTGCCCAGGAACCGCTCCGTCGTGTTCCTCGTGGCCGGATTCGTCCTGAAATCCGCAATCCACGGCTCGCGGAAGTAGACCTGCTTTTCGCGGGGAAGGCCCGCAATGACTTCCGGCGGGGTTTTGAGCCGGTGCCAGTGAGTGGCCAGGTGGGAATAGGCGTTGAGGACGGTGACCCGGGGTTCGTCCCGGTTCCACACGGGACCGGCATGACAGGTGTTCTCGGTAAAGAACACGGCGCTGCCCGCGGGACAGGCGTAGGTCATGAGAAACTGGCTTCGCTTGCCCTCCTCCAGCGACATGTGATCGGGATGCATGGGGAAGTTGGCCTTGTGGCTCCCCACCACGAAGTGCGTGCTCTGGTCTTCCATGCGTATATCCGTAAACTCGAAGATCACCCGGACCATGCCCGCGTAGATCTGATCGCGCTGCACCCGGTAGCCAAAGATGGGATCGATCTGTCTTGGGCCACCCCCGTGCAGTTCCCCGTGCGCTTCCCCCTTGTTGCGCCACACGCAGGAACAGTTCTCCAAACGGAAATCCTTGCTGATGATCTCCTCGATCACGTCCACGACCGCGGGGTGATCGATGAGCACGCTCGACGGCCCACCCGGCACGTCGCGATGCTCCGGTGGAAGCGAGTCCGGTTCATGCTTGATCAGGTAGATCTGCTCGCGGATATCCTTGACCTCATCCGCGGTGAGTATGGCTGGCCGGACCAGAAACCCGGTCAGGTCGAATCGGAAGCGTTCCTCGTCGGTTAGGGACATGGGGTGACTCCTTGCACGGATCGTCGTTAAGCGCCAGAACTACTGGACCAAATTGTCAAATTCCAAACCGACGCGGATCGCGGAACCCGCGCCCGCGTAGGTGAATGCCTCGTTGATATCAGTGAATGAGAAGGTATCGGAGATGATCTTGTGGAAGGGGTACCTGTCCCGTGTGCGACTCAGGAATTCGAGGGCGCGCGGGATTACCCAGGGTTCATATACGATTACCCCGCGAATCGCCTTGCTGCACCGGACGATGTTGCCCGGATCGATCTCCGTCGGGAAGCCGAGGTTTATGTTGCCGATCCAGAGATAGCGGCCGCCCCACCTGAGCATGTCGATGCCTTCGGCGAGCACGCGGGGCGATCCCACGAATTCGGCGACCAGGTCGGCGCCGACCCCGCCCGTGTGATCCAGCACGATCTCAATGCGTGCTTTCATGTCCATTTCATCGATGTTCAGGGTGTCGTCGGCGCCGAATTCCCGGGCGAGCGCGAGGCGCGCCGGGAGCCGGTCTAGCACGATGATCCTGCCCGCTCCCATCTCCCGCGCTACGGCGGTCGCATAGAGTCCGAGGCCGCCCGCCCCCTGAATGACCACCGTGTCGCCCAGGGTGACGCCGATCTGATTGAGACCGTAGATGACTTCCGACAGGGCACAATTGATCGGGGACACAATCGCGTCCGGGAGATCGTCGGGCACCTTGAAGACCCAGTGGCCGCGTTTCATATAGTAGTATTCCCCGTACGCGCCGTGGAAGTGCGGGGGCTGATCGCTTGAGACGCCGATCCAATCTCTGTAGCGGTCGGGGCATCCCGGCTTGCCGTTGAGGCACGTCCAGCACTGCTGGCACGGCTTGAAGTAGGAGTAGACGATGCGGTCCCCTTCGGACAGCGGCTGTCCGGCACTGTCCGAGGTGACGTTGCGTCCCATGGCGTCGATGGTACCGATCATCTCATGCCCGAGGACCTGGGGGATACCGGTCTCAATCCTGGGACCGTGTCCACGCCAGATGTGCAGATCGGATCCGCAGATATTCGCCATGCGGATCCTTACGAGCATATCGTCCGCTGTAACCGATGGTACGGGATACTCACGAATCTCCATCGGTGCCTGCGGCTGGGTATATACAGCGACTTTTCCGGTTTTCATGGTACGTCCCCCGTCTCTTCCTGCCAGGCCCGGATCCGCTCCGTAAGATCCGCAATCCGTCCGGCCCGCCCGCTCCGGTGAAACAGATTCTCCAACTCATGAGGATCGCTGTTCAGATCGTACAATTCTCCCTGTCCCATCCCATAGAGGTTGAGCTTCCAGCCGTCCGCGGCCACGATGGTCCGATGCTGGTGGACCAAGCTCCGGTTCGGTTCCGCTTCGCCGAATCCAGCGGGAGCGTGGCCGTCGGCGCCGCTCCACTCGACGAACACGTCGTCGCCGACCAGATTCTCGTGCCCCTGCAATACCGGTACCCGGCTCCGGCCCTGCAACCAGTCCGGCCGCTCGAGACCGAGCAACTCCATCAGCGTGGGGACCAGATCGATGTGGCTGAACCGGCCGCCGACGCGGCGAGGAGGCTGATCCACCATGGGCGCACGCAACACCATCGGTACCTTGATGGACTCCTCGTACATGAGCGTCTTGCCCAGGATGCCGTGATCGCCCATCAACTCGCCGTGGTCCGACGTGAATACGACGATGGTGTCATCGGCCTTTCCGCTTTCTTCCAGGGCCTCGAGGATCCTCCCCACCGACCGGTCCACCAGGGTGATGTTGCCCCAGTACCGGGCCATGAGCGCCCGCCAGCCCGGATCGGTGCGCAGGTCCAGCCCGTAGTTTTCGGACTGCATGTAGAAGGCGGCCATCAGACGGACGAGGAGCGGCGCGTCGTCGGGCGGCTGCCGCATGAACGCCCGTCCGGTGGGCAGGCTGTCCGGATCGTAATAGTCGTTCAACGGACCGGTGTGGGGTGGATGGGGCTCGAGGTAGCTGACGCAGAGGGCAAAGGGGTCGTCACCCTGCTGGCGGATGTAGTCCGACGCGCGCGCGCCCAGGTACCAGGCCTTGGTGCATTCCTCGGGCAGGGAGGCCGCGTAATGTCGGGAAAAAACCTTCTGTCCCAGAAGTTCGAAGTCCGGCGTGTATCCCTTATCCGCCAGGAAGTGGTGATAGTCACTGACTTCGGAAAGCCGGTCAGCTTCCGAGAAGTGGCGGCGATATTGATCCTCCGTGCCTACCCAGGTCTCGAAGCCGTGCTGCGGGAAGATCTCGTCCCCCAGGTGCCATTTCCCCATGAAGGCCGTGTCGTATCCCTCGGGCAGCATCTCGGCGATGGTCGGTATGTCGGCGGCCAGGGGCACGTTGCAGGAAGGCACGCCCGCCGTATGCGGCCAGAGGCCCGTGAGCATGGTGGCCCGGGCCGGGCTGCATACGGGCTGGCTCACGTAGGCGTTTTCGAACACGAAGCTGTCCGACGCCAGCGCGTTGAGCGCGGGGGTTTCGATCTGGTGGTTTCCGTAGCATCCCAGCGTATCCGCGCGCTGTTGGTCCGTGAAAATGTAGAGCAGGTTGGGGCGTTTCATCGGTTCCCTTCGCGGTTGGACTTCGAGCGCGGCGTCAGGTTGAACCAGGTCTGATGGCCGGAGAAGAACCGCTCCAGCTCGTCGACCATGTAGTGGAAGAAGTGCGGATAGTCTTCTCCCGTGCGGCCGGAGAAGTGCGGCGTCAGAAAAACGTTCGGCAGTCCGATGATCTCGCTGTCTTCGGGGATGGGCTCAGGGTCGAATACGTCGAGCCCCGCGGCGATGTCCCCGCGCTTGAGGCGATCGATCAGGGCGTCGGAATCGACGATGGCCCCGCGCGAAACGTTCACAAACACCGCGCCCGATGGTATGAGTTCCAGTTCGCGCCGTCCGATCATGCCCCGGGTATGGGGGGTGAGGGGCGCCACGCAGATGATCGCGTCACACTGTGAAAGCACGTTTTCCAGCGACGTCTGCAGGAAGTCCAACGCCTCGGGCAACTCCTGCGGCAGGTAGGGATCGTGCACCCAGAGCTCGACCTCGAAGGGGCGCAGCAGCTTCATCAGCCGCCGTCCCATGTGTCCGCCGCCGATCAACCCTACCCGCTTGCCGGTGAGGATGCCCGCCATGGGCTGAATGAGACCTCGATCCTGCGTATTGCCCGCGACGATGCGGCGGAAAAGCGCACCGGCATTGCGCATGGAGATCAGCGTCAGGGCCAGGGCCCATTCGGCCACGGGATAGGTGGAGCCGTTCGTCGTATCTACGGTACGGATGTCGCGCGCCCATAGCGTCTCCAGATCCAGGCGCGCGGCAAACCGGTCGCCTTCCAGTTCGCCGACGAATCGTAGCCGGGGCGCGGCATCCAGGATCGTGGCATCGATCCGCGGCGCGCCGTGGCACACGACGAGGGCATCCACGCCGGACATTTCCTTCGCCAACCGCGCCGTCGTCTCGGGGTCCGTGCTGGTATCGTAGATTCCGCCGCCCTCGCTGTGGAACCACGCCCAGTCGGCAAACGCCTCGAGGCGGGCCAGTTCCGCCGGCGGCAGGTAGCCGTTGCGCACCCGCTCGTCGCAGGCGATGAGTACTTGCGGGCGGTTGTTCGACATTCGATCTCCTTATGTTCTTTTCAGCTTTTTAACCGAAGGCCTCGGCATACTTCTGCGTACGACCGGTCATCATCCCGTAGAATGCCCGTACCTCCGGATCCGGATGGTCCCGCCACAGACGGGTGGGAATCACGGTACAATCGCTGAGCACGGGTCCGCCGCGATGGCCGTAGTAAATTTGAACGGTCTTGCGCTCGTGCGTCGTGATCCGTACCGTCGCGGCGTGGAGCACGGACAGGTTGAACAGGATGACCGTGCCTGCCGGTCCATGCAGGTGGACCTTGCCGCGCCGGGCGAGTTGTTCCCTGGTATCGAGTATGGGACCGTCGCAGGGCTCCGGAGATATGGAAAAGCAATGCGTACCTTCGTGGACATCGGTCAGGTAGAGCATCATCTGCAAATAGCCGCACCTATAGGGCTTGTCCGTCGCATGTGGACGGTCCCGGTGCCAGATCTCCTCGGGGTTGCTGTCGCGCGGGACCATGTGCCGCAGGCACGCTTCTCCGAGCCAACTGGGCCCTTCGAAGATGGCCTCTATCGGGCCGATCAGGGCGGGATGGCGGATCAGGCCGTCGATTTCCGGCGATGAGATCAGCGGATCGCAGTTGAGGGTCTGGTGGCCGTGATTGGAAATGGGATGCCAGAAGCAGCCCGACTCCGACTTGTCGCGGTCGTACAGGTCGATGAATCGACTCAGTTCCTCTCCGGTAAATACCTGGCCGAGGTTGACGTATCCGTTCTGCTTGAAAAACTCGATATCTGGCATGCGACGACTTGGCTTCGAATTGGTGTGTTTACTTGCAAAAGAAATGACCATACATTGCAAGCGTCAAGTAGTTCACCGCAATGTCGCGGCGTCAGTTATCTTTGCACTTCGCTACTGCCCCTCGCAGCCTACCAGGAGTACAAGAAATGCCCGAAACAGTCCTCAATGCCGCCCTGATTGGATGCGGCGGCAGGGGCCGAGGCCACCTCGAGACCCTGAAGACCTTCGACGACCTGCGGTTCGCGGCCGTGTGCGATCCGGTGGAGGAACTGCGCGACCGGGCGGCCGACGAGAACGCCGTTCCGCGCAGGTACGAAGACATCGGGGACATGCTGGCGAAAGAGGAACTGGACCTGGCGGTCATCGCGACGCCGGCCCACCTGAACGGCCAGTGCGCGCTGCCGGTGATCCAGGCCGGGGTCCACACGTTGCTCGAAAAACCGCCCGGGCTGTCCGGCGCGGAAACGGAGGGGCTTCGCGACGCCGCCAACGCGTCCGGCGCGAAGGTGCTGGTCGGGTGGAACCGGCGGTTCCATTCGCTGATCTGCAAGGCGCGCGGCCTGGTTGAGGAGCGGGGGCCCATCACCCAGATCGTGGCGGAGTTCCACAAGAGCATGACAGGCTTGCGCGATCGGGGCTTCCCGGACCACCTTCTGGACAACTTCATTTACGAGACGCCGATCCATGCCATCGACCTGACCCGTTCCCTGGCCGGCAGTTCCCCCATCGCCGAGCTGCACGCCGTCGCCCGCAGGACCAATTCGCCTTTCGTCGATGTTTACGCCGCGCTCATCCGCTTCGAGAACGGTTGCGTGGCCCAGCTCACGGCCAATTTCACGACGGATGCCCGGCTGGAGCGCTACGAAATCCATGGCCGGGACTGCTCGGCCTACCTGGAAGGCGTCAGGAAAGCCGTGGTACAACGCGACGGCAAGACCGAGGTGTTCGACGAAGTGGAGTCCGCCGGCACCGCCGAACAGGCCCGCTTCCTGATCGAGTGCATCAAGGAAGATCGGCCGGTAGGACTGCCCGCGGCGGGTCTGGACGAAGCCGTCGAGACGATGAGGCTGGCCGACCGCATCCGGGCGGAACTGCGCGACTGAACCGAGTTGCGTGACTGGCCCTCCAGTCAGTTTCTTGACATCCGGGCGACCGCATGATAGGATGCCATTGAATGGTCGCCGGCGACTTTTCGGTTTTTCGCGACCTCATGACCTTGTAGAACTGGCCTGGATACGCACTGAGCAACTCGGCGGCGAGTAAGCAGGAGGAGCCCTTTATGTCGTATACTCATTACATGCAGTTCATTGTCGCGCTCGTTGTGATTCCCCTGTTGGCCATGGGCTGCGGCGAGGAGGCGGACACCGTGGATTCAGACGAACAGCTCATGTCCCTGGCCCGCACGTCCATCTCCCAGATCGAAGGGGAACTGACCCTGGAAGGACTGCGGGAGCCCGTCGAGGTGATCCGGGACCGCCACGGCATACCTCACATCTACGCGCAGAATACGGATGACCTCTTCTTTGCCCAGGGTTACGTGATGGCCCAGGACCGCCTGTGGCAGATGGAGCTCTGGCGCCGGTGGCGGGAAGGCCGTCTCGCGGAGATCTTCGGTCCCGAGGCCTTCGACTACGACGCCCGGACGCGGCTCATGATGTACCGCGGTCCCTTCGACGAACGGGAGTGGACCAGCTACCACGCCGAGGGCGAACGCATCTTCACGGCCTATGCGAACGGCGTAAACGCCTATATCGACACGCACGCCGACAATCTGCCGGTGGAGTTCAGGCTGACGGGCATCCAGCCCGGCCGGTGGACGAAGGAGACGGTGGTGCGGCGCTGGACCGGGCTCTTCTTCCCGAGCGCGGGCAACGACGCCGGGGACGAGATCCGGCTGGCCCGGTCCGTGGCGGAACTGGGCGTCGAGGAGGCCAATCACCGCGCGGCGCCCCTGCCCTGGGATGATCTCGTGGTACCGGAGGGCCTGGACGTGAACCTCGTCCACGAGGACATCGTAGCCGCAATGCGGAAAGGGGAGGGCGATCCCCTGGTACCCGGCCGCCTGCCACAACTCGAGCTCGTGGAACCGTATTCCGGACTGGTACCCCCGGACCGCCAGGCAGAGGCGCCCACCGAAGAGCAGCTGCTCGAGATCGGAAGCAACAACTGGGCCGTGAGCGGCGCTCTGTCCATCACGGGCCAGGTCATGGTGGTCAACGACCCCCACCGCCGCCTCGAGAACCCCTCGCTGCGCTACTATTCCCATCTGAACGCCCCGGGCTGGAACGTAATCGGGGCCAGCGAGCCGCCCTTCGTGGGCGTGACCGCCGGACACAACGACCGGGTCGCGTGGGGATACACCTTCGCGGGGGTCGACGTGAACGACGTGTACGTAGAGGAGCTCCACCCTGAGCAGCCCGACATGGTCCGGTGGCAGGGCGGATGGGAACCCCTGCGCGTCATCACGGAGGAGATCCCGGTGAAGGGCGAAGAGCCGCGGGGAGTCGTGCTGAAGTACAGCCGCCACGGTCCCGTGTTCTACGAAGATCCGGATAACGGGGTGGTCTATGCCGTGCGTTCCATCACCCACGAGCCCGGCACCGCGCCGTACCTGGGATGCTTCCGCATGGCCCAGGCCGAGAGCGCGGAAGACTTTTTCGAACGGGCCATGTTCTGGAAGGTGCCGACGCACAACCTGGTATTCGGTGACGTGGAGGGCAACATTGCCTTCCAGGTATCGGCCCTCACGCCGGACCGTGAAGGCTGGAACGGCCGGTTGCCGGTCCCCGGCGACGGGCGGTACGAGTGGCGAGGGTTCCGGGAAGACCTGCCCCGGGAGTACAATCCCCAGCGCGGCTGGGTCGGGACGGCCAATAACGATTCCCATCCGCCGGACTACACGGGACGCCCGGTCATGTTCCACTCCTCGAGAGGCGTCGAATACTCCCGGATCGAGCGCATGAAGCAGCTGTTGCAACCGAACCGCAAGTACACCATTGACGACCACAAGCGCATCCAGCTGGACGCCTATTCGCTGAGGGCCGAGGCGGATATACCCTCGTTTCAGGGCTGGACGTCGGACGATGCGGAAGTCGAACGGGCCCGTGCGCTCGTAGCCGACTGGAACGGTGTCCTGGACCGCGACAGAGCCGGCGCGGCAGTCTGGTACCGGTGGCGGGGCGAAGCCGAAGCCGCCGCCTACGACCCGGAGACGCCGGCCGACGAACGCCGGCCGCTCGTGGAAGCCGGCCTGCGCAAGACCGTGGACCGGCTGAAGTCGGAGCTGGGCGAGGACTGGGGTGAGTGGCGGTACGGACGCCTGCAGAAGAGCCCCTTCACCCATCTCCTGTCCGATGCCTTCTCCCTGCCCGCCGTGGAGCGGTCGGGCGGGTTCGGCACCATCGCCGCCACCTCGGTGAGCTTCCGGCACATCCTGGACACGGAAGACTGGGACCGGTCGGTCTTCATCATCACGCCGGGCCAGTCGGGCCAGCCCGGGAGCCCCTACTACGGCAGCCTGCTGGAGACCTGGGGGAACGACGACTATCTCCAGCTGGCATTCAGCCGGGAGGCGGTGGAAGCACTCGCGGGGCACCGGCTCACGCTGTCTCCTCGCTGAGCGGCGAGGACGCTCGGCCGATATTGAAACTTTGTCGCCGAAGGGACGTTAGCTGAGTGGAGTACCGCGTACTGGGAAAAACCGGGATCGAGGTCTCGTCCGTCGGCCTGGGCTGCTGGCCCATGGCAGGGATGACCGGCGGGGCGAACTGGTCGGGTATCGACGACGAGGAGTCCATCGCCACTATACAACACGCGGAATCCCTCGGCATCAACCTGCTCGACACGGCCAACGGGTACGGCGCCGGCCACAGCGAACGGATCATCGGCCGGGCGCTCCGGGACAGGCGGGACCGCTACGTGGTCGCCACCAAGGTCGCGCCTCGGTCCGACGACCCGGAGGAGCCGTTACAGCGGTACATCGCGAAGAACTGCGAAGGAAGCCTGGAAAGACTGCGGACCGACTATATCGACATCTACCAGTTGCACGGCGAACCGGACGAGGCCGCCATGCCGGCAATCGTGGAGGCGTTGACACGGCTGGTTGAATCGGGCAGGATACGGTGTTTCGGCATCTCGACCTACGAAACCGATGTCATGAGGGCCCTGATGGCGCTGGGCGATCTTTCGATGGCCCAGATCGGCTACAGTATCGTAAATCCGGTGGGACAGCCGGGGCTGAAGTTCGCGGAAGCATATAACCTGGGGACGCTCATCCGCGTGCCGCTCGCCCAGGGTGCGCTGACCGGTAAGTATTTCGACTCATTATCCGGGCTCGATCCACAGGACCGCCGGTACGAGCGTTTCGACAATCCCCGGATACGGTCCGCGCTGCAGAAGCTCTCGGAGCTCTCCTTCCTGGCGAAAGGCGGAAAGCGCACCATGGTGCAGGCGGCGCTCAGGTTCGTGCTGGACACGCCAGGCGTGACCTCGGTGATACCCGGCGCCAAAAACCGGGCGCAGCTGGAAGAGAACGCGGGAGCGGACGGCGTCCCCCCGTTGACTGCCGACGAACGGAAACAGGCGCTGGCCATTGGCGGGAAAGCGAACTGGCCGCTGCCGCCCTACACGAGCTGGACGTGATGTGCTTCATATCCCATATAACGAAATGAAATACGGTCTTAGTACAATCGGAGGAAATCGATGCGGCGCTTGATGTTATGTCTTCTGCTCGTCTTCACCGCCGGATGTGGACGGGTGTTTTTGGGCGACACCCAGAAAGTGGAGATCAACGTGACCCCAGCGGACGCCCGGATCAAGATCCCGGACCGCATCGACCGGGACACGAACCCGTTCACGATCGAACTTCCCCGGAACGAGTCCCACCTGGTGGAGATCACCAAGCCGGGTTACGAGACGAAGTGGATCGTCCTGCAGAAGGTCAAGCTGCCCTCGGTCATCGTCGCCGACATCCTTCTCACCCTCGGCATCGGTCTCTTCATCGACATCTACTGGGGGACCTGGGAAGGACTCAAACCTTCGAGGCTGGACGTGACGCTGGAACCCGAAAGCGTGGAGGGAGGTCCCGTCAACGTCCCGCTGAACCTGGCCGAATCCACCCTGACCGTGCAGGACGGGTCCGTCCGGATCAAGGTGCACGTCCTCGAGTGATTTGGACCAGCCGGATGCCACGCGGGCTACGGTTTCGACCGCACCGCCCGGTATCTCAGGAACAACTCCTGGCCGACCCGCCTGGACTCGATCAGCCTGAGCCTGCGGAATCGATCGCTGGCAAAGCCCTTGCCGTCCGCCGCCGTCGGAGCGGTGCTGCCGCCGATCACGACGGGACACAGGGTCAGGTACACCTCGTCCACCAGCCCGGCCTCCCAAAAGGCCATGTTGACCTCGCCTCCGCCTTCGACGAGCAACCGGTCTATGCCGCGGTTGACCAGCATCCGGCATAACTCGTGGAGATCCACGGTGGTCCGGCCCACCCGGATCACTTCGGCCAGATCCTGAAACGGACGGACCTGTTCGTCCTTCGCCTGCTCTGTCGTCGCGATGATCCGTTCGACCTGGCCGTCTACCCAGTATCTTCCTGCGCCTGGCAGTCGCATGGACCGGGACAGGATCACCGAGACCGGATGGGGCGATTTGCCCTTGCGCCTGCGTTCCTCCCGCCGCCGGGCGGACTTGATCCTGACCGGCGGATCTTCCGCGCGGAGCGTACCGGCGCCGATGAGCACGGCATCGGCGTCCGCCCTGATCTCGTCCATCAACCCGCGGTCGATTCTGCTCGTGAAGCGAACCGGATCGCGTTGCTCCGTGGTTAGCTTGCCATCCAGGCTCAAGGCGTAATTCAGCAGGATGTACGGCCGTCTGTCGGACTTCATTGGAAGCACATCGTTTGGCGTCCTGTTCAGGCATCCGGTTTATTGGAAACACCCGTAAAATCGTCTTGACAGGTAATTAAAGCCAGTATATTATCTAAGTCGAATTTCAGCAAGACATAGACCGGATTCATTCCCCGGAATGACATCCGGCAGAAAAAGCGAATCCGCGGTCGGCTGGCTTACCGGTCCTGACCTGCGGAGCGCCCTATCAGTGTCAGTACCCCACCACACTTAGGTATATCATTCCTGAAGCCGTTTGTTTCGCGTGCGACAGCGCCAGCGTATTGTGAAGATGGTTCCGCTTGAGAGAGGCAGGATTTTGTGAAAGTCAGAGAAATCAAACACGGGGACGTTACGGTGCTGGAACTGAGCGGCCGCATGGCCGAGGGAAGGGACACCGACGCCCTGAGCGAACGCATCAACCGGCTGGCCGACCATGGTTCCAGGAAGATCATCTTCGATCTGAGCAAAGTGTACTGGATCGACAGTTCGGGGCTGGGACTGCTCATTCGCGCCTATACCCGCATGCAGAAGGTGGGAGGCGACCTGAAGCTCGCGCGCGTGACGCGCAGCGTCAGCAGCCTCCTGCAGATGACCAAGTTGACGACCGTTTTCGCCGTCCACGATACGCTGGAAGGCGCCATCGAGGCCTTCGGAACCTGAACCGGGTGGACTGATACCTCTTATGGCTGATCAGCACACCGGCCAGGTCCAGACTCACGGAAGCCGGACCGCCGAACTCGTGGCGGTAAGCCGCGCCCGGCACCTCCTCCGGCACAAACCGCCCTACATCTTCCACGATCCCTTCGCGTTCCGGTTTCTGAGCAAACGGTGGAAACGGATCCTCGGATCCAGGTTGCGCGACGCCTTCGTTTCCAAAATCGTACTGCGAAGGCTCATGCCGATCACCACCCAGCCGTTGACCCGGGCCCGTTTCACCGAAGACTGCCTGCTGGCGGCGATCGAAGACGGCGTGGGGCAGTACGTCATACTCGGTTCCGGCTACGATACGTTCGCCTTGCGTCATCCCCGGCTCGAAGTGACCATCTACGAAATCGATCTCGCTTCCACGATCGCCCTGAAACGGGAACGGGCCGAGGCCGCCGGACTGGCGTTGCCGGACAGTCTGAGGCTGATCCCCATCGATTTCGAAAAAGACGACCTCGCGGACCGGCTGATTGCCCATGGATTCGCCCCGGAGAAACGTTCCTTCTTCAACTGGCTGGGCGTGACGTACTACCTGTCCCGGGATGCGATACAGGACACGATGAATAAAGTGGCCGGGATAACCTGCCCCGGTTCGGAGATCGTCTTCGACTACCTCGCCGAGACGAACAGCATTCCGGAGGAAGAACGTTCCCTGGCCGTGCGCTTGAAGAATTACGTAGGCAGGCTGGGCGAACCCATGATCACGTCTTTCGATCCGACCGCGGTGGAAACCGACTTCAACGCCGGCGGCAAATGGGACGTCGCCCGCAACGATTCGCCGGCCGACCAGCAGAAGCGGTACGTGGAGGGGCGCGGCGACGTGTACGCCCTTCCGCCCCTGTTCTGGTGCCTGCATCTGAGAAGGCGAGGTTGAACGGGCATATGTATTTACTCCGTGTATTGTGATATTTCGTAACATATGCATAAGTCCTTAAAATACCTTGACATAATGGGATTATCAACATATACTAACTGCCCAATTCCCGTTCGCTTGAAATTCCAAATATCACTAAAACTCAAAGATACAGGCGGCCTCTCATGTCCACATCGAACAGGCGTTCGTTCGCCTTGATGGTATTCGGCTGGCTCTGCCTGGCCGGGATGCCATGCTCCACAGTGTCCGCAGATCAGCAGGAGGAAGCGGAGATTGACTCCCTCTTCATGCTGCCCGTAATCGAAGCGGAAGCGGTCGTCGTGACGGGCACGGCGGTACGGGAAACCCCGATCGAACTCCCCTATGCCGTCGCCCGAATCGACCGCGAAGCGCTGGCCGAACAAGGGTCGCCGTCCATGGTCGACCTGTTCAAGAATCTGAGTGCTAGTAACGGGGTCATTGGAGAGGCCAACAGCTGGTACAACGCGCAGTCGGGAGACATCCCTGAAACCGTGGCGAACGTAAACCTCCGCGGCCTGGGCGCTTCGCGCACGCTGGTGCTGCTCAACGGCCGGCGGCAGACCTACGTACCCGGCCGGCTCGTCGGGGGCCGGTTCGTCGACGTGAACGCGTTTCCGTCCATCTCCATCGAACGGTTGGATATCCTGAAGGAAGGCGCGGGGGCCGTGTACGGATCGGATGCGATAGCGGGCGTCGCCAACTTTATCACGCGAAGCAATTTCGAGGGTTTTGAGCTGGATGTGTCCTATGACTATTTCGACTCGGGCGGAGACGCCCTGCTGGGCGGGATCTGGGGCGGCAAAGTCGGTGATTCCAACCTGGTCGTATCCCTGGAACACAAGCGTCGAGGCAACCTGCGCGCCGAAGAGCGGGACTGGGCGCTGCGCCCCTTTCCAAACTTCGGATGGGGTTGGTCCTGGTACGGCAATCCGGGCGCGTTCATCATACCGGACGGACTGCAGACGGACGAAAGCATACTGGCCGGGGAGCCGCGATTCGTGGATCCGGGCTGCGAGGGCCTGGGCGGATACCAGGTCGGCGCCAGTACGTGCCGGTTCCGCTATCAGCCCTGGGACAGCATCATCGAAAAACTCCAGCACACCCGGGGTTTCGCCGAGTTGAACGGCTCGATCGGCGAGACGACTTATCACCTGGAAGCGCTCTACCACGATGCCCGGGTACCCGAATGGGAGACCACGCCGTCCTTTCCTCCCATCGCCTTTTACGACGGCGTGCAGCAGGTGCGCGCCGACCACCCAGGCCGGGTGGCCTTTGTGGAGCAAAACCCCACCTATACGAATTCAGCCGGGGTCACGCTGGACCTGACCGGCGACCAGCCCTGGTACTTCTTCGGCCGACTGGTCGGAAACGCCGGACCCGGACGGGTTCAGAGCAGGGAGTCCCGTACCCGACGCCTGGCAGGCTCTCTCACGGGTCCGATCGGCGAGTCCAGTTTGAGCTACGACCTGGGTATTTCCTACTCCGATACGAAGGGCACGGTACGTCAACCCGCGGAATACGCATATCGGAAATTCCTCGCTTTCCGCGGGTACGGGGGACCGAATTGCGGCGTCGGGGTCGTACCGGACAGGAATGCGCCTTCAGGACTCGCCCTCGGGGCCATACCCGGCGGCGTATCTCCAGGAACCGGGAACTGCTCCTATTTCAACCCGTTCAGTAACGGTATTCAGTTTTCGGCACAGCCCGACGCTCCGTACACGGACAGTGCCAATCCGAACTACCGGGCCGATCTGGCGCACAGCGCGGAGCTGATAGACTGGATCAACGAAAAGGTCGCGACGACCAGCGAGGCCAGCCTGCTGTCGATGGAAGCCATACTTAACGGCGTGATCAAGGAGGGCGTCGCCAGTTACGCCACGGGGTATCAATTGCGCCGCGTAGATGTCTCCGCCGTACCCAATGCGCCCGGCGATCTCTCACAGAATCCCTGCCGCATACCGGGCGACAGAAGCTGCGCGATCCAGACTGGGTCCTTCACCTTTACCTCCGGGATCCATCCCTATGAAGCCAACCAGACGACCCACGCCGTTTTCGCCGAACTGGCGCTTAAGCCCAACGAGTGGCTGGACAGCCAGGCCGCGTTGCATTTCGAGGACTACGGCTTCGCGAACAGCCTGGACCCGAAGATCTCACTGAGGGCGCAGGTCAATGACTTCCTGGCCCTGAGGGGGACGGTGCAGACGACTTTCCGAACGCCGTCGGTGGATGACCTGAACACAGACGTCGTCATCTACACGGATTACGTCGGACCGACGGGTGCCTGGAAGGCCATCGAGAACCGCGGCGTCGAAGATCTCGAACCCGAAGAAGCGCTCACCTACAACCTGGGCGTCATCCTCGAAAACGATACCGGTTTCGAATTGACGGTGGACTACTGGAATTTCGATTTCAACAATCCTATCGGCGTCATTCCCCACTCCGCGCTGGCCGCGGCCTACGTGGACGAGTCGACCCGCGCCGCGGTGCAGGACCGGATCTACTGCCCCGGCAACCGGAACGACGGGAGCTGCGCCCCGGGTGACATGGAACGGATCCGGATCAATCACATCAACTGGCCCGGACTCAAGACCTCGGGGATCGACTGGCATATCGGTGGACGCCAGGTGTTGGGCAGTGGCGCGATCGACGCCCATCTGGACGGCAGTTATACCCTGGACTATACCATAGAGCCGCTCATGCACAACGGCGTGGAGATCGTCGCCGAAAACGAGGCCGTCGGTTTTCTCAACCTGACCAATCCCCTGGCGCCGCCATTGCCTCCGCTGCGGCTGAACGCGACCGTCGGATACCACTGGAGCGACTACAGCGCCATTGCCAGGGGACATTACATCTCGTCGTATGAGAACGGGGACTACTGGTTCGATACGGGGCCTTCGGGAGAAGACTGGACCCGGATCGGCTCTTTCCTGACCTTCGACATGAACTTCCAGTGGCGCATCCCCGATACCGGTGTGGTCGCCACGCTGACCCTGTTCAACCTCCTCGACGAAGCGCCGCCCTACGTGAACCAGGAGCTGGCCTTCGACGCGCTGACCCATGATCCGAAGGGCCGGCGGATCAAGCTGGGATTGACGTACAGTTTCAGGTAATCGGGTAGAAGTGAAGCGCCGGGTGCGAAAGACTGGTGCATTTCGCGGGAAGAAAGAGCAGGAAAACCGATGCGCGACTGGTGGGCGGGCCTTGACCGGCTCGCCCATTGCTCGTTCAGGAGCCGTGATCCTGTCTCAGCCACCGGATGAAGGACAGGGTCATCAGGACCAGCACGGCGATGAGCGGAAGCGCGACGATCAGGGAAGCCGACTGGACCGCCCGCAGGCTTTCCGTCCCCCCCACGAACATCAGCGAAAGCGCCACGGAACTGAGCACGACCGCCCAGAAGCAGCGGTGCCAGCGCGCGGGTTCCCGCACTTCGGCCTGTTCCCGGGTGGCCACCGACGCCAGGATGTAGGACGCGGAGTCCAGCGTGGTTGCGGCGAAGATGATCGCCAGGGTCACGAACACCAGCAGAAGCGGTATGGCGAAGGGGATCACCCGGTCTCCCACAGCGACCACCGTGGCAATGATCGCTTCCGGCGTCATGTTGCGCGCGACCAGGCCGGTGAGGTCCTGTGAGCCCTCCAGCTGGAAGAACAGGCTGGTGTTGCCGAGTACGGCGAAGAACAGCCAGCAACCCATCGCGCCGCCGATGATCTCGGCGCCGATCAGTTCGCGGATCGTACGGCCCCGGGAGATGCGGGCGACGAACAGCCCCATGAACGGCGCGAAGGCGATCCACCACGCCCAGTAGAAGACGGTCCACTGCTCCGGGAAGGTAGCCTGTGGAACCGGACTCCCTTCCCCCTTTGCCGATATCAGCGAGCCCCACTTTCCGATCGGATCCAGGTACAGGCTCATCTTGACGAAGTTCTGCACCAGCAGGCCAATGCTGTTGGTAATCGTGTCTATGATGAACAGCGTAGGCCCCGCCAGGAAGACGAATGCGAGCAGGCCGATGGTGAGCCAGAGGTTGAATCGGCTCAGCATGCGGATACCGCGCTGCAACCCGGTGTAGACGCTCACGCCGAAGATCGTCCCCAGCGTAATCACCACCGAGGCGTCCAGCCAGTACCCCCTGGCGACGCCCAGCATCTCCGACAGTCCCGCCGAGATCATGGGCGTGCTGAGCCCGATGGACGTCCCGACCCCGCCAAGCAGGCCGAACATGAACAGCATGTCGATGAACTTGCCCGGAAGCCGCCGGGCCGCCTGCGCGCCGATCACGCCTTCGCAGGCCGCCGACATGCGCAGGACCGGACGCCGCCGGTTCCAGAAGAGGTAGGCGAGGGGCAGGGTGGGGATGCAGTAGATCGCCCACGCCGTGAATCCCCAGTGGAACAGTCCGTAGGTCGCCGCCCACTCCGTGGCCTCGGCGGACCGGGGTTCGAGACCGAAGGGCGGATTCATGTAGTAATACGCCCACTCGATCGTGCCCCAGTACAGGACGCTGGCGCCGATGCCGGCGCAGAAGATCATGGCGATCCAGCTGATCAGGGAGAACTCCGGTTTGGCGTCGGGTCCGCCGAAACGTACGTTGCCGTACTTGCCGAGGGCGTAGTAGACGAGGAGCGCGAACGCTGCGATGGTGAACCAGAGGTAGGCCCATCCCAGGAACCGGGTCAGCCAGCCGAAGGCCGCGCTGAGCAGGGCTTCTCCCTCGACGGGGAACAGGACCAGGGGTATCGATACCCCTGTGATCAGGGGCAACGCGACCCAGAATATGACCCGGTCGACGCGGGGTCCGTCCATGTTGTGTACTCCGGTTCAATCGGGTGGGTGCGGAACTTCCCGCACGGATGCTCAGTGGGGGATGTTCAGCTCGTGCATGCGCCGGTGGATGGCTTCCCGGGCCTGCAGGTAGGGTGCCTCCAGAAAGGCTTCGTGATCGTCCGCGCCGTGGTGATGGGTGGTCGTTCCCGGCTTGTGTTGCCAGCTGCGGCGCTTGATGTAGGACAGGCCCCCTTCGATCAGGCTCAGCATGTACTGGGCGTTCTCCAGGTCGAACAGCCAGTAGGGGCCGCCGCAGGCCACATAAACCGGCGACGTATGGGCCATGATGCCCCGGCGCCAGCCGTCGTGGTGCGGAATGCTGGTGTAGTTCGGTCCGGCGCACCGCGCCGCCAGCCAGGTGTGGCCTTCGATTTTCAGACTGGTCTTGAGCGAAAGCCGGCGGGTACCCTTGCGTTCTTCCGCAGAGGCGACCACTCGGCCCTGCTGCACAATTTCCAGCGTATGGATCGGCAACGTCGAATCCGCCGACGCCTCGATCTCGACCGTCCCGCCGTTTCCGGGCAGATTCACCGTGTCTCCGATATCCTGGCCGTTCACCTTGAACCGGATGATGGGCCCCGCGCTCAGGAAGGTGTTCCCGCCGCGCAGCGCCTTGCACCAGTTGTCGTAGGAAAAGGGCTCGTCCGGCGGGATGTAGGCGTAGGTCCGGTAGATCCCCACCGGCACATCGCTGGACATCTTGTCCGTTCCGCCGGCCAGCGGCAGCCTGTACCCGCAATTCAGGTAACGGTAGTACTCCAGGTGGTTGTACTCGCTGTGCACCAGCATCTCCACGGCATCGGCGCGGTCCGTGGCGATGAGGACCGCCGGTTCGCAGTTGGGATTGGGGATGTGGGGGATCACCACCGTCCCGCCCTGGGCGTGGCAGGCGTCGGCCCAGTACGACAGGGTCGTTTCCAGGTTGCCCCCCAGTTCGGCCTCGCCGGGTCCGTCCGAGCACCAGGGCATGACCGGCTCCTTCAGGCCAAGAAGGGACAGGTGGCCCAGGATGTGCTGGCGGTTCTCCTGCGTGGCGTACACGATCGTATCGCCGTCCGGCGCCACGTTCGCCGATCCCGTGAACTCCTCGGTGTTCGTGAAGAGGCCTCCCCACTGCGAGAGCAGGAGGTTGACGACGTTCAGGTCTTCCCCTTTGGCCTCGAGCTGCGCGCCCTGGGTGGAGAGGAAATGCACGTGGGTGTCGCCGCTGAAGTACCGCTCCGCGTTCAGATCGGTCCAGCGCTTGAGCCGCAGCGTTAGTTCGCGTTGCCCGGGTTCGATGTTTACGCGCTCGCGAATCGGTTCGTACTCGAATCCGCGGGCCACGTCCACGTGCACCTCGCCCCGGGGCAGCCAGCCCTGGCATTTGCCGTCGATGTAGGCGTAGGACATCTGGCCCAGGCGCACGTCGCCGCCCACGTCCACGTGCCAGGTCTCCAGGTTCGAGTTCACATGGGCATGATGGCCGTGCGGCGCGTAGGGCACGCCGCGGGCCGACCGGAAATGGACGCGGCACGGTACGGGCTTGCCCGTCTCGTCGTCCAACACCGTGGTGTGCACCCAGTTCCGGCCCGTGTCGATGACCTCGAACCGGACCGAAGGGGTCTCGACAACCTCATTGGCTTCCAGTTCGCCCCAGTTGGCCGATCCGACCGCCTTCCCATCCTGTTTTACAGTTACGGTGGCCGACGGGGTGCCGGCCACGCCCACGTGGGCGGGACTGGCGCGATTGGAGTCCGCCTGGCCCCAGCCACGGTGCGTGTCGGTCAGGAAGGCCTGGTCGACCTGATCGGGCAGCGGATAAGCGTACGTCGCGTAGCCCCGGTCGACTTCCACATCCAGGTTGAAGGGCTTTTCCGCGTCCTCCGGATGCTTGAACTCGATCCGGACGTCCCGGGCGGCCCAACGGCAGATGGGATCTTCGTCGACATGGCCGAGCGTAACGGCGGCCACGACGAAGGGCGGGCCCTGCGGCGTGATTTCAATCGAACGGATTACACGACCGGGACGTGGATTGCGCCAGGCCCAGAGATAGTAACCGCGCGGCCATCCCTGTTCGGCCTCAGTCTGCCGGCGGCCCGCATCGCTCCAGTCGCCGCCCGACCGGTTGTAGGTCGACGGCTTCTCGTCCGGGACGCAGAGAAAGGGATACTGCCCCCAGGGAAGGGGCATGTAGCCGATCTCGAATCGTTCACGGATCGTTACGGACTCGGACCGGCCGTCGTCCCATGCGAACCGGTACGTGGCCACGGGAAGGGCGATCGGCCCGCCCGACTCGATCTCCGAACGGATCACCGCGTGGGCGAAAACCACGTTGACCGCGGCACGGCCGACCGGAATCTCGACGGGCCCGGACGGACAGCCCACCTCGGCGCCGAAGCCGATGAAGCAGTCGGTTTCTCCGGTGCCGTCGCCGATTTGGAAGGGCAGGCCGTAAAACGTCTGCGATCCCAGCGGAGGGTCTGCGATGGAGTCGTATACGCCGCGGTTCGCGTTGCAGATCTGGGTGAGGTCCAGGGGCTGGTAGTCCGGCATGTCGGCCTCGGGTTCCGGTTGGATCGTCAGGCGAGCATGTTTTCCACGGCGGCGTCTACATTGTCATACGTCTTGAAGACCGTATACAGCCGGGTGATCCGGAACAGGTGATCCAGGCGGTCGTTGACGCCCGTGAGTACCATCTCCCCGTCCCTGGATCGTATTTTCTTCATGGCCGCGATCAGCGAACCCAGTCCGGAACTGTTCATGATGGGCACACCGGTCAAATCCGCGACGAACCGCGTGCAGCCCCGGGCGAGGGTGTCGTCGATCATCCGGTCCAGCTCGACGGTGTCCTCTTCCTCCCACAACCTGCCCTCGATGCGAAGCACTGCAATTTCGTCTTCCAGCGAAACGTAGATGTTCATACCATCCTCAATCCTCGGACCTGCGAACAGCCTCGGTGCTGCGAACGATCTCGGACCAGCGAACGGTCTCAGTCCTCGTTGCCAATGAATGCGCGTCAGCCCGCGATCGATGCCTCGATGGCGTCCTTGACCTCCGCGTATTCCGGAAACCGGTCGTTCGCCAGCTTGGAGAAGATCAGCGAATCATCCACAGTGACTTCGAACCTGCCTCCTCCGGACGGCACAAGCAGCAGCTGTTCGATATCGTGTTTGTAGTACTCCAGCAGTTTCACCGCCAACCCGGCGGCGTCTTGTTCGTAGCTTCAGTCAGCGCAGTAAACGATACGTACGATCACCGTGTCCCCCTTGAACGTAGGTGCGGCCGGCAGCCGGATCGGCTGCAAACGTCAGCATCTATATAAACATGGGAGATACGACATGGCAAGGTTCATTCCTGAACCGGCATGGCCCTGGTCTATTCATTCGCGCTTGACAAGACGGGTCAATAGGGGTATTCTCAATGCGAGGAGGTGATTTACATGCTAGGTAGTTTTGGCACGACCGAACTGATTATCATTCTTGTCATCGTCATGATCCTGTTCGGTGCGAAGAAGCTTCCCGAACTGGCCAAGGGTCTGGGCCAGGGGATCACCGAGTTCAAGAAAGCACAGAACAAAGAGCCCACCGAAGAGAAACAGGGTACCTCCGGCACGTCCGCCACGAAGGACAGCTGAACGCCTGTAGCAACGTGCATCGGATTTTCCGTATGAATACCGATGCACCCCCTTTCGCGCGGTTCGGCGGGTCGGATCAGATAGGTCCGCCTACAGGTGTCCTGGGTCGTCTTCCAGTGTCCTGGTTCGCCCAATTGTGTGCTGGGACGCCTGCCGTTGGTCTTGGCAGCGGATTACGGCGTGTCGTCAGACGCCAACCAGTCAGTAATCCCTCGTATTGCCCCGCTGTTTCCGCCTTCAGGTGATTCGTTAGTCATTATCCCGTACCGCCGGGCGGACCTCTCCGTTTGCCTGAACCGTAATTCCCGCGACTTTCCTCGTTCCAGTACGTTATATTCCTGATAAGCTGTATATCGCAGTGGCTGAATGTGCGCTGAGTTCAACGCCACTCACTGCGCACACTCGACTGCGCACACTCGACTGCGCACACTCGACCGCGCATAACTGCGATTACCCAATAAAAAACACATTCGCACACAACCAATCCGGATCATGGCCGGTCACATAAACAGACGGCGCCAGCACATACGGCACTCTACGCCAGGAAACAACGTGGAAACTGCCCTCAAACTTGACGGCCGAATCGCAGTGGACCATCAGGAAGAAAACATGGAGATCGATTCGGCAAGGGATCGCACGGACCTGGAAGATCGCAGGTTGATTCTCAAGGCAAGGGGCGGTGACGCACGGGCATTGGAGGAACTGGTCTACCGATACGACGAGAAAGTGCTGTCCATGGCAATGTCCTTCGTGGGTGACATGGACGATGCCAAGGACATTTACCAGGAAGTCTTCATGCGGGTATATAAAGCCTTGCCGAAATTCGAATTCCGCAGCCGGTTTTCGACCTACTTGTACCGGATCGTCACCAACGCCTGTCTTTCACACCGGGCGCGAAGCGGAAAAAGAAGCTTCGTACCGATTGAAGACGAGCTGGGAGAAGACCAGGAATCGACGAAACGCGGGGTAACCCTCTTATCCCCCGACCGGCCGGATGCGGCCGTCATCAACCACGAAATCGCCTCACGGATACGTACCGCCGTCAACACCCTTTCACCCCGGCTGCGGACCGTGTTCGTGCTGCGGCACCACGAAGGATTCAAACTGAGGGAAATCGCAGGCATTATGGAATGTGCCGAAGGCACCGTGAAGAAATATCTCTTCGACGCCACGCGACGGCTGCGCATTCAACTCGAGGACATACGAATATGAATAAGGATACGGACCGATCACACGCGAAATGGGAGGAATGGCTGGAACTTTCCCAGTACGGTGAATTGTCCGGTACGGATCAACGGGAGCTGGATGCCCATATTGAATCGTGCGATCGATGCCAGGCATACCGGGCGCAACTGGATCAATTCCGGCTGGTCATGGAGCAGGCCGCACCGGCGAAGCCTGGAGAAACCGACCTGCTCGATGCCCGCGGCAACCTGTGGTCCAACTTGACACTCGGCCACGCTGAAAATCGCGTTTCCGATGGGTGGATGACTCGTTTTGTGCATGGCCTGCAGGGACTTACGATCAGTGTTTTTCCACAATACAGAACGGTGCTCGGAGGCGCGCTGCTGCTGTTTATCGGCCTGGCAGCCGGTTACTACCTGGCCTTCCAGGGCGACAGGACGTTCGGATTCGCGGCGGCGGGCATGGACCGGACGGACCTGCTGAACAACGACGACGTGGCCATCTCCAATGTCCGGTTCGTGGATTCGGACATGTCCGATGGCACGCTGGGAATCCGGTTCGAAGCCGTCCGTCCCGTACAGATCATGGGACCGGTCGACGATCCGGAGATACAGCGCGTACTCACCTTTGCCGTCCTGAATGAGCAGAACCCCGGGGTCAGGCTTCGGGCGGTGAACGCCGTGAGCGCATCCGAACGCCTTCATTCGGATCTCGAGATCAGAGACGCCCTGGTCACGGCCTTGAAAACCGACTCGAATGCCGGGGTCCGCGGCGAGGCGTTCAACGCGCTGTCCCGGTATCCCTTCGACGAGCAAATCAGGGACGCCATGATTCACACGCTGGTATTTGACGAAAACCCGGCCCTCAGAATAAACGCGATCAACCGGCTGCAGGACCAGGTGCCGGCCTCATTCGACGAACAGCTGGAAAGCGTACTCAGGACCAGGATGGTGCTCGACGAAAACGCTTACATCCGCACGAAGGCAAGGACCGTGCTGAGTAATCTGTCCGCGCCGTAACGGGACGCGGCCGACCGAGGAGTTGCGATCATGAAATTATGGATTTGTACATTCGGTGTATTGTTGTTTGCGCAGCCTGCCCTGGCGGAGCCTGCCCTGGCGCTCAACGAGGATCAGAACCGGGCTACGGGGAACCGGACGGAGACTTTCCAGGTGGAAAGGGACGGACGGCTCGACCTGAACACCCGTGCGGGCGATATCACGATCTCCACGTGGAGCAAAAACGAAGCGGTCGTGAACGTTCAAGGCGTTCCGGCGAGCGGCGCGGATGATCTGAGAATACGTTACGAAGGGGGCATACTGCGCGTCGATTACGACCACAGGGGATGGTCGATGAATCGACGACGAGGCCTGCGTTTCAAGATCGATCTGCCATCGGATTTCGACCTGGACCTGCGCACCGGCGGCGGCGATATCGAAGTCGTGGGCAACCTGGGCGGAGACGTGAGAAGCCATACTTCGGGCGGCGACGTAACGCTCCGGGATATCGGCGGCGACGTGGAGCTGACCACGTCCGGCGGAGACATCCGCGTGGGCACGGTCGGCGGCGACGTTCATCTGCAGACGTCGGGGGGCGACATCCGGGTCGAGAAGGCCTCCACCGACCTGGACGTCCAGACCTCCGGCGGCGACATCCGGATCGGGCACGTAGGCAATGAACTGGAAGCCCAGACTTCCGGCGGGGACATCACCATTGAGTACGTAGGCGGAAAATCCCGTATAAGGACATCCGGAGGCGATATCGATATCGGCGAACTTTTGGAGAACGCCCGAATCACCACGTCCGGCGGCGACATTGAACTGCGTGACGCGAAGGGTGAATTGCAGGTGAAAACCGCCGGGGGCGAACTGGAGCTCCTGAATGTAACGGGGTCGATCGACGCAAAAACCGCGGGCGGCGAGATCCTGGCTGAAATCACACCGGAGGGTTCCAAGGGCAGCTCGCTTATTTCGGCCGGTGGCGACATCGTACTCTACGTGGATCCGGAAGCGAAAGCGACCATCGAAGCGCGGATTCGCGTGGATAAGAGATCGAGATTTGGTGGAGTGTTTCAAATGAACCCTCCTCCTGGAGGTGGGGCCGACCAGATAATCATCGAAATCCCCGAGATACCGACAATCAACATGGATCAGTCGGTTACGGAGATCGACGAGGAAAAGTTGCAGGAGATCATCGAAAAGCTGACGCAAAGCATGAACGAGGCGGTACAGTTGTCGGCCGAAGAGGCGCAACGGCTTCTGCAAGAGTTACAACGGGATTTGCAGGTAGCCCAGCGGGAACTGCAGGCAGCACAGAGGAAGTCGGTCGAAGCGCAGAAGAAGATGTTCGAGGCTCGCAGCAACGCCAGAGCCACCTGGCGATACAAGATCCGATCCGATTTCGAAGCGGAGCGCTACGAGGAAGACGCGGAAGAACGAGAGATCAGCGCTACTTACACACTCAACGGCGGCGGCGCCAGGATCTGGCTCGAGACCAGCGACAGCAACATTGAGATCCGCGAGCTGGACAAGTAAGAAGGCACTTCGGCGGAGTTACTACGACGCTCACCCCGTCTCCCCTATCACCCGCTTCGCCGCGGCGACGCCCGCACCGGACTCGAACGCATACCCGTGGCGGCTCAGGCCGTGCTCGAGGGCCGTAAGGGCGACGATCATATCCGACGGAGCCACGTTGTAGCCCAGATGGGCGATGCGAATGTATTTGCCCCTGTAGTGATCCATCCCGTTGGCGATGGTCACCCCGCATTCCTGCTTGATCGTCTTCAGCAAATCGGAGCCGTCGATACCGGGCGGCATGACGACCGAGGTCAGCACGTTGGACGGCCTGCGCGCGAAGAGATTCAGGCCGAGGGCCGCGACGCCCGCGCGGGTCACCAGGGCGTTGCGCTCGTGAATCCGGTAGATTTCCTCCAGGCCGAGTTCCCTCATCATCCTCAGCGACTCGGCCAGTCCCATGAGCAGCGACACGGCCGGCGTATAGGGCGTCAGCCCCTTCGTGAAGGAATCCCGTGCCCGTTTCAGGCTCAGATAGTAGGAAGGCTGGCGGCTTTCTTCGATGCGCTGCCACGCCCGCTCGCTGACGCTGATGAAGGCCAGACCGGGCGGGATCATGAGCGCCTTCTGCGAGCCCGTGAGGGCGATGTCGACGTGCCAGTCGTCCGTCCTGAGTTCATTGGCGCCCAGGCCGCTGATGGCATCCACGACCAGGTAGCAGCCGTGACCGCGGGCGATCCTGCCCAGGGCCTCGATGTCGTGGAGCACGCCCGTCGAGGTTTCGCTGTGGGTGGCCAGCACGGCTTCGAAGGGTCCCTGTTCCCCCAGGATACGGTCGACCTCGTCGGGATCCGCGGCCTTACCCCACTCCACATCGAGCGTCAGGGCGTCGATGCCGTAGGTCGCGCACAGTTCGACCCACCTGCCGCCGAATTTGCCGCCGCTGATCGCCAGCACCCGGTCACCCGGCGAAAGCAGGTTGACGACCGCGGCCTCCATGGCGCCGCTGCCGGATGCCGTGAGCACGAGCACATCGTTCTCCGTCTGGAAAACGTGCTGAAGCCACGAGGCAACCTGCCTGAGCAGATCGCTGAATTCGGTGGAACGGTGGGTGAGGATCGGTGCCGACATCTTCCGGACGACCCGGTCGGGAACCGGCGTGGGTCCGGGGGCAAAGTTGGTAACCTTCACACGATCTCCGTTGGCGCGCGGTCAACGCAAGGCGAGCACAGAAGCCGGACCGGATGAGCGTTCCGGCCACGTAAGGCTAGAGTGCGGTCAGCGCGATCCGGGCATCCCGGGCATAAGGCGTCGATTCGTAGTGCTCAACCACCCGGTCGTACAGGGCCCGTGCCTGGTCCTTCTGGTCGGCGGCCCCGAAACATCGCGCGGCATCCAGGAGGAAACCGGGGGCGAGATAACTCTCCGGATCTTCGTCTGCCAGGGCGAGATACTGGTTGGCCGCCTCTTCATACTTCTCTTCCTCTTCGTCGCACGCGGCCAGTCCCGAGCGGGCAGCCAGCCAGAAATGCGCGTCCTGACTGCCGTATTCGTCCAGGTAGGTCTGGAAATAGGTGCGCGCCTTTTCGAAATCGCCGGTCTGAAAACAGGCATTAGCCAGCTCGATCGTCGCCTCGAGGGCTACTGAAGTACCACCGTATTCGGTCACGACCCGCTCGAATATGGGAATGGCATCTTCATAGCGGCTGTCCTGCATCGCCGTCTGACCCGGCGCGAATACCTGTCCCGCCAGCACAAGATCATCGGTCTGCTTGTTGGTCCAGTAATACCAGCCGGCCACGCAGGCGATCACCAGTACGGCGGCCGCGGTGAGGGATTTCCAGTGCTTGTCGATCTCGCTGCTCATCTCGTACACCCAGAGAATGAAGCGATCTTCTTTCATCTCACGACGGCTGATGCGCCGTCTTGTTCTTGCCATCGTCCCGGTCCTCCAGGATATGGTTGCCCAAAACTGCCGGTTGAAATCCGCTGTAATCGCGTCGGTCTTATGTCGTATACCGCACCGGGCCAAACCGTCGAAATTCACACTGAATAAACGTCGAAACGACAGGGATTCCGACCCTGGTGCAAAGCCTAAAACATATAAGAGAATCGGGGCTTTACGTCAAGGGGTTTCTATAGAGTTTTAACTTGACAACAGGCGCCCTTGGCGTATTTTACGAGGCACAAGTTGGGTTTTGAACATGACGAAATCCAGCCGGTTTCGTGAACGGTAGATCACGTCCTGCGCGGGATATCCTCTTTTTATAAGGAGACGGTCGATGAAACTGTCGGGTGCTGAAATAGTCATAGAGTGTCTGAAGAAAGAGGGGGTCGATATCGTCTTCGGGTATCCCGGCGGCGTGGTGATCCCGACTTATGACGTCATTCAGCGCACCACCGACCTGAGGCACATCCTCGTACGCCACGAGCAGGGCGCGACCCACATGGCCGACGGCTATGCGCGGGCGACCGGCAAGCCCGGCGTGGTCCTCGTCTCCTCCGGCCCGGGCGCCACCAACACGGTAACCGGCATCGCCACCGCGTACATGGATTCGATCCCGATGATCGTGATCACGGGCCAGGTACCGGTGCACCTGATCGGGAACGACGCCTTTCAGGAATCGGATACCGTGGGCATCACGCGGCCCATCACGAAGCACAATTTCCTGATCAAGGAAACCGAAGACATCGCGCAGGTTTTCGCCGAGGCGTTCCACATCGCGACGACCGGCCGGCCCGGACCCGTCCTGATCGACGTGCCCAAGGACGTCCAGATCGGGGAAGCGGAGTTCTCATACCCGGAACGGCCGGACATTCGCGGGTACAAGCCCCGGACCGAGGGACATCCGAAGCAGATCCGCAAGGCGGCGGAGATGCTCACCTCGGCCAGGAAGCCGGTGATCTACGTGGGCGGCGGCGCGATCATCTCCGAAGCGTCGGAGGAAATCCGCACGCTGGCCCGCAAGCTCAACGCGCCGGTGACGACCACGCTGATGGGACTCGGCGCCTACCCGGAAAACGATCCCCTTTCGCTCAAGATGCTCGGCATGCACGGCACCTGGTACGCGAACACGGCCGTGATGATGTGCGACCTGCTGGTCTGCATCGGCGCCCGGTTCGACGACCGCGTGACCGGCAAGCTGGAGGAGTTTTCGCCCAATTCGAAGAAGATCCACATCGACATCGATCCGTCGTCCCTCAACAAGAACGTGCGGGTGGACCTCCCCATCGTGGGCGACGTGAAGCGGGTGCTGCAGCAGTTGGTTCCCCTGGTGGAACGGGCCGATACGGCCGAGTGGCTCCAGCAGATCGAAACGTGGAAGCGGGACCACCCGCTGACCTACGCGAACACGATCGGGCTCCACGAGGAAGGCCTGGAGGGCGTCGACCGGGAGACCGTCGAGAAGGATACGGATCAATTCCCGCTGTGCGCCCAGTACGCTATCGAGCGGATCGGCCAGCTCACGAAGGGCGAGGCCTACGTGGTCACCGACGTCGGCCAGCACCAGATGTGGGCGGCCCAGTGGTACGGCTTCTCGAACCCCCGGTCGATGATCACTTCCGGCGGGCTCGGCACCATGGGCTTCGGACTGCCCGCGGCGATCGGCGCCCAGTTCGCCTGCCCGGACCGCGAGGTCATCGTGTTCTCGGGCGACGGCAGCATCCAGATGAACATCCAGGAGATGGCCACGGCCGTGGCCTGCGGTCTGCCCATCAAGATCGTGCTGCTGAACAACGGCTATCTCGGCATGGTGCGCCAGTGGCAGGAGCTGTTCTACGCGCAGCGTTATTCGGAGGTGGACCTGCGAGACTCCAACCCGGATTTCGTGAAGCTGGCGGAGGCCTACGGCGCCGTGGGCATCCGGGTCTTCAAGGATGAAGACGTGGAAGGCGCCTGGCTCGAGGCCTGCAAGGTCAAGGACCGCCCCGTGATGCTCGACATGGTGATCGCCGAAGAAGGCAACGTGTATCCCATGATCCCCGCGGGTGCGGCATCCCACGAAATGATCGAAGAATAGAGGATAGAACCATGGCACGCCATACCATATCCATGGTGGTCGAGAACCGGTTCGGGGTCCTGGCCCGCATTTCCGGGCTGTTCAGCGGCCGGGGCTTCAACATCGACAGCATCGCCGTCGGCGAAGCCGCGGAACCCGGCACGGCGCGCATGACCATCGTCACGCAGGGCGACGAGATGATCATCGAACAGATCATCAAGCAGTTGAACCGCCTGGTGGACGTGATCCGGGTCGTGGATCTCACCGGGGAGAACTTCATCAACCGCGAACTCGCCCTCATCAAGGTGAACGCCAATCAGTCCACGCGGCAGGAACTCGTGCAGATCGCCGAAATCTTCAAGGCGAAGATCGTCGACATCAACCAGAAGACGATCATGCTGGAAGCCACGGGCAACGAGGACAAGATCGACGCCGTCATCAGCATGGTGCGGCCCTTCGGCGTGCGGGAGATCGCCCGGACCGGCCGGGTGGCGCTCGCCCGTGAATCGGCCAGCAAGGACACCCCGTCACCGGAAGCCCCGCAGCCCGTCTGGGAGCGGGAACGCAAGCAGATCACCGCCGACCTGGCCTGACCAAGCATGGCCGCAGGTACGGCACGCGACAGGATCACCGCCGGAACGGCCCGATAGCCGGTACGGCATGAAGGAGAACCAATGGCTCGACTGTATTACGATCAGGACGCCGACCTGGGCATACTGGACTTCAAGACCATCGCGGTTGTCGGTTACGGCAGCCAGGGACACGCCCACGCCCTTTCCCTGCGCGATTCCGGACTGGACGTCATCGTGGGATTGCGGAAGGGCGGCTCGTGGGACCAGGCCGTGGAGGACGGATTCGAGCCCCGTACCGTGGAGCAGGCGGCCGCCGAGGCCGACATCATCATGATGCTGGTCAACGACGAGCTTCAGTCCCGTCTTTTCAATGACTTCGTAGCGCCGAACCTGGCGGAGGGCAACGCCCTGGCCTTCGCCCACGGATTCAACATCCATTTCAACCAGGTCGTCCCGCCCGAAAACGTGGACGTCTTCATGGTCGCACCCAAGGGACCGGGCCACCTCGTGCGCCGGGTCTTCGAGGAAGGCGGCGGCGTGCCCTGCCTGCTTGCGGTCCACCAGAACCACACGGGCCGGGCCCGGGATATCGGCCTGGCCTATGCCAAGGGCATCGGCGGCACCCGGGGCGGTGTCATCGAGACGACCTTCCGCGAAGAAACCGAGACCGATCTCTTCGGCGAACAGTCCGTCTTGTGCGGCGGCACTTCCGAACTCGTCATGGCCGGTTTCGAGACGCTGGTCGAGGCGGGGTACCAGCCCGAGGTCGCCTACTTCGAGTGCCTGCACGAACTGAAGCTCATCGTGGACCTCATGTACGAAGGCGGCATCGAAGGCATGCGGTATTCCGTCAGCAACACGGCCGAATTCGGCGACCTGACCCGCGGCCCCCGGATCGTCAACGAGGAGACCCGCGCCGAAATGAAGCGCATTCTCGGCGAAATCCAGTCCGGCGCCTTCGCCCGCGAGTGGATGCTCGAGAACCAGGCCAACGCGCCGGTCATGAACGCGCTCAGACGCAACGCTTCGGAGAAGAAGATCGTGGAGGTTGGACGGCAGCTGCGCAGCATGATGAGCTGGATCGAAGAGAAGAAGTAACCGGAAGCCAACAGGAGCATGCGGCGATGCGAAAAGTGGATATCTTCGACACCACGCTGCGTGACGGGGAGCAGGTCCCCGGCGCCTCGCTGAACCGGGACGAGAAGATCCAGGTCGCGCACCAGCTTGCCGAACTCGGCGTCGACGTGATCGAAGCCGGATTCGCCGCGTCCTCGCCCGGTGACTTCGCCGCCGTCAAGAACATCGCCGAGCAGGTCGAAGGTCCCGTAATCACGGCCCTCGCACGGGCCGTGGAATCGGACATCGTGGCCGTGGCCGAGGCCGTGAAACCCGCCAAACGGCCCCGGATACATATCGTCCTGGGCACGTCCGACACCCACCTGAAGCACAAGTTCCGCAAATCCCGCCAGCAGATCATGGACATGGGCGTGCAGGCCGTCCTCTTCGCGAAGGAACTCTGCAAGGACATCGAGTATTCGACGGAGGACGCCTCCCGGAGTGACTTCGACTACCTGTGCGAGACCGTCGAGGCGGTCATCGACGCCGGCGCCACCGTGGTGAACATCCCCGATACGGTGGGCTACGCCGTCCCGGAACAGTGGGGCAACCTGATCTCCCGGCTCATCGCCACCGTGCCGAACATCGAAAAGGCCAAGGTCAGCGTGCACTGCCACAACGACCTGGGCATGGCGACGGCCAATTCCCTGGCGGCCATCAAAGCGGGCGCGACCCAGGTCGAATGCACGGTGAACGGCGTGGGCGAGCGGGCGGGCAACGCCTCGCTGGAAGAGATCGTCATGGCGGTCAAGATGCGCGGCGATTTCTACGAAGCGCGCACCGACATCGAGACCACACAGATCTATACCACGAGCCTGCTGGTGAGAGATCTCATGCACATGCCCGTGCAGCGCAACAAGGCCATCGTGGGCAGCAACGCCTTCGCCCATTCTTCGGGCATACACCAGGACGGCTTCCTCAAGCACCGGGAGAACTACGAGATCATGAGCCCGTCGGACGTGGGCATCGAAAAGAGCGACATCGTGCTGACGGCACGGTCCGGACGGCACGCCCTGCGGCACCGGCTCGAGCTGCTGGGTTACACGTACGACGAGACCCGGAAAGAAGAGTTCGAAAAGGTGCACGTGCGCTTCCTGAACGTGGCGGACCGGCAGAAGGAGGTGGCGGACGAAGACCTCCACCGGATCGTATCCGACTCCCCGGTCGAAGTACCCGAACAGTACCTGCTGGAAGATTTCAGGGTGACCTCCTCGCACTCCGGCCAGGCCGACGCGAGCGTGCGTCTCCACGTCAGCGGCGAGACGATCGAAGAAGGAGGCGTGGGCGACAACCAGATACTCGCCGCGCTGAACGCCGTCGACCGGATCACCAAGCTGCCCACCTACGTGAAGGACATCCAGACCTCGTCGAACGGCCGGGACGGCGCCCACCACGTCCAGGTCTCCGTGGGTTTCCACGACCAGTCCTTCAACAGCCACGCTTCGGACACCGATGTCGTGAAAGCCAGCATCCAGGCCTACCTGCATTCCCTCAATCAACTCGTTGCGCGGCACGGCGGGCTGATCGTCGAATAGTCCAACCCTACATTTCCATATACGCGGGAGGAACAATTGTATAATATCGCGGTCATTCCGGGCGACGGGACCGGCCCGGAGGTCGTGCGCGAGGGGCTGAAGGTGCTCAAGGCGGCCTCGGAGAAGTTCTCATTCGACTATGAACTGACGGAATACGATTTCGGCGGTGAAAGATACCTGAGGACGGGCGAGATCCTGCCCCAGGAGGGCCTGCGGGAACTGGGTCACTACGACGCCATCTACCTCGGAGCCATCGGGCATCCGGACTGCCCGCCGGGCCTGCTGGAAAAGGGCATCCTCCTGACGATCCGGTTCGAGCTGGACCTCTATATCAACCTGCGTCCCGTCAAGCTGTACCCGGGCGTCGACTGCCCGCTGAAGGACAAGGGCCCCGAGGACGTGGACTTCGTCGTGGTCCGGGAGAACACGGAGGACCTGTACGTCGGCGCCGGCGGCGTGTACAAGAAGGGCACGCCCGACGAGGTCGCGGTGCAGGAGTCCATCAATACCCGCAAGGGCGTGGAGCGGTGCGTCCGATTCGCCTTTGAGACGGCCAAAGCCCGCAACAAGCAGAACAAGGTGACCCTCTGCGCCAAGACCAACGTGCTGACCTTCGCCCACGACCTCTGGGAGCGGGTGTTCTACGAAGTCGCCGAGGAGTATCCCGGCATCACGGCCGACTACGCCCACGTGGACGCGACCTGCATGTGGATGGTCAAGAACCCCGAGTGGTTCGACGTCATCGTCACGACCAACATGTTCGGCGACATCATCACGGACCTCGGCGCCATCATCCAGGGCGGCATGGGTATCGCCGCGGGGGGCAACATCAATCCCGAAGGCACCGCCATGTTCGAGCCCATTGGCGGTTCGGCGCCGAAATACACGGACCAGAACGTCATCAATCCCATCGCGGCCATCGCCTCCTGCCAGATGATGCTGGCGCAGCTCGGCGAAGCGCATGCCGCCGACGCCGTGGAACGGGCCATTATCGAAGTGGTAAGCACCAAGATGAAGAGCATGGACGCCGGCCGGATGGGGTACAGCACCAGCGAAGTCGGCGACCTCGTGGCCGGGGCGTTGGGCTGAGCGGGAAGCCCGGTTCCGGTTATATTGGTTTAAGCAACAAGAACAAGCCCTTCGGTCTCCGGAGGGCTTTTTATTTGATCACGCCGGCATCGCGCCACCGCGCCAAATCGTCCGCCGACGCCTCGAGCAGCGTCTGAAGAATCGGTTCGGTGTGCTCCCCCAGGGTGGGGGCGTGGCGGGTGACTTCGGGCGGGGTTTCCGACAGCTTGAGGGGCGATCCGGCCACGCGCAAGGGGCCGGCGACGGGATGTAGGATCTTCACGATCATTTCCCGGGCCAGCACCTGGGGATCTTCCACGACCTGCTTCACGTTCTGTATGGGACCGCAGGGGATCTCGGCCGAATCGAGACGCTGCAACCAGTCTTCCGAAGTGCTTTGCCTGAACGAACCTGTCAATATCTCGTGCAACTCGCCGTGGTTCTCGGTGCGCAGGTTGTTGTCCCTGAACCGATCGTCGCCTGCCAGGTCCTCCCGCCCCATGACTGCGCACAGCCGGCCCCAGAGGACGTTGTTGCCCGCCGCGATCATGATCCATCCGTCCCGGGTCTCGACGGCCTGGAAGGGCGTGATGGAAGGATGCCTGGCCCCGAGGGGCTCCGGCACGGTGTCCGTCATGTCGTATCGGGCGATGGCGTTTTCGAGCAGGGCGACCTGGCAGTCCATCATGCCAATGTCCACCATCTGCCCCCGCCCCGTCTGCGTCCGGGTAAGGAGCGCCGTGAGAATGCCGATGCACGAGTAGAGCGCGGCCGCAATATCCCCGATGGACACGCCCACCCGGACGGGCGGACGGTCCGGTTCGCCGGTAATGCTGACGATGCCGCCCATGCCCTGGATGATCATGTCGTAAGCACCGCGCCGGGCGTAGGGCCCGGTCTGTCCGAACCCGGAACAGGCCGCGTAGATAAGGCCGGAGAATCGTTCCTGCAACGTTTCGTAATCCAGACCGAGTTTCTTCATCACGCCCGGCCTGAAGTTCTCCACCAGGACGTCCGACTTGCCGATCAGTTCGAGGAGCAATTCGCGGCCGTCAGGATGCTTCAGATCGATCGCGATGCTCCGCTTGCCCCGGTTGACATTCTCGAAGTAGCCGCTCACGCCCTCTTTGAAGGGACCGAATCCCCGTGCCTCGTCCCCGCCGAAGGGCTCGACCTTGATGATCTCGGCGCCCAGGTCGCCCAGGGTCATGGTCGTGAAGGGACCGGCGAGTACCCGGGTCAGGTCGATGACGCGAATGTCTTTGAGAGCGCCCATGGCTCAGTCCGGCAGGACCTGGCAACCTTCGTTGTCTATGGGGAGGATCCGGTATTGTCCGGTAACGCCGTGCCGGGCGAAGGCATCGACCATGGCTTCGCCAATACCCTCGTGGTTTTCTGTGGCCAGTGCGATGGCCGTGGGTCCAGCGCCGCTGAGGGCCGCGCCGTGGGCGCCGGCGTCCAGGGCGTCCATGGTGACTTCCGCCAATCCGGGAACCAGGTGCTGCCGGTAGGGCTGGTGCAAGCGGTCGGCCATGCCCTCCCGGAGCAAAGCGTAATTCCCCGACGCCATCCCGCCCACCAGCAGGCCTACGCTGCAGAGGTTAAAGACCGCGTCCTCCATGGATACCGATTCCGGCAGTACGCCGCGCGCTACCTTCGTATCGAGGGTGAATTCGGGAATGGTCACGACGGCCTGGAGGTCGGCGGGCACGGAGAAGGTCTGGTATACGATCGTTCCCGCCCGCTCGCCGCTTACGGAAAGCCCGCCGAGCAGGGACGGAACGACATTATCGGGATGCCCTTCCAGGTCGGAACAGATGCGGAGGAGTTCCGGTGTGCCCAGCGGCCGCCCAGCGAGCGCATTGGCCGCCACGGCGCCCGCCACGATGGCGACTCCGCTGCTGCCCAGTCCCCGTGAGACGGGAATGGCGTGGTGCATGCGCGCCTTGAGACCGGCGGGCTGCCAGTCCGCGGCGCCAAAAACGGCCCGGGCCGAGACGATGGCCAGGTTGCCTTCATCGAGGGGTACCGCTTCGGCCCCTTCACCCTCCACGACCACGTCCAGGCCGGATTCCGTTTCGGATAACTCGATGGTGTTGTAGAGGCCGAGGGCCATGCCGGCGCAGTCGTAGCCGGAACCCAGGTTGCCCGTGGTCGCGGGAACGCGCACCCGCACGGAGGACATCAGCCGCGGTCCCGCGAGTCGCCTGGACCGCTCTGGCGGGGCACACCGATCAGGCCGCCCGGACCACCCACACCGCCCGGACCACCCAGGCCGCCCGCGATGGCGGGCACGATGGAAATCCGGTCTCCGGCCTTGATCGCGGTGTCCGTACCGTCCAGAAACCGGATGTCTTCTTCGTTGATGTAGATGTTGATGAACCGCCGCACTTTTCCGGACTCGTCGCAGATGCGATCCTTGATGCCGGGGAAGGATGCCTCCATGTTACCGATCAGCGATTCGACGGTTTCGCCGTCGATTTCGATCTCGGAACGGTTGTCGGTCAACTTGCGCAGCGGGGTTGGAATGCGAACGGTAACGGCCATCTAACGGATCCTCCTCTCGGTCGTGCTTAATCGCGCTTAATCGCGCTTAATCGCTCTGTCCTTCGAAATACTCCCGGATGCTCAGGTATCTTTCACCGGTATCGCACAGAATGGTCACGATTCGGCCTTCTCCCATGTCCTCCGCCAACCTGAGGCCGGCGCATACGTTGGCGCCTGCCGAGATGCCCACCAGGAGTCCTTCTTCCAGCCCCATGCGACGGGCCGTCTGGTAGGCCTCCTCGTCGTCGATCAACATCACGTCGTCGATGATCGATCGGTCCAGGATATCGGGAATGAACCCTGCGCCGATGCCCTGGATGGCGTGCACCAGGCTTTCCACGGGTTTGCCCGATATCACGGGGGACAACGAGGGTTCCACCGCGATCACGCGGATGCGTTCGTCCTTCTCTTTCAGGTACTGTCCCACACCGGTCAGCGTTCCCCCGGTGCCCACGGCGGCCACGAAGGCGTCGATTTTACCGCCGGTCGCCGCCCAGATCTCCTCGGCCGTGGTTTTCCGGTGTATTTCCACGTTGGCGGGGTTCTTGAACTGCTGGGGCATGAAGTAGTCGGGATGCTCGGCGAGGATCTCCTCCGCCTTCTGCACGGCGCCGGCCATGCCCAGCATGCCCGGTGTCAGCACCAGTTCCGCGCCGTAGGAGGTCAGCAGCACGCGCCGCTCCGAACTCATGTTGTCCGGCATCACGAGGATGACCTTGTAACCTCGTACCGCGGCCACCATGCTCAGGCCGAGTCCCGTGTTGCCGCTCGTCGGCTCCACGATGGTGCCGCCCGGCTTGAGCAGGCCCTGCTGCTCGGCATCCAGGATCATGCTCAGGCCGACGCGATCCTTGACGCTGCCGCCGGGGTTGTCCGATTCGAGCTTGCCGAGCAGGTCGACCCCCGCGACATGGTTGATCCGGTTCAGACGAACCAGGGGGGTGTTGCCGATCAGGTCGAGCGCGCTGTCGTATATTCCGTTCCCGGAAGCCAAGGGCTATCCTTCAGATGTAGTACATGGACAGGCTTTTCTGCGCCTGCCTGGAAATGTCTTCAAACGTGATGCCGTCCATGATCTCGCCGAGTTTTTCCTGCACCCCCATCCAAACGTCCTTCAATACGTGCTGGCCGCTCAGCTGGTCCGTTATCTCGGCGTCGCCGGAAAGGCTTTCGACGGAGATCAGGGCGCCGTCCATCGCCCGGATCACGTCGCCCAGCGAGATTTCGCCCGGAGCCCGTGCCAGCGAGTAGCCCCCGGTCGCTCCGCGCTTGCTCCGCACCAGACCGGCGCGCTGCAGCTGCAGGAGGATCTGAACGAGGTATTTCTCGGGGATGGATTGGCGGACGGCGATGTCGCTGATATGAATGACTTCCGCCTTGTCGTGGTACCTTGTCAATTCCAGCACGGCCCTGCACGCATACTCCGCCTTGGCTGAAACCCTCATCCGTCCTCCCTGGCCGCCAGGTTCTAGTTTACTAATTTAGTCAACATTATAAGAAGAGCGCGGTACGGAGTCAAGAAAATACGAATCTGACGAGGGGCTGCTACCGGATCGGGGAAAGGGGATCAGGCAAACAGGCTGGTGTGGTATTCCAGGAACCGGGAGGGATCCAGGGGTTCCATGCGCAGGTCTCCGGGCGCCGCTCCGCCCAGGGCGTCACGGGGGGCGAGGCCGACCAGTTCGCTCTCCAGGACCTTGACCCCTTCGGCTTCCGAGAGGCGCACGACGGCGTCGTAAGCCTGGGCCATATTCGTCTGCCGGTAGTCGGTCAGGTTCATGGACACCTGCGCGAGGTGCCGTTCCGGCAGCAGCAGTCCGAGCGCCCGGACCCCGGGCAGGCCGCCGTTCTTCTCCCTGACGTTGTTCGCGACCGCCCGGGCGACGCGTACGTCGTCGGTGTCCAGGTTCACGTTGTACGCGACAAGGATATCGCGGACGCCGACCGCCGTGGCGCCGGCGGAAGCGTGGACCGTGCCCGGGCCCGCGTCGGGCGCGAGGTCATCGTCTGATTCCATCTCCCCGACCAGGCGTTCGAATCCTCCCCGGCGTAGATCCGGAAGCGCGCCGCGCCGCGCATCCAGGGCGGCATGCCCGTAGAAATACACCGGAATCCCGAGAGATCGGCCGATCTCCCCGCCACAGCCCCGGGCAAGGGAGACGCAGTCGTCCATGGTGCAGTCGGAAAGGGGAATGAAGGGGATGACGTCCGTGGCGCCGATCCGGGGATGTACGCCCCGGTGGTGCCTCAGGTCGATGAGATCACGGGCCGTTCGGCAGGCTTCGAAAGCGCCCCTGGCGACGTCTTCGGGGGCACCCATGAAGGTAATCACGGAGCGGTTGTGGTCTCCGTCCATTTCCATGCCGGCCAGGTGGACACCGTCGACGGCGGCGATGCTGGCGGAAATGGCCTCCACGATGCCCGAATCGCGCCCTTCGCTGAAATTGGGCACGCACTCGACAAGGGGCTTCATCAGAGAATGCCGTATTTCTCGAAGGCGGCGGTGGCGGACATGCCGTTCTTCAGAGCCTGCTTGACCTCTTTCTCTTCGACCGCCTTTTCAAATGCCGCTTTCAGCACCTGTTCTTCCACGGCCCGCGGAACGACCACGACCCCGTCGAAGTCTCCGAAAACGAGATCGCCCGGACAGACCTTCACGCCGCCGCAGTCGATGGGCGTATTGTAGGCGATGACGTCGCTCCTGCCCTTCGAGTCATAGGGCGCGATACCGCGGACAAAGAGCGGAAAGCCCATGTCGGCGATGGCCTGCGAATCCCGGGTAAACCCGTCGATCACGGCGCCGCGCGCGCCCCGGGCCTCCGCGGCGGTCGAGAGCAGCTCGCCCCAGAGGCTGCTGCGCGTCGTGCCGTTGGTCTGTGCCACGAGGACGTCCCCGGGCTTCAGCGCGTCCACGGCTTCAAGTTCCAGTTTGTAGGGCTCATCCGGAATGTCGTACACGTCGACGGAAAGCACAGTCAGTGCCCGGCCCACGACGACCGCGTCCGGAAACAGGGGCCTGATGTCGTGCCGGAGGATCTGGTCGCGGTGTCCACAGGCGTCCAGGGCGTCCGCAATGACCGCCGAGAACAGCTTCTCCTTCATCTCCTCGTACACTTCGCTGCTGATTTTATCACTCAATTTAGCGTTCTCCCTACAACGGACGCATCGCGCGTATCGGGCGCATCGCGCGTATATGCGCCGGTGCGTGTGCTATTACAGATCTCTAGTGAAGGTCAGGACCACGTCGATTCGCCGGTTCCGGTCCCGGCCCCTGCGCGTATTGTTGCTGTCGATGGGCTGGGCGCTGCCGAGGCCGGAGGACGTCATGCGTTCGGTTTCGACACCGGACTGGTCCGCCAGAAACTGCATGACCGCATTGGCGCGGGACTTCGAGAGGGTGACGTTCTTTTCCTCCGCTCCGGTGGCGTCCGTATGCCCCTTCACAGCGACGCGGGTCTGAGGATACAACACGAGAAACTCCCCGAGTCTCTCGAGCAACCCCCGCGCGCCCCGGGGTATTTCCGTTCTTCCCGCCTGGAAGGACAGCCCGATGAGCCGAAGGGTAAGACGGTCGGCATCCCGCACCACGATCGCCTCGTCATCCGAGAATCGCTCCTGGGCCTGGGCGGTTGCATCCAGCTGGGTCTTCTCGTACAGGTAGTCCCTGAGTTCCCGGCGTTCCCGGTCCAGCTCCTCCTTCCTGCGCTGCAGGTCCTGCTGGTAGCTTTCCACCATGGAGGACAGGCGAATCTGCTGTTCCTCGATCGCCTGGTGCAGGGAATCGACCTCGGCCCTGAGCGCCGCGGCGTCGATCTCTGCCAGCTGGAGAAGGCGGCCAAGTGAATCCTGTCGTGCGGCGAGGGTGCGCAGACTTTCCGTCATGATAGCCTGCGGATCATTGGCCAGGAAGTCGGCGCCGACCCCCGCCATGTCGGCGGCCTGCCGGGCGAGATCCTCCTGTGACAGCAACATGCGCTCCCAGTTACCTGGATCCTTGCGAAGCCCATCGACTTGTGCCGCAATCTCAATGGCGCGCCGTACCGCGTAATCGGCGGTCTGGGCCTTGTTTCGGAGCGCGGCGGACAGGGGTTCTCCGCGGTCCAGCGCGCCGGTTACTTCGTCCACCAACCGGCGGGCCTGCGCGAAGGACGCCGGGGCCAACCGGTCCCAATCCTGATCCTCGGCTTCGGCCAGTCCGATCTGCGCCGAACCGATAAGCGACATCTCGATCACCGACGACCTTGCCACATCATAGAGCGCGGCCGCTTCCTGTCCCTGGGAGAAAGCATCGGAGACCCGGTCGTCCTCCAGCCTGGAAATGGCCCGTTCGAGGCGGCTTTCGGCCTCCTCGAAGGCATCCGGAACCATCGCGGGAGCGTTCGCCCGTTGGGCCGCCGCCCGTTTCTCCAGCGGCACCATCAGCAATTCGTTCACGCGATCCAGACGTTCCCGCGCCAGGACCAGAGCGGCGTCGAACTCCGTATGGGACCGATCGATATCCCGGGTCGATTTACCTTCCCGGATATCCCGTGTATATCGATCGTAGGCCTCCTGTACCCTGTCGAAAGTATCAGGGATCAGGAACCCGGCGTCGAGATCGGAAAGATGATTCAGGGAGGAAGTAGCCGCAGTGATCCGACCGGCCGCACTGGCCGCACTGTTGTCGCCGGAGCCTTGCGCCGATATGGGAAGGGGAACCGACAGGAACGAGGAAATACAAAGGCAAAGGGATACCAGGATACCAGCACGCATGAGGTCAACCTCCGCCTCTCAGGAAAGCCATGGTCAGCACGGGTTTTACATCGGGCAGGTGATCGTCGACCGTGACCTCAATCGCGGGGATATCACCCAGCCTGGCCAGGGGATGGGACTTCGTGGTACGGTAGGCCAGGCTGATCTCCCCGGTTTCGGATGCGACATCGATCGCGAATACGACCTGATCATCGGCCTCGCGGACGGACACCACGGGGATGTTCTCGTCGTGCAGCGCCCGTTTCAGCCCCCGGACAGCGTCTTCCAGCTTGAATCCGAAATAAGTGTGGCAGGACACCGGCCCTAGGCCCCGCCGGCAATAGGCGGGAAGAAGCTGACCACCGCACCGTCCGTCAACGGGGAGTCTTCAGCCGAGTGTTTGCCGTCGATCAGGATCAGATGAATATGGCCATCGGGGATGTCCAACTGCGCGATGATGTCGCTCGCCTTGGCCCCATCGCCGAGTTCTATCGTCGCCGTTTTGTTGACCGCGTTCTCGGGCAGGTATTTTCTCAGTGTGGCAAAGAGCTTGACGGAAACGGTCATGAGGCATCCTCTCGATGTCAAGTAACCAGTAAATGCTTGAATTGCAATTGGTTATGCGTGTTCTGACACGCCGGTGCGAAGGTGAATCCCAACCGTTAACATAACGGGGAAATCAGGGTTCAAGTCAAGGGGAAAATGGCGAAAGATCGGAGCGGTCTTCTGGTGATTACAGGTTGTAGCAAGGATACATGCGAGATATATTGAAGGGAGAATTTGGCCTCAATTCGATTGTGAGTGGAGGTTATGCGTCCACGCGTCCGCGTGAGATCGTAGTATATCGAAAAAGGACAAAAGAGTAAACATGGACGCAAACGCACACTGTCCAATCTGGGGTACACCGACTAAGCCCACAGAACTATTTAGTGGTGATGGCAGGAACGTAGATTCGCCCCGTGCAGGTGGTAGGTACTTCGTGGATGGAAGGGCCGAAATCATGGTTGGTCAACTTGATGATCGTGAAAAAGCACGCTTAACGACATGGATGATCAAGCAACGCAGATCGGGCATCGAGCGACCGGAAATATGGTCCTACGAGAACGAAATCGAATCGAGTATACGACGACCAGATTTAACAGTTCACTCACGTGCGGATGAACTATTGAAGTACATTCAGAAAAAGACACCGCATGTAGGAAGGGCATTCCTCGCGAGTGACTTCTTACCGGACATGTTTGCCTACACAGAAAGTGTTGACTCTGAAGAGTTGCAATTCCTGACAGACTACTTGATTGGGAAGGGTTGGTTAGAAGAGTCTACCGAATCTACGATCGGTCTCATTGTAACAGTTGCAGGCTACTCTCGTCTCGCTGAATTGGAGCGAGCAGCCACCGTCTCATCTCAGGCATTCGTGGCCATGTGGTTCGATGAGTCATTGCAAGATGCCTGGACCAATGGCATCAAACCTGCAATTGAAAACGCGGGATACAGCCCAATCCGGATAGACAACCAAGAATACATCGGGAGGATCGACGATGAGATCATCGCTGAAATAAGAAGATCACGTTTTATCGTCGCAGATTTTACACAGGGAGAAGACGGTGCCCGAGGGGGTGTATACTACGAAGCGGGATTCGCACATGGACTCGATATCCCTGTAGTTTTCACCTGTAACAAAGACTCTATTGATGATGTACACTTCGACACGAGCCATTATAATCATATTTTGTGGCGCAGTCCTGAAGAACTAAGGGATCGCCTCGAAAATCGTATTGCGGCCGTGATTGGTGATGGACCGCTCAAAAACTGAAACAAGACGAATGGATAGCACAAAGTGCCAGGACAAGGATATGTGCTGGTTCTTGATTGAGACATTAGGTACCAGCGAACTTCGGGAGACGCCACGATGACTGAAATCATATTCGAAGTGATCGAGTCCAACGAAGGCGGTTATGAGGCACGCGCACTCGGGCACAGCATCTTTACGCAGGGAGAGGATTGGAACGAGCTAAAGGACATGGCGAGAGAGGCCGTGCTGTGTCATTTTGACGAGGCCGAAACGCCCCGGGTAATCAGACTGCATCAGGTCCGTGATGAAGTTATCGCCGTATGAAGATCCCAAGAGATCTGTCCGGTGAACAGGTCGTCCAACTGCTAAGCCATAACTTCGGCTACCGTGTACGTAGAACGCGTGGAAGCCATGCTACAGTAACTCTGACGACGAAAACGAAAGAGCACAGCGTAACGATAACGCTACATCGCCCGGTACGGATTGGAACTTTGAGCCGGACTATATCTTACGTGGCAATTTTCGTTGGTGTGGGTGTGTCGAAGGACGAGGTCGTTGGGAAGCTGTTTGGACCGTGAGCTGACCAATGGACATCCACTTCACCCGACAACCCGATCGGAGTGACCTTCAGGATGCGCAATACCATTGTTGTCGAAAAGTCGCCGAACAACCATGCCGCTTACGTTCCGGACCTGCCCGGATGCGTTGCAACGGGACCTACCAAGCAGGATGTGATCGGCGAGATTCGTCAAGCGATAGCCCAGCATGTCGAGAGTCTACTTGAACACGGGGAACCCGTTCCCCCGCCTCAGTGCTCGGCAACCGTCCTGGACTTGGCGATCGCTGATGGATAGCGGGAGTCGAAAGGTTTACTTGAGGTAGAAGATTTGAAGATCAGGAAGTGTGCCAGTCAGACCGTTATGTCCAGCTCCACTTATCAGTGATCGTCGCCTTCTTCTGCGCCACTGTTTATCCACGCCTTGATGACGGCGATATCCGCGGCTGTGAGGGGAGAAGCGCCCAACGGCATCTGCTTGCCCACAATGCCTTCGCGACCTTCCAGCTTATGTATCAAGTAGCTGCTTTCAGCGTCACCGGGTCGAACCAGGTCGAGCATCACCTGGGTGCTGCGTACGTTCACCAAGCTCTTGAAGGAGTGGCCTTCAGCGAGATTGAGACCAGCGCTGGCGGCGTCTAATCCGTGGTGCGAGACGCACGATGGATTGAACACCAGGCTCTGGATGCTCGATAGCGTGGGCATCAACTCGCCGGGTGGCCGCTCTGTTTCCTCGTGCTCGTGTTCGTGGTCGTCCTCAGGTTCCTGTTCGGCCGGTTCCGTGGGCGAGTCACCACAGGCGGATATTCCCACGGTAATGAACAACATCATGGTAATCGCGCTTAGCAATGCTACGAAGAATGATCTCATTTCAGTAGCCCTTTCGGCATGACTTGCCAACTTGGTCGCTACCTTAGCGTGTTGTGCGCACCGCTCCGCAGCGTGACAACCCCACGACAGAGAGACTCTGCGCATCATCCGAGCCGCGCAGACCCATCCTACGCGAATACCGAACGCGCATTAGGCCGAAGTTATAACGATCTGGACGGCCGCCAATCCTACCCGCGACATCAGTCCCACCTGAAAACCACCCCCAGTGCCTCCCTGGGATCATCCGCAAGCATATCAAAGATTGCCTGACAATCGGAGGGGTCGGCTTCGTGGGTAATCAGATCCTCGATCGGCAGTTTTCCTTCACTCATGAGCCGCAGTACGAGATCGCGGTCCCTGCGCTTGCTCCAGGGATAGTACAGGTCGGCCTCTTCGGGCGTCTTGGGCTGGTGAGCACCCAAAATCGTAACCTCACGCAGATGGACCTCGCCGAAAAAGCTCACTTCCACCGAACCGCGCGGGGAACCGAGGGCGAGCAGACGGCCGCCGAGTCTTGGCAGGTTCAGTGCCATCGGATAGACAGCGGGCACACCGGTTGCTTCGATGACCAGGTCCGCACCGTCTGCTACGCAGTGCCGGCGCACCGCTTCGGCCACTTCGGGTTCTTTCTCCGGGTTGATACATACGTCGACCCCGCGCTCACGGGCCCTCTGTAGGCGGAAGTCATCCAGATCCACGCCGATTACGGGTACGGCGCCGCTCAGTTTCGCAAAGGTGGCGGCCAACTGGCCCACGATGCCCATGCCGGTCACCACCACGGCTTCGCCCAGTTCCGGACGGGCAACGCGGTGGCCATGTAGCGAAGTCGCCCCCATGACCATGAACGCCGCGGCCTTTGATGATACATTCGCCGGCACCTTGTTGATTAAGCCAGACATTATCGAATGACTTGCGTGATTTCCCTGGCCGGCAACACGGTCGCCTGGAACGATACCACTTACACCCTTGCCAACATCCAAAACCACGCCTGCATTGCAATAACCTGTACTTCGTGGGAAACTCGGCTGTCCTCCAGGCTCGCAGCCATTTATGTAGTTGTATATCTCCGTACCCACGCTAACGGCCGTATACTCGTTTTGAACGAGTACTCCGTCATTCGGAACAGGAGGGAGATCATACTCCGTCAATTCTATCTGACGGAAATCGGTGTTGGTAAGTCGACTTGGGCGCAATGTACTAACTTGGTGAGGTGAGTAGCGATTTACAGACTTAAGTCGGTAGGATTAAACTGAAATCCAAGAGGATCCGTTTGGAGAGATGTGTACAATTTATCTTCTTTTTGTACAGAAAAACCATATAATGTACAATTACATATAGGTTTGTATATCTTGTTGTTGTACAATTCTATATACTTTTGTATGTAGTGTATTCACAATTGTACTAATACCGTATTATTTGTACAATACGTTCGCGCACTTTGTACAACTCTCTTTTTCTTTGTACATCGGCTATCTTGCTCTATTCTAGCCCGATTTATAGCTCCTGGCCTCAAATTCCATTGTTTACCATTCCAAAACCCTACTTCGCATAATAGATATTATGTAAATCTATTTCGTCTCTAATCCGGTTCCCGGAGGGTCAGGGGGTGGCTCGAAACTACCCTCAAAAATCCGATTTTCGACCTGAAAAGCGCGAAATTCAGCACTTCACTCCTGGCGAAAATGGTCTTAATTCGGTCCTGGGCGCTGTTCGCGTGCTTATTTTGACGTTTCATACGTGTTTATTCCGATTGTACAATAGTAATGTGTTCTGTACAGATCGCAGGTTGAGTTCGTACAAACATAATATTGGTTGTACATTGTTCACTCGATTTTGTACAAACCCATTCCGCATTGTACAACTGTACGGAAACTTACACAGACACTGAGACTTGCAACCGACATACTTGCTGACCGCTGTATGAAGCGGATCGTAACAGAACGTAACCGATGTGATCATTCAAATTTCAGTGAAGTATAACTCCAATCGTCCAGCGGTGTGAGTTGCGCACTGAGCTGTTCTTCGAATTCGAATCCGACCCCGAAGGGACTGGTTGTGACGCTCTCTATGTTGATCCGGCCCTGGTGTATACTCATGCATGGAAATCCATCCGAATGCATACTGAACAGATCCGGATGGCATTTCACTACCTGTTCCTGTATGTCATCGGGCCAGACCGAAATCCCTTTGAAATAATGGTGGCTGTTTCGCTCACTGTGGTCAACCCCTAATGTGGCCAACACTGCGAGATCCTGCATCAGTGCGATCGGTGCGATGTTGGAAAGGTCTTCGCTCGTCAACACGTACGCACGGTCCGGGTGCTTATTTGACAAGTACTTCAGATGGGCTTTGTTGGAAAGTCCCTTGAATACCCCTTTGCAGTTCTTGTAGCTCGTTCCCGCGTACCCTATATCCACGGCCCGTTCCACGTCTCCAATATCGCCGTCGGATTCATCGATGATGAAGGGGGGACGGTCCCGCCAGACCTGGAAGTGCCCCCTGACTGCTTCGTCCAGCGCGATGTTGCGGTGCAGAGGCTGTTCAATGCAGATCAGTCGCCCCAGAAACCCAGTCAGGTCGCGGTCTGCCCGCAATGCTTCCCAGAACGTCCGGAACGAATCCATGTCGCCGTAATTCTCATTTCCGTCCAGGGTAAAGGCGTAGCGGTCCAGGCGCCCGTCGATGATCCCTGCCGTCTTCTTCAGACGGTCAAAATCCCGCTCTTCGTCACCGAACAACTTGATCTTGAAGTACGAAATGCCGTAGGTATCGATGACCTCGTCAAGCGACTGGGGCAATCCGTCATTGCACAGCTCCTCCTGCGGGATATCCGGCCGGGTCAGCGGGTCTCCCAGCCCCACGGTATGGCGCACGTTCGTGAAGGCGATCGGGGCGTCGGGCAACACATCGGCAGGTTCCAGGCCCTTCAGATTCGGGTTGAAATCTTCCAGTCGGAGGCCAAAGGCGTTTGCGCGCATTGCCTGGCCGAAATCCGTGCCCTGCAGGCGGCAGAAAGCCTCTATCATAGCCCTTTCCACCATGCTGGTGCCGAGGCCCCACAGGAGGGGCGCAAAGCCGCGCTCGGTACCCCAGGCCTTCTGTGCCTCGTACAGCTCCTGCCAGAGGGCGTACGGATTGGGCGCAGGTCCGATGGTCAGCGCGGCGTCGCTGGCGTTCCGGATGACGGAGATCATGTCCCCCACTTCGTCCTCCAGGGAGGTTTCCGGATTCTTCGTGAACCATTTCGGGGGAAGATGGTCAGCCGAATATCCCCAGCCCGTGCGACCATCTGCCTCGAGCAACATGCCGAGTACCAGGTGAGGCACGGCCGTCATGGTCGATATGCCGAATTTGAAGGGCATGCGCGTGCGCATGTTCTGGACGCGAAGGTCAATTTCTTTGATCTGGATCATTCTGTTCCTCTCTACGTCCTTTGATTCTGTCGAACTCGCACCGCTGACTCGAGCCGCGCGTGCGGCGACCTGCTCATCGGACCAGGCCAGTTTGGAAGCCTATTGATAAAAGCCAATGAATCTGCTGTCAAGGTTTAGGCAGCGTACCTGATGGAATGCTTGCCGTCGCGCCGAATCGTTCGGACCTGCTGCGCGAGTACCAATGGACAGATCCTGTTTATCAGTGTCATATTGTAACCCTACCGGAATGGGGATATATTGTCGCGCAGGGGAATGGGACCAGGAGGTCCGTACCGAGATCCACTGTTATTGGTTCGATTTCGCTAGATCGAGAAGCATGGTCGCGCCAGCAAGAAAGGAAGCCGGTTTGACAGTACCTCCAGCAATTTGGGAGATACCCGAGCCGCTGTCCACTGACAGCGTCAAGGTGGACGACGACGCCGTCATCGTCCTGAGACGTCACGGGAATCCGGCGGGCCCCCGGCTTGTCCTGAGTCACGGAAATGGCCTCGCCATCGACCTCTACTACCCGTTCTGGTCGCTGCTGACCGCCGGTTTCGACCTGGTGGTCCATGATCTCAGGAACCACGGATGGAACGAAGTCGGTGCCCAGGAGAACCATCGTTTCGATGCTTTTTCCCGCGACCACGACAGCATCTTCGTAGCGATCGAGAAGCTCTACGGCGTGAAACCCACGGTGGGCGTCTTCCACTCCATTTCTGCCCTGGCCGCCCTGCACCTGCCATCGAGGGGCAACCACTACTCCGCGATGGTGCTGTTCACACCGCCTTTGTGCAACACGGGCCCGATATACAGCGAGTTCGAGCAGCGGGCGGTGCGAACGGGTAACATGCTCAGAGTGAGGGAGCCGTGGTTCCGGACTCGGGAAGAGCTCGCCGAACTACATACCAACCTGCATTACTTCCAGCATGCTGTGCCGGGCGTCTTCGATCTCGTTGCCCGGACGACCCTCAGGGAGTCCGGGACGGGACAGGGTTACGAGCTCCGATGCCCGCGCGAGTACGAAGCGCAGATCTGGTATGAAGCCTCGCAACCTGCGGTGTCTGTGGACTTCGCCTCCCTGCGGTGTCCCACCCGGATCGTCGGGTCAGATCCCGCCCTGGATCCGAACCGTCCGTATTTCGACTACAGAGCCGCCGCAGGCGTCGACTATAAGTTCGTGCCCGAAACGACACACTTTCTGCAGCTCGAGAAACCGGAGGAGTGCGCGGCGGTAATGCTGGACTTCCTGAGCCGGCAGGGCTTTGTCGAGAGCCCGTGATTGTCAGCTCTTGCTCTTGATCAGCCCGTTCAACAGGGCCACGACGACCGAGATGATGAAGGATGCGATCAGGGCGTCCCAGTATCCGCCCACGTCAAACCCGTTGACAAGCCAGGCGGCCAGGTACAGCATGGCCGCGTTGATGACGAGGAGGAAGAGACCCAGCGTGAGCATGCTGATGGGCAGGGTCAGGACGACGACGACGGGCCGCACGATCGTATTGATGAGGGCCAGTACGACGGCCGCGATGATTGCGGTGGTCACCGAATCGACCTGGATACCGGGGTACACGTTGGTCACCAGCAGGATGGCCAGGGTCGTCAGGATCATTTTCAGCAGCATGGTTATATCCCCGTGTGGCCGTATCCGCCGGTGCCGCGCCCGGTTTCATCGAGACGGTCGACCTCCTCAAAGACGACGAAAGGTACGGTGGCGATGACGAGTTGGGCGATTCTCTCCCGGTCGCTTACGCTGTACGGCTGATCGCCGAAATTGAAGAGGATCACCTTGATCTCTCCGCGGTAGTCCGAGTCGATCGTGCCCGGGCTGTTCAGCACGCCAATCTTGTGATTGAGCGCCAGGCCGCTTCGGGGACGTACCTGTCCTTCGAATCCCGGGGGCAGCGCTATGGCGTATCCCGTCCCGATCAGTTCGAGCTGTTTCGGCGCGATTTCCACCGGCTCGTCGACACAGGCGTACAGATCGAGCCCCGCGGATCCTGGGGTCATCCTTCGCGGCGCCGGATGCACCCTGTCCGGCCGGGTCGAGGCGATGGGTATGACGATGGGGTTGCTCATGACTTGCTCCAGGGCCGCTCACAGGGCGATATCGTCTTCCGACACGGGACCGACGGCCGTGAGGTACGTGTTTTCCGCCGTGAAAATGGACTCGGCCAGTTCGGCGATATCGGACGTGGTCACTTCATCCAGCTTCCTTACGATCTCGTCAACGCTGGTACAGGTGTTCTCGTAGATCTCCGCCCTCGCAAGCCGGTTCATCACGCTGCCGGACTCCTCCAGCGACAGGTACAGGCTTCCAGTCAGCTGGGACCGCGTATCCCGGAGCTCTTCCTCCGGCACGGATTGCTCGCACAACACCCGGCATTCCTGACGGATCAGGTCGATCGCACGCTGCGCGTCCTTCGGGTCCACACCGGCACTGATGCAGACCTGGCCGGTATCCCGGTAGAAATCCAGGTCCGAATAGATCGAGTAGGCCAGTCCGGCCTCCTCGCGGATCTTCTGAAACAGCCGCGAGGTCATCCCGCCGCCCAGCAGGGCGTTCAGCAGGAACAGGGCGTATTTCGACGTATGGCCGTAGGGCAGGGCGACGCCCCCCAGGCAGAGATGTAACTGGGCGATGTCCTTGCTCAGCACACGCTTCCTGTGCCGCTGCTTAGGCCGCTTCGAATCGAGCCGGACGGCTGTGTCAACGTCCATGTCGACGTCCGCGTCGACATGCGTGTCGACATCCGCGTCAGCATCCCCGGCTACGACCGCGTCGGCATCCACGTTGACATCCGTATCCGCATGGTCGCTTTTCCCGGGGAAATCGTACTGTTCCCGCACGAGATCGACCAGGGCCTCGTGGTCCACGCTCCCCGCCGCGATGACGTATATACAGTCGTTCCGATAACGGGCCGCAAGGTACGCGACGAGGTGGTTCCGCGTGAAGGACGAGACGGAAGGCACGTTGCCCAGGATCGGACGGCTCAGGGGGTGGGGCTGCCAGATCAGGTTGGCGTAAAGTTCGCTGACCAGGTCTTCCGGGTTGTCTTCGAGGCTGTGTATCTCCTCGATGACCACCATCTTTTCCTTCTCGATCTCATGGGGGTCGAACTTCGAGGACTGCAGCAGGTCGCCGATCACGTCCACGGCGACGGGCAGGTGGCTGTCCATCACCCGGGCGAAATAGCAGTTGAGTTCCCGGCCGGTGAAGGCGTTGAGGTACCCGCCGAGGCTTTCGATGCTCTGGGCGATCTGGAACGCGTTGCGCTTCTCGGTGCCCTTGAACACGGCGTGTTCTAGAAAGTGGGCGATTCCGGGCTTCTCGGCGGGTTCGAACCGCGTGCCGGACCACACCCAGACGCCCATCGTCACGGATCGGACGTGCGGCATGTGCTCCGTAACCACCCGGATGCCGTTGGGAAGTACGGTTTTTCTGGTACGGTCGGTGGATTCTGGCAAGGGAGGATCGTACAGGTAAGACCGCCGCCATGGCGTCCCGATCGGACGTCTGCCATGGCGGCGATGTTCGGATCATACTGGCCGTTCGCTACGGTCAGTTCGCGGCGAGCACCTGCTTCCGGCTCAGCTTGACTTTGCCCTGATTGTCGATATTGATGATCTTCACGGTCACCTCGTCGCCTTCGTTGGTCACATCCTGCATGGAGTTCGTCCGGTGGTTTTCCCATTCGGAAATGTGCACCAGGCCGTCCTTGCCCGGAAGGATTTCGACAAAGGCGCCGAAATCGACGATCCGCTTCACGGTGCCCTGGTAGACCTTGCCGATCTCGGGCTCCTCCGTCATGCTTTCGATGATCTGCTTGGCCTTCTCCCCGGCGGCCGCGTCGACGGCGGCGATCGTGATCGTCCCGTCGTTCTCGATATTGATCTGGGCGCCCGTCTCCTCCTGGATGCCGCGCACCACCTTGCCGCCCGGACCGATCACGGAACCGATCTGGTCCTGCTTGACCTGTACGGTCAGGATGCGGGGAGCGTGCTCGGAAAGCTGCGGCCGCGTCTCGGCGATGGTCTCGGCCATCTTGTCCAGGATGAACAGCCGTGCCTTCTTCGCCCTGGCGAAGGACTCGCGGAGAATCTCCTCGTTCACTTCCATGACTTTGACGTCGAGCTGCACGGAAGTGATCCCTTCCCGCGTGCCGGCGACCTTGAAATCCATGCCGCCCAGGTGATCCTCCACGCCCTGGATGTCGACCAGGTACTGGGGCTTGGGATCGTCCGGTATCAGACCGATGTTCACGCCGGCGACGGGGCTCTTGATGGGCACGCCCGCGTCCATCAGGGACAGTGTCGCACCGCAGACGGTGGCCATGGACGACGAACTGTTGGACTCCAGGATTTCGGAGACGATGCGGATGGTATAGGGGAACACGTCCTCCGACGGGATCACGGGCGCGATGGCGTGTTCCGCCAGCGAGCCGTGGCCGATATCGCGCGGCCTGGGTCCCCGGGCCATGCGCACTTCTCCTACGCTGTACGGCGGGAAATTGTAGTGCAGCATGAAGGACTTCAGCGAATCGCCTTCGAGATCGTCCTGCTTCATCTCGTCCTGCTTGGATCCCAGGGTCGTCACGGTCAGGCTCTGCGTTTCGCCCCGGGTGAAGAGCGCCGATCCGTGGGTCCTCGGCAGCACGCCGACTTCCGACCAGATCGGACGAATGTCATCCATGCCCCGGCCGTCGACGCGCACGCCTTCGTTCTTTATCATGTCATGCATATCGGCGCTCTGCACGTCCCGCACCAGGTCGCGAATGATGTTCTCGCTGTCCGGATAGGTTTCCGCCAGCTGCTCGACGGCCAGGTCGGCCGCGCGGCCGAAACAGTCTCCGCGCGCCTTCTTCTCCCGGGTCCGGTTGCCTTCCTGGACGAGGGGAAGGGCGATCTCGCGCACCTTGTCGGCGAGTTCGGCATCCGTCTTGGGCGAATCGTACGACCGCCGCTCCGGCGCGCCGACCATCTGGCGGAGCTCCTCGATCTTCTCGATGACCGCCTTGATGTTTTCGTGGCAAAGCAGGATCGCATCGGTCAGGTCGTCTTCCGAGATCTCGTGGGCGCTGCCTTCCAGCGACATGATGTGGTCCGGCGTGCCGGTCACCACGAAATCCAGGTCGCTGTCCTCCAGGTCGCTGTAGGTCGGATTGACGACGAATTCGCCGTCCACCCGACCCATCCGGATCGCGGCCAGGGGGGCCTTGAATGGAATATCCGAGATCTGCAGGGCCGCGGCGGCGCCGATAACGCCCAGGATGTCGTGGTCGTTCTCCATGTCCGTCGACAGCACGACGATGGAAACCTGCGTCTCGTAGAAATAGTCCTTGGGGAAAAGGGGACGGATGGCGTGATCGACCTGCCGACCGCTCAGGATCTCTTTCTCTGAAGGAGGTCCTTCTCTGCGAAGCCTGGCGCCGGGAATACGTCCCGCCGCGTACATCCGCTCGCGGTAATCCACCATCAACGGAAGGTAGTCGCGGCCTTCCACGTACTTGTTTTCTGAAACGACGTTGGCCAGAATCACACTCTCGCCATACTGCACCCATACGGATGAATCCGCCTGCTTGGCGACCTTACCGGTTTCGAGGGACAGCGTCCTGCCAGCCAGTTCAAGTTCTACACGATGAGCCATAATACTTGGTCTTCTCCTTAAATCGTCGACAGATGGCGGTCTTTGCCGCCACCAGTGGGTCGTACATCATCAATGGATCATTCTTCATCTGTGGATATTACTTCATCTGTGAATCTTACTTCATCGGATCCTGTCCGTCTATCCGCGGATACCCAGATCCTTGATCAGTTTCCGATACCGATCCAGGTCATTCCTGCGCAGGTAGGAAAGCAACCGGCGCCGGCGGCCAACGATCTTGAGCAGGCCACGCAGCGAATGGTGGTCTTTCTTGTGGACTTTGAAATGCTCCGTCAGTTCGGTGATCCGGGCGGTCATGAGGGCGATCTGCGCCTCGGGCGATCCCGTATCCTTCTCGTGACGTCCGTGATCGGCAAGGATCTGCTCTTTCTGTTCTTTCTCAATGCTCACTAACGATCTCCTTGAATGGATTGACTGTGACCGGTTCCCTGGAGGCCCGGGGGCGCCACGGGCGCCGCCCGTTTCGATCACGCTTTCAACATGTTGTACGTCGTATATACGTCCTTTGAAATCTGGTCTTTGAGCGCTTCGACGGTCTCGAACCTCTTCTCGTCCCGGATACGCTCGACGAATTCCACCCGGATGGACTGGTTGTAAAGGTCCCCTTCGAAATCCAGGATGTGCACCTCGCAGTGTTCGACCTCCTGGCCGAACGTGGGCCGGACGCCGATGTTCATCACGCCGTTGAGCACCCCCTCGCCCAGGCCGACGCGAACCGCGTATACCCCCCGCCTGGGGATCAGGGCGTCGGGATCGTGCGGTTCCAGGTTTGCAGTGGGAAACCGCAACGCGCTCCCTCTTCCGTCCCCGCGGACCACCGTGCCGGTGATCGCGTAGGGATGGCCGAGCATACGCTCGGCTTCGTGGATTTCTCCTTCTGACAGGACAGCTCGGATCTGGCTGCTGTTTACCGGGCTCCCCTCCACCTGAATCGGCTGCACCACGTGGACCGCAAAACCGTATCGCGCGCTCAGCCGGTCCAGCAGCAACCGGTCTCCCCGTCCGTGTCTTCCGAAATTGTGGCTGTAGCCTACGACAATCTCCTGTATATCCAGTGTGTCTACATACGTCGCTTTAACGAAGGATTCCGCCTCGATCCGGGCAAACGCGTCCGTGAAGGGGATGACGAGCACGGCATCGATTTCGAATGGCGACAGCAGCTCAAGTTTCCGGTCCGTCGGCGTCAGGATCGGCAGTGACGGTTTTCTGCCGACGACCAGTTGCGGATGCGGATCGAAAGTCACGACCACGCAGGGGGCGCCCAGGGCTTTCGACCGGTCGATCGCCTGCCCGATGATCGCGCCGTGCCCCAGGTGGACCCCGTCGAAGTTGCCGACGGCGATCACGGCCCGGGGATAGCGGGTTGCGGCTTCCTCAACGGAGCGAAGGACCTTCATCGGCCTTCGTCGTCTCCCTGGTCCGCCTGTACCCGGTCCGCCGGCACCTGGTCCGCCGGCACATGGTCCGCCTTTACTTGGCCCGTCTGGCTACCGGATTCGTTGTCTGTGGTTTCTATGCTCCTCATTACATTCGAAATACGCTGTGCGTAGTCGAACGACTCGTCGTACCGAAAGAGCAGTTCAGGAATGTGCCTCAGCTTGATCCTCCGCCCGAGCTGCGTCCGGATATACCCCTTCGCCCGTTCGAGTCCCTCCAGACTCGCTTTCTGATCCTCCTGCGTACCGAGCACGCTGAAATAGACCCGCGCGTGCCTCAGGTCGACCGATACGTCCACGGAAGTCACCGTCACGAATCCGATACGGGGGTCCTTCATCTCGTGCTGAATGATCTGGCTGACTTCCTGTTTGACCAGGTCAGCCACCCGTGCCGTTCGACGGTGTGCCATTTACCGCTCCTGGGCCCCTAGTACCACTCGAACGCGTGATCCAGTACCAGCAGCCTGGGTTCCGCCTGGACCAGATTCAGTACCTGCCGCAGCGTCCGGTCGACGTAACCTTTTTCTTCGGAAACCATCGCGAGTCCGAGGGTGGCCCGCTGCCAGAGCGACTGGTGCTCCACCTCGGCGACCGACACGTTGAATCGATTCCGGATCCGGTCCTTCAGCCCCTTGATCACCTGCCTCTTGGCCTTCAGCGAGCGGCTTTCGGGCAGAAACAGGTCGATTCGGCACAGCCCTACGATCATGATTCAATCAACGCGTCTGCAGTTGCCGGGCGACTTCCCGGGTCTCGTAAACCTCGATGGTATCGTCCTGCTTGATGTCCTGGAACCCGTCGACGGTCAGCCCGCATTCGAACCCGGTCTGAACCTCGCGGACGTCCTCCTTGAACCGGCGCAACGATCCGACCGTGCTCTCGTAGACGACGATTCCGTCGCGAATGAGCCGGATGTTGGCGTTACGGGTCACGTTGCCGGACTGGACGTAGCAGCCCGCGATCGTTCCCACGCGCGGCGCCCTGAAAATCTCTCTCACTTCCACAACGCCCACGACCTGTTCTTCAATATCCGGTTTCAGCATGCCTTCCAGGGCGTCCGTGACGTCCTGGATGACGCGGTAGATGATGTCGTACAGGCGTATGTCGACTTGCTCCCGCTCGGCCAGCGCCCTCGCCTGGGCGTTGGGCCGTACGTGAAATCCGATGATGATGGCGTTGGACGCCGTGGCGAGCAGGACGTCGGATTCGTTGATGGCCCCGATTCCCGTGTGGATGATCCGTATCTTGACCTCGTCGTTCTCGAGGCGCAGCAGCGAATCGCTCAACGCTTCCACGGAACCGCCCACGTCGCCCTTGACGATGACAGGAAGTTCCTGGATCTCGCCTTCCTTGATCTGATCGTATATATCTTCCAGGGTGATGGGCCTGGCCTGGCGGAACTCGTGCTCCCTGCGCATCTGCCGGCGCCGGTTGCCGATCTCCCTCGCCAGCGATTCCGATTCCACGACCGCGAAGGAGTCGCCGACCTGGGGCATGCCCGAGAATCCCATGATCTGAACGGGTACCGACGGTCCCGCGTCCACGATCCGCGCGCCTCTTTCGTTGAGCAGCGCCCTGACCCGGCCGCTGAACTGGCCCGCCACGAAAGCGTCGCCGACGCGCAGCGTGCCCTGCTGGATGAGAACGGTGGCGAGCGTTCCGCGGCCGCGGTCCAGCTCCGCCTCCACGACCACGCCCTGCGCCCGCCTGTCGGGGTTCGCTTTCAAATCCAGCATCTCCGACTGCAGCAGCACCATTTCCAGGATGTGGTCCACGCCCGCTCCGGTCAGGGCCGACACTTCGCAGGCGATGACATCGCCGCCCCAGTCTTCGACGAGAAGACCGCGCTGGCTCAGTTGTTCCTTGATGCGGTCGGGACGGGCCGTTTCGAGATCCATCTTGTTCAGCGCGATGATGATAGGGACTTCGGCGGCTTTGGCGTGGTCGATGGCCTCGATAGTCTGCGGCATGACTTCCTCGTCCGCCGCCACCACGAGGATGACGATGTCGGTCACCTGCGTGCCCCGGGCGCGCATGGCGGAAAAGGCCTCGTGACCCGGTGTATCCAGGAATGTGATCTGTCCGCTTTCCAGGTCGACTTCGTAAGCGCCGATATGCTGCGTGATGCCCCCGGCCTCGCCGGCGATCACGTTGCTCTTGCGGATGTAGTCGAGGAGGGAGGTCTTTCCGTGGTCCACGTGTCCCATGATGGTGACCACCGGGGGACGGGACACGAGGACGCCCTCGTCCTCTTCTTCTTCGTCTTCTTCGATATACTCGAGGCCGTACTCGGACTGCTCCTCGATGTCGAAACCGAACTCGGACGCGACGGTCATCAGGGTGTCCATGTCCAGCCGCTGGTTGATCGTGATCATGAGTCCGAGCTGCAGGCATTTCGAGACGATTTCCGTCGGGGAGACGGAAAGGTGCTCGGCCAGCTCACCGGCCGAAATGAACTCGGGTACCCGTATGACGCTCAAAGCCTCGTCGTCGGCTTCCCCCTCTTCCCGGTCGCCCCGGCGCCGGCGGCGTCGTGTGCGGGTGCTGTCCATCTGGGCGATAGTCCGGCGCACGCTGGCTTCCACTTCCTTCTGGTCGACCTTCGCCTTCTTTTTCTTCTTGGATCGACGGCGGCGCCCGCGTACGTCCCCATCACCCTTTACCGCCTGGGTGGCGGGGGCTCCGTCCTTCCTGGCCGGCTTTCCCGCTTCCGCCTTCGGCCGGGCCCGGCTCGGACCCTCCTTCACGGTCTTCGGCTTGGCCTTAGTCTCCGACGCGGCCATCTTCTTCTTGCGATCCTGTTCCTGCCGGGCCGCCAGTTTCTCCTGCTCGAACCGCATGTTGACGTCGAGGACCATCTTCTCGTCCATGATGCTCATATGGCTCTTGACCGTATGGTCCAGGTCCCGAAGCATCTGGACGAGCGCGTTGCTCGATATGTTGTACTGCTTGGCTACTTCGTAGATTCTCTTTGACGCCATAGGTCTAATCGTTTCCTTCCGGAGACACTTTCTTCAGCATTCCGCTCGCCAGGTGCCGGTCCGAAATGGACAGCACCGCCATGGGCGCCCGATCCAGGCACGCGCCCAGTTCCAAACGGGTATGACATTCGAGTACGGGTACGCCCCGGGAACCGGCCAGTCTTCTGAAAGAACGCTTCGTCCCTTCGGAGGCATCCCCGGCCAGGATGACCAGCCGGGATTTCCCGCCGTGTATGGACTTCTTGACGGCTTCCGCGCCGCCCCTTACCTGGCCGGCGCGCACGCCGAGGCCAAGGAGTCCGGTCACGGATGGTTGATCAATTCGCTGCGTCACTGGAGTTCCCCTGCTTTTCACTGAACCGCCGTCATGATCTTATCGGCCGTCACGCCGCCGATCCCGGAGATTTCCTGCAGGTCGTCGGCGGTAGCCTGTTGCAGCGACTCCACCGTCGTGTAGCCGGCGTCTTCCAGCTTCTGGCGCAGCTTATCGGAAATGCCGTCTATTTCGGCGAGCGACCCCGCTTCTTCCTCATCGGTATCGACAGCGCCGAAGGTCTCGGAAATCAGCTGCTTCTCGAGATCAGAGCGCTTGATCAGGTCGATGTTCCATCCGGTAAGCTTGACGGCAAGCCGGGCGTTCTGGCCCGCCTTCCCGATGGCCAGCGAGAGCTGGTCATCCTCGACGACCACGCGCATGTCCTTCTTCTCGATGTCCAGGATCTGGACCTGGGCTACTTCGGCGGGGCGCAGCGCCTGGGTCACGAAGGCGGACGGGTCGTTGCTCCACGGCACGATGTCGATCCGCTCGTTGTTGAGTTCACGGACGACGGCCTGTACACGCGTGCCCTTCATGCCCACGCACGCGCCGACGGCGTCGACCCGGTCGTCGTGTGAAAGGACGGCGATCTTGGACCGGTCGCCCGGCTCCCGCGCGGACGCCTTGATTTCCACGATACCCTCGTGGATCTCCGGCACCTCCATACGGAACAACAGTTCCAGGAACGCCTCGCAGCTCCGAGAAAGTATGACCTGCGGGCCCTTAATGGCGTTCTGCACGTCGAGGATGAAGGCGCGGATGGTCTCGCCCTGGCGATACCTTTCCCGCCGTATCTGCTCGCGCCACGGCAGCAGCGCCTCGGTGCGCTCGATCTTGACGATGATATTGCCGCGGTCCACCTGCTGCACGCTGCCGATTACGATCTCGTTGACCCGGTCCTTGTACAACTCGTAGACGTTTTCCCGCTCCGCCTCACGGACGCGCTGCACGACGACCTGCTTGACCGCCTGTATCGCGTTGCGCCCGAACTCCTCGAAGGCCAGGGCCTGTTCGACGCTTCCGCCCAGCTCCGCCTGCGGGTCGATCCCCTGCGCGGTTTCGAGACTGACCTGCGTCTCGGGATCCTCCACCTCGTCCACGACTTCCCAGACCGCCGCCATCTCGATCGTCCCCAGCTTTTCGTCGATCCGCACCTGAACGTTGTCGTCGCCCGTGCCGAACCGCTTCTTGGCCGCCGTGATCAGGCCGGTCTTCACCGTGTCCCAGACCACATCACGCTCCACGTTTTTCTCTCGTATGATCTGCGCCAGCGCCTCAATGACCTCGTAGTTCATTACCTGGTGCTCCCTCTCCTAACCATTGTCCCAACCATGTTCCAGTTCCCGGTGGGCTTTCCGGATGCTTGCGACGGGTATGCGATGCTTCTCCCCCTCGCAGACGATTTCAACCGTACTGTCCTCGATGCCTTCGAGAAGGCCCACCCGGGTGACCGATCCGCCGTTCCCGTCCGCGTATACGACCTTGACCCGCTTTCCCAGGGCCCTGCGGAAGTCTCTTTCCGTCTTGAACGGCCGGTCCAGACCGGGTGAGGAAACTTCGAGCGTATAGCGGGACGGAATGGGGTCTTCCAGATCGAGCAGGCTGGACAGTTCGCGGTTTACCTGTGCACAGTCGTTGATCGTAACGCCACCCGGCTTGTCGATCAACAGCCTGAGGACGTACCTTCCCTGCCTTCCCGCCAGTTCCAGATCCACCAGTTCGAACCCGGCTTCGTCGACGATCGGACCGGCGAGCGAGGAGACGATCCGGACGATCGAATCGCGGTCAGTTTCCATCGCGTAATTTCGAGTTCCAGCACGAAAAACACACAAAAAAAAGCGGGCACTACTTCGCCCACTTCTGCAGCACCACTCTAATATATGGGGGCACATTAAACCAAGCAAGCAAAAAGTTTTACGTCGATTCCCGGCCCGTTCCGGGCGGCCCAAAAAAAGTCCTTGGATCACGAAAAGACACAAAATATGTTTAGTCCTGAAGGGACATGTCAAACGCACGGTCCAGACCGACCAGGAGACACCGGATGAACAAGGCGGTTTGCTATATCAGGGTCGGCTCGATGGAAACCCGGAAGCATCCCTTTCGAAAGGCAGACCAGGAGAAACGGCTACGCGCCTACTGCGCGGATAACGACCTCGACGTCATGCTGGTGATCCGCGATATCCGTGTCGAAGCGTTCACTCCGCTCGAGGAACGTCTGGGCGGCCGGGACCTGGTCGATACGGTCGAATCGAAGGGCATCCAGCATGTCGTCATCTGGCGGCTCGACCGGCTGTTCAGATCCGCGGCGGAAATGTCGGGCTGCCTCGCGGCCTGGTCCGGTGAAGACATCGCGTGCCATGTGCTGGATCTCGACGGCCAATCCGTCCGCACCGACCAGGAGCAGGGCAAGCTGGTCATGAGCACGCTCAACGTGCTCGCCGGGATGGCCCACGACCTGCCCGCCGAGCGGACGAGGAACCGGATTCGGCTGAAGAAGAACAACCGGTTCGTCTATGGCGCGGTCCCCTACGGTTACGACCTGTCCGGCAACCAACTGGTGCCCAACGCCAGGGAGCAGGAGATCATCCGGAAGGTGAAGCACTGGCGGACCGAAGGCAGGAGCCTGCGCAGCATCGCGGAGGAACTCAACGGGATGGGGATCCCCACCAAGCGCGCCGCGGCGGTTTCACGGGAAACCCGCTGGTACGCGTCCACGGTCCGGTACCTGCTGCAAAACGAACTCTACCTTTCCGAAGAAGAGGAAGACGGCCCGGCCGGAGACCAGGGCTGAAACGGGGACGAGCAGGACTGAACCGGAGAGCAGGACTGGTCCCGGGACGAGTGGATCGGGACCGGGGGGAAGGGCAGTACCGAGGGGATATACGCCAGAGAGGATTCGAACCTCTGACCTACGGCTCCGGAGGCCGTCGCTCTATCCAGCTGAGCTACTGGCGCAGGACTTTCCAGCCCGCAATATAACGGGCGATTGCTTCATCTGTCAATCCAATTCAAGGGTGGCGTCGGCGACGGGAACCCGGTCGGCGGCGTCCCCAATTGCGGGTACGGTGTCGCCGGCTCCGGCGTCCCGAGCGTCGGGTACGGAAAGCCGGCCGGTCGCGCCCCGGGCGTCGGTCGCGTCTACTTCCACTTCGACGAAGGCGTTCACCTGCTCCGACCGTCCCTCGAACCAGCATCTCAGCCCGTGGTCCGTCCGCCCTGTCATGCGCCGTGTATGAGGGCCTTGCTCACCGTGCGGGTGGACTAGCTCACCGCGCGAACCATTCGGGCCATCCGATTCTTCCTCCACCAGCACAGTGAGTTTCCTGCCCCTGAATCGGCTATTGTACTCCGCTGATTTCCGATCGCTCAACGTTCGAAGCAGCAGGTTCCGTTCCCGTGCCGTCGAAGGCGGCACCTGGTCCGGCATGCGGGCGGCGCGGGTATGGTCCCGTCTGGAATAGGAAAACACGTGGAAATAGGCGTAGGGCTGGCGGTCCAGCCAGTCGTACATACGTTGAAAGGAGGCGTCGGTTTCCCCCGGGAATCCGACCATGACGTCGGCCCCGATACAGATATCCGGTACCGCGTCGACCAGCCGTTCGACCACCTCCTTAGCCTGACCGGCCGTGTAGGTCCGGCGCATGGCCCCCAGCAGGTGGTCGTCGCCGTGTTGCACGGCCAGGTGCGTGTAACGGCACAGCCTCGGCGCGTGGTGCCCGAACAGGTCGATCAGTTCCCCGTCCACCGCCGTGGGCCAGATGGAGCTCAGCCTCAGGCGGGGCAGCGCGGTCCGTTCCAGGATCTGTCGAACGACGTCGTTGAGCGTGACGGGCGTGGGCAGGTCGTTGCCGTATTCGCCGAGATGCACGCCGGTGAGCACGATCTCGGCGTAATCTCTGTCCACCAGGGTCTGAACCTGGCGCATCACGGCGTCCGGCGGCAGGCTTCGATGCCGGCCGCGGGCCCAGGGAATGATGCAGAACGAACAGAATTGATCGCAGCCGTCCTGGATCTTCAGCGTGGCCCGCGTTCGGTTTTCAAAAGCGGAGACGTCGAGCCGCTCGTCGAATTGCGCCATCTCCGCCCTGCGGGTCACCCGAGAAGTGGGAGGATCACCCGCGCGCATCGTTAGCACGTGGTCGACGAGATCGCCCTTCTCCACGTTGCCGAGGACGAGGTCCACGCCCTCGATTTCCAGGAGCTGGCCGGGATTCGTCTGGGCGTAACAGCCCGTGGCGACGACGATGGACGCCGGTCGGCGCCCGGTAGCCCGCATGGTCCGCACGGCCCGGCGAAGTGCCTGCCGGGCTGACGCATCGGCCTGGTTGGTCACCGTGCAGGTATTGACGACGTAGACATCCGCGGGCGCGCTGAAGGGCACGACATGAAAGCCCCGTAAAACGAACTGCTCGCGAATAGCCTCGGTCTCGAATTGATTCAGACGGCAGCCGAGCGTATGCAAGGCTACCGTCGGCGTATCATGCGCCGGGGCCAAGCCAGGTTGAGTCACGAAAGACCTCTGTCCCGCTGGTCGCGGACGGGTGTTTATCCGTCCGCTTCCCCGGTTTTGCCGGTGTCCTCGGCCTTGGCGGTGACCTCGGCCTTGGCGGTGACCTCGGCCTCGGTGGTGTCCTCTGCCTCGGTGGTGTCCTCGACCCTGGCGGCGTCCCCCGTCTCGGCAACGTCCTCTGCCTTGGCGGATTTCTCTGCCTTGGCGGAATCCTCCGCCTTGGCGGCCTCGTCTTCAACGGCCACGACATCGCCGATCACGGTACCCGCCACGGGGTGCTTGCTCAGGTAGTCGTCGATTTCAGCCCGTTCCCGGTCGCGGAAGTAGGCCTTCACGCTGAGCACGACCCGGCGGTTCTTCCCGTCAAACTCGATGACCTTCAGCGGGATCTCCTCGCCTTCCTTGAAGGCGTCGCCCGGCCGCTTGATCTCCGGATGATTGAGCTGTGAGATGGGGACGAATCCCTCCACCTCGTGTGAAAGCTCGACGACCACGCCCCGTTCGAGAAGCCGGATGATGACCCCCGACGTCTCGGTATTCACAGGATAAACTTCGGCAAGCGAGATCCACGGATCCTCGGAGACCTGCTTGATGCCGAGGGATACGCGCCGGGCTTCGGGATCGATGTTGAGGACCATCACGTCGATCTCTTCACCCTTCCTGACGACTTCGCTGGGGTGCTTGATCCGTCGCGTCCAGGACATGTCGGAGATATGGACCAGCCCGTCTATGCCTTCTTCGATTTCCACGAAAGCGCCGAAAGCGGTGATGTTGCGCACGCGTCCACGAACCATGGCGCCCACATTGTACCGCTCGTTGAGCGACAGCCACGGGTCCGGCTGGGTCTGCTTCATGCCCAGGGAGATCTTCTCGTTCTGCTGATCCACCTTGAGGACCACGACATCCACGTTCTCATTGACCGTCACCATCTTCGAGGGGTGGGTAACGTGCTTCGTCCAGGACATTTCGGAAATGTGAATCAGCCCCTCCACGCCCCGTTCGAGTTCCACGAAGGCCCCGTAGTCGGTGATGCTGACGACCCGCCCCGTGATTCTCGAGCCGACGGGATACTTCTCCTCGACGTTCGCCCAGGGGTAGGGCTCGAGTTGCTTGAGGCCCAGCGAAATCCGTTCGCGTTCCCGGTCGAATTCCAGGATGGCCACGGTAATCTCGCTGCCGATCGTCACCAGTTCGGAAGGATGGCCGATGCGTCCCCAGGAGATGTCCGTGATGTGCAGCAGTCCGTCGATGCCGCCCAGATCCACGAAAGCGCCGAAATCCGTGATGTTCTTGACCACGCCCTTGCGAACCTGGCCGCGGTCGAGTTCGGCGATGATGGCCTGCTTCTGCTTCTCCTTCTCAACCTCGAGCACCACGCGACGGGACACCACGATGTTCCTGCGGCTCTTGTTCAGCTTGATGATCTTGAAGGGGAGCTTTTCTCCGATGAACTGGTCCAGGTTCGGCGTCTGCTTCAACGCCACCTGCGAACCGGGCAGGAAGGCATCCACGCCGAACAGGTCCACCACCAGGCCGCCCTTGATGCGCCTCAGGATCTGGCCTTCCACCACGGCGCCTTCCTCGTGGGCATCCTTGATCTTGTCCCAGACCTTCATGAAATCGGCTTTTTGCTTGGACAGAACGAGCTGCCCTTCCTGGGCTTCGATATCCTCCAGGAAGACCTCGATGTCCTGGCCGATCTCGAGCTCGTCGGGGTCGGTGAACTCGGACAGAGAGATCGCGCCTTCCGATTTGAACCCGACGTCGATGATGACTTCACCGTTCTCGATCGCGATGACCTGGCCGGGAACGATCTCGCCTTCCACGATGTCCTTCAGGGTCTCGTCATACATCTGGAACATCTGTTCGTATTCTTCGAGTTCCTGTTGATTCAGGTCCTGCTCGTCCACCCACTTGGGCAGCCGGTACGGACGCTTCGGGGAAGCGGGTTCCGTTTCGGCGGTCGGCTTGGCGGTCTCCTCGACCTCGGAGGGTTCCGTTGCTACGGCGGTCTCCGTCGCCACGGCCGTCTTCGGCTCGGTGGAAGGCTCCGCCGGCCCGTCTTGCTCCGAATCCGGCGCGGGTGGTTCCGCGGATACCTCTTTAGCCGCCTCCGCGAGTTCGGCGGGTGAAGAAGACGCCTCGGTCTCCTCGACCTCGGTAGTCTTCGGTGAGTCCTCTGACATGTCACTCCTCCTTGATGGATGAAAAACACGGACCGCCGACACATCCGGACCGGTCCGCCCGAACGAAAAAAGTACTTCAGCCGGTCATGGGGCCCACCGGCTCAAGTTCCTCGATTTCTCCATGGGTCAGCGCGCGCCATTTCCCGGCGGGAAGTCCGCCGTCGGCCAGTCCGCCCAGCCGCACCCTGATCAACCGCATCACGGGATGCCCTACCACGTCGCACATTCTCCGGATCTGGCGCTTGCGACCCTCGTGCAACACGATCGACAGCCAGGCGCCGCTCTCCGAACGCCTGATCGACTCCACGCCGGCCTTCGCCGTGGTCCTGCCGTCCAGCACAACGCCTTCTCTCAGCCTTAGCAGCGTGTCTTTCCGCGGCACGCCCTTTACGAGGACATGATACTCCTTTTCGAAACGGAAACGCGGATGCATCAGCCGGTGCCCCAACGCGCCGTCGTTCGACAGGAGCAACAGGCCCTCCGAGTCCCGGTCCAGCCTGCCGACGGGAAAGACGCGTTCCGGGATGTCCCGGATCAACGAGGCCACCGTCGGCCGGCCGAAGGGATCGCTCAACGTGGTCAGGTATCCGGCCGGCTTGTTGAGCAGGTAGCATTTCCGGTCCGCCGATACCTCCAGCGTCCGGTCATCGACCGTCACGACATCCGAATCGGGATGGACCCGCGTGGCCAGGGAAACCACCGTCTCGCCGTTCAGTTTGACCCGGCCGGCCTCGATCATCGCCTCGCTGTGCCTCCGGGAGGCGACGCCCGCCTGGGCCATGTATCTATTCAGTCTCATCGGTCGACACTACTTTTCCATCCGTCTCGCCCGCCGGACTGGCCGACCGTCCCGGCCGCGGGAACAACGACGGGTCCAGCTGCTCTTCTACTTCGTCCAGTTCGATATCCTGGTCCTTCAACAGTTCATTCAGTTCGTCCAGCTTGGGCAGGTCCGACAGCTTGTTGAGCCCGAAATACCTGAGGAAATCACCCGTCGTCGCATAGAGAATCGGCCGGCCGACGCCTTCTCCCCTGCCGGCGATGCGTATGAGGTTACGATCCAGCAGCGTCCTAAGCACGCCGTCTACGTTCACCCCGCGTATGGCCTCCACCTCGGACCGGCTGATCGGTTGTTTGTACGCGACGATCGAAAGGCATTCCAGGGCGGCCTGGGTAAGCCGAGATGGGATCCTGCCCCGGTAGAGCCGGCGAATCCATTTCGCGTAATCCACCTTGCTGCTGAGCTGGTATCCGTTGGCCACGTGCCGGATTTCGAAGCCGTGGCCGCCCTGCGCGTACTTCTCGTTCAGGGCTTCGATGCATCCACCGATCAGATCCTCGCCCACGTCGTCCATGACGCGGCTGAGTTCGGTCAGGCTGAGCGGCGCGTCGCTGGCGAACAGCACGGCTTCCGTGATCGCGCGGTATTCGTCCAGCTGGGCCTCGTCCATGATCAGTTTTTTCTGCATGCTCCGTGCTCCCTCATGACGAGGTACTCACCGAACCGGAAAGAGTCAGCCAGATCTCGCCCAGCGTATCGGTCTGCTCGAAAACCACCCGGTTCTGCCGGATCAGTTCCAGCAGGGCCAGGAAGGTGATGATCAGGAAGGGCCGGGAGAGATCTTCCTGGAAGAGCGCACTGAAGAACAGGGTCTTCCGTCGCTTCAGGTGATCCAGGATATCGTCCATCCGGTCCTCGATCGACAGGGTCTCCCGTTCCACGGTCCGGTCGAAATCGTCTTTTGCGCGGTCCAGCGTGAACCTGAACGCCTGCAGCAGGTCCCAGAGATTCAGGTTGCCCGCCAGCCGGGTATCGAGCGTTTCCACGCCGTTCAGGTCCTCGTCCGGGTGCTCCGCGGGCGGATGGTAGAACACGTCGGCGTTGCGATCCTGGTGCTCGTTCAGCACGCCGGCCGCTTCCTTGAACTGCCGGTATTCCAGCAGGCGCTGCACGAGTTCTTCCCGCGGGTCCGCGCCTTCCTCTTCCTCCTCTTCGGACCTACGGGGCAGGAGCATCTTCGACTTGATGCGCAGGAGCGTCGCCGCCATGAGCAGGTACTCGCTGCCGACTTCGAGATCGAGCAGTTTGAGCAGCTCGAGATACTGAAGGTACTGCTGCGTGACCAGCGAGATGGGAATGTCGTAGATATCCACCTCGTGTTCCCTGATCAGGAACAGCAGGAGGTCCAGCGGTCCTTCGAAGTGTTCGAGCCTTACCTGGTAGGCCATAGCAGTTCTTCCGGTTGTTCGTTCTTCAGAAACAGGTAGGGCCGCCAGGAATGATGGTGGATGCCAATGAAGTCTCGAATAAAGTGTATCCTGGTGGGCGCCTTGGGCTTGCGCCGCAGCGCCATGTTCACCTCTTCAGGCAGCCGGTCCCCCTTCTTGTTGTTGCACCGCTGGCAGGCGCAGACCATGTTCTCCCAGCTGTCCCTACCGCCCAGGTACCTGGGCAGGACATGATCCACGGTAAGGGGGCCTCTCGTCGTGCTGCAGTACTGGCACTGGTGGCCGTCGCGCTTGAGGATGTTCTTGCGCGACAGCATGATGCCCTTGCTGGGTATGCGAACGAAGTTCACGAGCCGGACGATACTGGGCCGGTCGAACAGCGAGTATACGCCCCGCACAGGATCCGCATATTTGTCAATGATCTCCGCCTTGCGCAGAAAAACGAGAATGACCGCCCGTCTTGCCGTACAAACACTCAAAGGCTCGTAGTTCTGGTTCAGAACGAGGACGTGTTCGCTTACCATGCCTTGCACGCCTTTCCGAAACCCCAGTTCCTCCCTTGCGAAACGATCCTGAACCGGTTACGGGAACGATCCCCGTTAAACCTACACAATGTAGATTTATCAAGGGCTTACGTCAATAGTTTTCTTGGCGGATACGGGCGGGTGGAGCGGAGTTTCAAGCACGGTGGCATCCTGTGGAGACGCGGCAAATTACGGCTTGATTCCTGACTGGTTCTGGTTATTGTAAGATACGGTTTCAGGATAAAGGAATCCCGCAAACAGCATCGCAGGCCTGGACCAAAGACCGCTCCGGAGCGCGATAGGGCTCTCAGGTGAATTCGGTCAGCCTGATTTCATCTGGCTTTACGAGGGCTCTATCGAGGGTGATGGTGCTGGTTAATCTCGAGTTTGAAAAGCCGAGGAAACGCCAGTCATGAACGTACGTATCGATCTCCCCGACAACAAGATCGCTGAATTCTGCCGGCGGCACCACATCAGGCGTCTTGCCCTTTTCGGGTCGGTACTGCGCGACGATTTCACGCCTGATAGCGATGTGGACATTCTTGTGGAATTCGAGCCGGGCCGGACACCGGGCCTGGAATTCTTTACCATACAGGACGAACTATCGAAAGTACTTGGCCGGCGTGTAGACCTGTACACCTTCAAAGGGGTCGAAAACAGCCGAAATTGGATTCTTCGGGATGAGATACTCCATACCGCCGAGGTGCGCTATGAGCAGACGTGATGATCGCGTAAGCCTCGTGGATATGCGCAACTACGCCGTGGAAGCGGTCGACTTGACTGATGGCAAATCACTGAACGACCTGTTCGAAGACAGGATAAGGCAACTCGCCCTGTTGAAGTTGGTGGAAACCGTAGGGGATGCGGCCAACCGAGTTTCCGAAAAAACAAAGCAGAAGCACGTTACGATTCCCTGGCCGCAGATCATTGGAGTGCGCAACCGGCTAGTCCACGGATACGATGCCGTAAACCTCGATATCTTGTGGAATATCATTCGTAACGATTTGCCTTCTTTAATCACAGAACTGGAAGACATCATCGACGAAGAGAATCCGTAAGACCTTCCCATAAAATCAACGTATTTCCAAGCTCAACGCTCGACCTGACCCAAAACCCTATGACCCCCTTCGAAGAACTCGTGGACATCATGGCGAAACTCCGGTCGAAGGGAGGCTGTCCCTGGGACCGGGAACAGACCCACCAGACCCTGCGGCCGTACCTGATCGAGGAGGCCTACGAGGTCCTGGACGCGCTGGACAACGGCGAGGACGGCGACTTCCGGGACGAACTGGGGGACCTGCTCCTCCAGGTCGTCTTCCACGCGCAGATCGCCACCGAGGAGCAGCGGTTCGACATCCATGACGTCGCCCGTGCGATCAACGACAAGCTCGTCCGGCGCCATCCCCACGTTTTCGGGGACATCCGGGCGGACACGGCCGACGAGGTGCTGACCAATTGGGAGAAGATCAAGCGGGAAGAGAAAGGCGAGAAAGGCCCCAGGTCAGTGCTCGACGGCCTCCCGGCGGGCATGCCGGCCCTGCTCCGCGCCTACCGCATCCAGGAGAAGGTCGCGCGGGTCAACTTCGACTGGGACGACATTAAAGCGGTGCTCGAGAAGGTCGGCGAGGAATTCGGCGAGGTGCGGCGGGCCCTGGAGCACGGGGACCGGGCGAAGATCGAGGAGGAGGTGGGCGACCTGCTGTTCTCCCTGGTAAATCTTTCCCGTCATCTCAACGTGCCGCCGGAGGATGCCCTGAGAAGGAGCAACGACAAGTTCATCCGCCGTTTCCGGTATATCGAGGCCGCCCTCGAGCTCAAGGGAGAAAGCCTGGAAAGGGCCACCTTCGAGGAACTGGACGCCCTGTGGGACGAGGCCAAGCGAAGGGAGCCGGATGGCGACGCCGGCTGAATCGGTGCTCCAGTTCGGCAGCGGCCGGTTCCTCCGTGCCTTCGCCGACCTCTTCATCCACGAGGCCAGGCAGGCCGGGCAGGACATCGGCCGGATCGTCGTGGTCCAGTCCACGGGCACCGGGCGAGTCCGGTTGTTCAATGACCAGCGCGGCCGCTACCGGATACGCGTACTGGGGATCCGCGACGGCAGCCGGATCGATGAGTCCGTCGAGGTGGAAAGCGTTTCAAGGGCCCTGAGCGCCGTGGACGACTGGGAAGCCGTACTGGCCGCGGGACGTGACCCGGCCACGGAGTACATCCTCTCCAACACCTCGGAAAACGGGTACGACGTACCGGAGTCGGAGCGGCTGGACGGCGCACCGCCGGTTTCTTTTCCCGGAAAGCTGCTCGCCGTGCTCCTTGCGCGATATGAACACGGCGGCGCGCCGGTGACCGTCATCCCCTGCGAATTGATCGCCGGCAACGCCGGGGCGTTGCGCGGGCTGGTCCGGGCACTGGGGCGGCAGCGGCGTCTGGACGACGGCTTCCTGGGCTGGCTGGAAGAAGGGGTAACCTGGCTGCATACGCTCGTGGACCGGATCACTATCGAACCGCCGCCGGGCTTTCCCAACCCCCACGGCGACGGGCTGCTGGCGCTGACCGAACCCTTCGCCTTCTGGGCCCTGGAGGACCGGCCGGGCGCCGCGCCGTTCATCGAGCACCCGGCCATTAATCGAACGCCGGACGTCCGTCCCTACGCGTTGCGCAAGGTGAGGGTGCTCAACGGCGCCCACACGGCGCTGGTCTGCCGGGCCATGCCCCTGGGCATCCGGACCGTCCGGGAGGCGGTCGACCATGCGGAAACGGGGCCGTGGCTGCGGGACCTGATGCTGGAGGAAATCGTGCCGGCGCTGCCGGACGACGTAAATGACGCCCGGCCCTTCGCGGAGGACTGCATCGAACGGTTCCGGAACCCTTTCCTGGACCACCAGCTGGAATCCATCGCGACTGCGCACGAGACCAAGGTGAAACTGCGGCTTGTGCCGACCTTCGAATCGTACGTGGAGAAGTTTAAACGCAAGCCGCCCCTGCTGTCCGCCCTGCTGTCCTGAGATGCGAGATTTGAAAAGCGAGTCCTGACCGTATGCCCACTATCGTACTCGAAGAACCCGGCCGTTTCGTCCTGGAGGATACCCCCGAGCCCACGCCTCCGGGTCCCGGAGAAGCGCTGATTCGCATCCGCCGGGTCGGGATCTGCGGCACGGACCTGCACGCCTTCGAGGGTACGCAGCCCTTCTTCGACTACCCCCGCATTCTCGGGCACGAACTGGGGGTGGAGGTCATCGCGACCGGTCGGGACGTGAAACACATCCATCCCGGCGACCTGTGCGCCGTCGTCCCCTACATGGACTGCGGTGACTGCGTGCCCTGCCGCATGGGCAAGACGAACTGCTGCTCGAACCTCGACGTCCTGGGCGTTCACGTGGACGGCGGCATGCGGGACGTCCTGGTGCTCCCGGCCGAGAAACTGCTGCGATCCGATGTCATGTCCCTGGAGCAACTGGCCCTGGTGGAAACCCTGGGCATCGGCGCCCACGCCGTGGACCGCGCCGCGGTTGAAGAGGGGGAAACGGTCCTGCTCATCGGCGCCGGCCCCATCGGACTGTCCGTGCTGACCTTCGCCCTCCTGGCCGGAGCGCGTGTGATCCTGCTGGAAATCAGCGCGCGGCGCATCGAATTCTGCAAGCGACGCTACGACCTCTTCGAAATCATTTCCGATACCGCGGACGTGCCGTCGAAGCTGCACGCATTGCTGGGCGGCGAACTCCCGACGGCCGTATTCGACGCCACCGGCCACGCCGGGTCCATGATGCAAGCCCACGAATACGTCGCCAACGGCGGACGCCTGGTCTACGTCGGCATCACCGGCTCGCGCATTTCCTTCGACGGACCGGCCTTCCACCGGAGGGAGATGACCCTACTGGGAAGTCGGAACGCCCGTACGGTCGATCTGCAGCGGATCATCGGCCATATCGAGGCCGGCCGGGTCGACACCTCGCCCTGGATCTCCCACAGGGCCGGGCCGGAGCAGATGATCGAGGACTTCCCAACGTGGCTCGACCCGGAGAGCGGTGTGGTCAAGGCCGTACTCGAAATGGCTTGATCAAGAATAGAACCAGGACGAGTGCCGGTCAAGGTGCGGCATGTAGAAACTAACGCGTTGTCTAATTCGGCGGCGATACGTATCATGAAAACAACCGAAGGATAAGACGCCCTTGTTTGTCAAAGAGGACAGCGAGTAAAAAGGAGAGGAAACATGGACAAGCAGACCCTGATCGACAACCTGAACGGAGACCTGGCCGCCGAACTCGGTGCGATCATCCAGTTTACCATCTACGCGGCCAAGGCCAGCGGTCCCTATCGGCCCGAACTGGCCAAGTTCTTTCAGGACGAGGTTGCCGATGAGCAACTGCACGCCCAATACCTCGCCGACAAGATCGTGGTGCTGGGCGGCGAGCCCACGACCGTTCCCCGTCCGGTCAAGGTAAGCAATTCGAACCGCGAGAACCTGGAGACCATGCTTGAGGACGAACGCACGATCGTCGAGCGGTACGTCCAGCGGAGGTCCGAGGCCGAAGAGTACGGCGATTACGGCCTCATGGTCCAGTTGGAAGACATGATCCGGGACGAGAGCAGTCACGCCGAAGAAGTGGAACGCATCCTTCGTGACTGGCCCCTTTAAATCCAACCGCGGCTGCTAAATGCTTAGATTCATCTGGAAATGGTTTTTTCGGCTGGCCGTTGCAGCCGTGGTCATACTTGTCGCGGTCCTGGCATACACTTCGATTATATCCCGCCCCATGCCCGAGCATACATTCACGGATACGGACCAACTCCTAGCCATCGCTCACCGCGGCGGCGCGGGATTGTGGCCGGAAAACACGCTGTTTGCCTTTCAAAACGCGGTCAGAATCGGTGCGGATGCACTGGAATTCGACGTGCACGCCACCAGCGACGGTGAACTGGTAGTCATTCACGACGCCACGGTCGACCGTACGACCGACGGCGCGGGCCGGGTCGACGAGATGACCTGGGACGCACTGCGGGAACTGGACGCGGGCTACAGGTGGACCGCGGACGACGGGGCGAGCTTTCCGTTCCGGGGCATGGGTTTGCGGGTTCCGACGCTGGAAGAGGCACTGAACGCACTCCCCGATACCCGTATGATCATCGAGCTGAAAGACGTGTCCGATGCCGCCAGGGTCCGTTTTTCCGAGGCAATCGCGCAGTGTTCGTACCCGGAACGGAAGGTCATCGCTTCCTTTCAGTCCGAGAGCGTCAAATACATTCGAGACAACAACCCGGGCATCGCGACATCGTCCACGGCCGGTGAGGTACTCGGCTTCTGGGTGCTGAATTCCCTGAGACTCGGGTTCGCCTTTGTTCCCGGGGGAGAGACGATGCAGGTACCGCCCAGTTTTCAGGATCGGACCCTGGTAAGCAACCGGTTCGTATCGGGCGCCCACCGGCACAACATGGACGTGTATGTCTGGACGATAAACGAGGAAGCGGAAATGAAACGCCATGTCGATCACGGCGTGGACGGCATCATTACGGACTATCCGGATCGTCTCCTGCAGGTACTGGACCGGTACCCGGAATTGCGGGAACCGGACTACGGGGAAGGAGAAGCGCCGACACTATGAGCGAACAGCCTATCCTGTCGGTCCGGGACCTGAGCAAGACCTACCCGAGCGGCGGCGGGACGCTTACCGTTTTGCGGGAGATCGAATTCGACCTGATGCCGGGCGACTCCCTGGCGATCATCGGCCCCTCCGGCAGTGGGAAGACGACGCTGCTCGGCCTCTGCGCCGGCCTGGACCGGGCGACTACGGGATCCGTTTCACTGAACGGCATCGTGCTGGACGATCTCGATGAAGATGAACGGGCCCGCGTACGCAACCGTCACGTGGGCTTTGTTTTCCAGAATTTCCAGCTCATTCCAACGCTCACCAGTCTCGAGAATGTCATGGTCCCGGCCGAGTTGCGCGGCGAAAAGGCAGTCTACCGCCGGGCGGAGGAACTCCTGGACCGCGTGGGGCTGGCGGACCGGACCACCCACTACCCTGTGCAACTGTCCGGGGGCGAACAGCAGCGGGTCGCCATGGCCAGGGCCTTCATCAACCGTCCGGCATTGCTCTTCGTGGACGAACCCACGGGCAATCTCGACGCCGATACGGCCGCAACCGTGGAAAGTCTGCTGTTTGAACTGAACGAGGAATCCGGGACGACCCTGGTCACCGTGACCCACAACCTCGACCTGGCGCGGAGGACCCGTCGCATCGTCCGGTTGAGCGGGGGCCGCATGGTCGAAGACTACCATCCTGTGCATTCCGATATCCCGGAAGCGCCGTCCCTTTCCCTTACCCCAGATCCTCAGTCATGAGCGTTCCCCCCGCATCTGATAAGACGCCGGTACGGGCAGGCTGGCTGCTCAGCATGGCCTGGCGGGACAGCCGGACCTACCGGCGCCGCCTGCTCCTGTACATGTCGTCCATCATCCTGGGCACCGCCGCCCTGGTCTCAATCCGTACCCTGGGCGACAGCATGGCGGCCGCGATCGACGTGGAGGCCAAGGCCCTGCTCGGTGCCGACCTCGACATTAACACCCGGACGGCCTTCTCGGATTCGGCCGAAGTCTTTCTCCGGAACCTGGGCGGCGAGCAGTCGCGCCAATCCAGTTTCGTCTCCATGGTCTCCTTCCCCCGGACGGACTCGTCACGCCTGTCGAACGTACGGGCGCTCGAAGGCGCGTTCCCCTATTACGGCGTGCTGGAAACGGTCCCCGCTGCCGCCGCGCAATCGTTCAAGACGGACGGCACGGCCCTCGTGGACGACAACCTTATGATCCAGCACGGCGTGGAGGTGGGCGACTCGATCCGCGTCGGGATGCGCACGCTCGAGATCTCCGGCCGCCTGGTGAGCATACCGGGCGAAACCGCGGCCATGAGCACGATCGGTCCCCGGGTCTACATCCCCATGTCGGAACTCGAATCCACGGGGTTGATCCAGCCGGGCAGCCGCGTCACCTACCGGGCCCTGTTCAGGTTCGACGACGGTGTGGATGCAGATGAACTCGCGGCAACCCACAGCGCGGACACCGCGGCCAGGTGGGGGATGGACTGGGACACCGTGAGGGACCGCCAGGCGGGCCTGGAAAGGTCCCTGGGCAATCTCTACCGGTTTCTCAACCTGAGCGGGTTCATCGCCCTGATCCTCGGAAGCGTGGGGGTCGCCAGCGCCATTCACACCTACGTACGGCGAAAACGGGGTACTATTGCCGTGCTGCGCTGCCTGGGCGCGGAAGGGCGGCACACCTTCGCGGTGTACGTCATACAGGCCATGGCCATTGGCGTGATCGGTTCCGCCATCGGCGCCGCCGTCGGCTATCTCGTCCTCGGTGTACTGCCCGTGCTGATCCAGGACTTCGTTCCCTTCGAACTGGTGGTGGGGTTTACCTGGCTTCCGCTGCTACAGGGCATGGGTCTCGGGCTGCTCATGGCGTTGTTGTTCGCCCTCTTGCCGCTCCTTGCGATCAGGGACATTTCTCCCCTGCTCACGCTACGCTCCTCCGTCGAAACACCACGGCGCGGCAACGCGGATCCGCGGCGCATCGTACTGATCGCCGTACTCGTGGCCGGCGTCGTGCTCTTCGGCATCAGCCAGACCCGGGTTTGGCTGCAGGGCGTGGGATTCGCGGGGGGACTGATCTGCGCCTTCCTGCTGCTGACGCTGGTCGCGCGGAGCCTGATCACGCTGGCCCGGCGCATCGTGCCGGCTACGTGGCCCTATGTCTGGCGGCAGGGCCTGGCCAATCTCTTCCGCCCGGACAACCAGACCGTCACCATGGTCGTCGCCCTCGGGCTGGGCGCCTTCCTGATCACGACACTGTACCTCCTGCAGTATTCCCTCGTGGGACACATTACCCAGGTCGGTGGAGACAGGCAGTCGAACCTGGTGCTCTTCGACATACAACCCGGCCAGCGGGAGGATATCCTGGCGTCGATGCGCCAAAACGGACTGCCGGTCATGCAGCAGACGCCGGTGGTAAGCATGCGGCTGGCGGGCCTGAAAGGGCGGACGATCGCGGAGGTGATGGCGGATACGACGGAAAGGGTATCGCGCTGGCCGTTGCGCCGGGAATACCGTTCGACCTACCGGGCCCACCTGGAGGACGCGGAAACGCTCCTGGAAGGGTCGCTGCAACCCCGCGCCGACGCCGATGGGGACTCCGTCCTCGTATCCGTGGAAAAAGGCATCGCCGACCGCCTGGGGCTGAGTATCGGCGACGAGGTCGTGTTCGACGTGCAGGGCGTGCCGGTGAAGACCACCGTTGGGAGCGTGCGCGCCGTCGACTGGCAGCGGATGCAGCCCAACTTCTTCATGGTCTTCCCGGAGGGCGTCCTGGAAGAGGCGCCCCAGTTCCACGTGGTCGTGACCCGGATCGACGATCCGCAGGTCTCGGCGCGCTTTCAGCGGGAAACGGTGAGCCGGTTTCCCAACGTTTCCTTGATCGACCTGAGCCTCATCCTGAACACCCTCAATGACATCCTCGGCAAGGTCTCCCTAATCGTCCGTTTCATGGCGCTGTTCAGCGTATTCACCGGCGTCATCGTCCTGGTAGGCGTCGTGACCAACAGCCGTTACCAGCGGATGCAGGAAAGCGTACTCCTGAAGACCCTCGGCGGCTCCCGGAACCAGATTCTGAAGATCATGACGATCGAGTACCTGTTCCTCGGCGCAATCGGCGCATTGACTGGGGTCGTGCTGGCCTTTGCCGCTACGTGGATCCTGGCCGTCTTCGTATTCAACATCTCCTACGTGCCGGCCTACATCCCCGTGCTGGCCGTGGTCGGTGGGATCGCGTCGATCACCATCCTGGTGGGCATGGCCGCCAGCGCCGGCATCTACCGCCAGTCCCCGCTGGAAGTGCTTCGGGCGGAAATCTAGACGATCCGGCGGATCAGGGCAGAAGTTTCTTCAGAACCGGCTCGAGCGCCTTCCAGACCAGCTCGGCCATGATCGCGTGCCCTTCCGCGGTCGGATGGATGCCATCCGGCTGATTCAGTTCCGGTATGCCGCCGACGCCTTCGAGAATGAAGGGGATCAGCGAGACACGCTCCGATTCCGCCAGCTCCAGGTAGATCTCCCTGAACTCGGACACAAAGCGCTGGCCCATATTGGGCGGGGCCTGCATGCCGGCGAGAATGATCTTCGTCTCTGGATACCGTTCCCGGACGCGCCGGATGATGGCCCGCAGGTTCCGGCGGGTGACGCGGGGGTCGACGCCCCGAAGCCCGTCGTTCCCGCCGAGTTCGAGGATGAACACGTCCGGACGGTTCTGCAGCACCCAGTCGATACGGCTCAGGCCGCCCGCCGTGGTCTCCCCGCCCACACCGCCGTTGATCACCTTGAACGGCCAGCCGAGCCCGTCGATCTTCATTTGCACGAGTTGCGGAAACGCCTTGTCGGGATCGACCCCGAACCCCGCCGTAAGGCTGTTGCCATAGAACAGCACGGTCATCGGCGCCCCTTCGCCCGCCACGTCCTGCCCGCTGTCCGCCGCGGCGACGGGGAGCAGCCAGATCATAGGAAGCAGCCAGATCACAGGAAGCAGCCGGATCACGGGGAGTAGCAAGACGGGTATTCGTTTAAGCATGTTGGAATCACTCCGGCATCAATAGACAAAACACAACGCTTTACATCGAAATAACACAAAAACCAGGTTTATCGCTTGACGACATTGACCGTGCCAGATAGTATGACAGTATAACCCCAGTCATTCTTCTCTCAAAGATCCAATTCCCCAGAAATCGCCAGTTTCAATGCGAAACCAACCTGCATTTCGCCATCTGCCGGTATGGACCAAGGTCCTTACGGCGCTCGCCATGACCGGTCTCTTCGCAGCCCTGTTGAACGACTTCGCCATTACCCGCAACGCATCCGCCCGTCTGTACTACCTGGCCGAGGAAACGCCCGAATGCCAGGTGGGACTCGTACTGGGCACTTCCAAGTACGCCGAGGGGCACGTCAACCAGTACTACCGCGCGCGCATCGAGGCCGCGGCCGAGTTGTTTCACGCCGGACGGGTCAGGGCCATTCTCGTCAGCGGGGACGCTTCCACACAATACTATGACGAGACCACAACCATGCAGCGGGACCTGGTCGAACTGGGTGTGCCGGAAGACTTCATCATGCTCGACTATGCCGGCGTGCGGACCCTGGACTCCGTCTTCAGGGCGAAGAAGGTGTTCGGACTGGACCGCGTCATCGTCGTTTCGCAGCAGTTTCACTGCGAACGAGCGCTTTATCTGGCGGATGCCGTCGATCTCGCCGCGACGGGTTTCTGCGCCGAAGACACCCCGTATACACAATCCCTGCTGGTGCGCAGTCGCGAAACGCTGGCCCGGGCGATGGCCTTCGTCGATCTGAACATCTTCGACACCCAGCCGCGATCCCTGGAGCAGGACGAACGGGCCAGGCGGGCCAGCCGATGAGCATGACCAGGCGGGCCAGCCGATGAGCACGGGCCGCGCGACAGGGCGTTGACATTCCACTTGTCCCGGCCTCCCCCTCCGTATACATTCCGGTTTTTCCTTTTCCGCCAACCATTCAGCCGCATTCCCGCGACACCACGGCCCGTGGAGGTAGGTGTTTGGATTTCGACCCGTCGCTCGAGTACGCGCGAGAACTGGACCGCCGCGATGACCTGGGCGGGTTCCGGGATCGCTTTCTGATCGACGATCCCGGACTGATATACCTGGACGGCAATTCCCTCGGGCGGGTTCCAAGGGACGCCATCCCCCTGATGGACCGGTTGATCCGTCATCAGTGGGGGAACCGGCTCATACGGGCCTGGAATGACGAATGGATGGGGCTTTCGAGGCGTATCGGCGGCAAGCTGGCCGGCCTGATCGGCGCCCGGCCCGACGAGGTGATCATCGCCGACTCGACGTCGGTCAACCTCTTCAAGCTGATTGCCGGTGCGTTGAAGGAGCGGCCCGGGCGGCGCCGCATCGTAACCGACAGCGTGAACTTCCCGTCCGACATCTATATCCTGAAGGCCGTGGCGGATCTGCTCGATCCCGCGTACGAACTGGTCGTACTCCCCGTGGACAACGGCTTTGCCGTGTCCGAGGAGGCCCTCGACCGGGCCATCGACGGCGACACCGCCCTGGTGCTCCTCTCCCACGTCATGTACAAGTCCAGTTACTTGTACGACATGGCGCGGATCACCGGGATCGCCCACGGCCGGGACGCGATGATCCTGTGGGACCTGAGTCACTCCGCCGGCGTCGTACCCATGGCTTGCCACGACCTGGGCATCGAACTGGCGGTGGGTTCCACGTACAAGTACCTGAACGGCGGGCCCGGGGCTCCGGCGTTCCTTTACGTCCGCGAAGACCTGCAGGCCAGGCTGGACAATCCGATTTCAGGCTGGTTCGGCCACCGGAAACAGTTCTATTTCGATACCGAATTCGAACCGGCGACCGGCATCGACCGTTATTTGACGGGCACGCCGTCCGTCCTCTCCCTGGCCATGATCGAACCCGGCGTGGATCTCGCGCTCGAAGCCGGCGTGGAGCCCGCGCGCGCCAAGTCGCTGAGCCAGTCCGAATACCTGGTCGCCCTCTGGGCGTCTGAACTGGCGCCCCTCGGATTCACGCTGAATTCACCCCGGAACGGCGCACGCCGGGGGTCGCACGTCTCCTTCGGCCATGCCGAAGGATATCGCATCGACCAGGCGATCCGGGAGGAAAGACAGGTGATTTCCGATTTCCGCATGCCCGACAACATCAGGCTGGGCATCGCTCCGCTTTACACGACCTACGAAGAACTGCACACGGCCGTACACGCGCTGCGCGAGGTCGTGCAGTCCGGTTCATTCCGGCAGTACAGCGCCGTCATCAAGGGAGTTACCTGACGGTGAACGGTCCCGTGCAGATCAATATCCCTCCGATCATCTTCAGTGGTGCGGGCGCATTCGACGAAGCGGCCCCCCAGGCCGTCCGCGCCGGACTGAAAAACGTGCTGGTGGTCTCCGATCCCTACCTCGTCGAACAGGGCCTGCCCGCCCGCATGGTGGACCGATGCCGCCAGGCGGGCATAGAAGCCTGCGTCTACGGCGGCGTGACCCCCGAGCCCACGGACGTGAACGTCGAGGAAGGGCTCGCCCTGCTCAACGAAAACGGCTGCGAAGTCGTCATTGCGGTCGGCGGCGGCAGCAGCATAGACGCGGGGAAAGCCATCGCGGTCATGGCCGCCAACGACGGACCCCTGTCCGCATACGCGGGCTATCACCGGATTCCCCGGCCCGGCGTGCCGCTGTTCGCCGTTCCCACGACGGCCGGAACGGGTAGCGAAATGACCCGGGTGACGGTCATCACGGATACGCGGCGCAACGTGAAGATGATGATCCTGGATGCCCATCTGCTGCCCGCGGCGGCCTTCGTCGACTACACGCTGACCCTGTCCATGCCCCGTCCGCTGACGGCCAACGTCGGCGTGGACACGCTGACCCACGGTATCGAGGCCTATGTATCGCGCAAGAACGTCACGATGACGGACGCCCTCGCCCTTTCCTGCGTGGACCTCGTCGGCAGGCACCTGGTACGGGCCTGGAAGCATCCCGGCGACCACGAAGCCCGAGGCGGCATGATGGAAGCCGCTTCACTGGGCGGCATGGCCTTCTCCAACAGCTCCGTCTGCCTCGTGCACGGCATGAGCAGGCCCCTGGGCGCGGTCTTCCATCTACCCCACGGCCTCAGCAATTCCGTGTTGCTGCCGGCGGTCACCCGGTTCAGCGCGCCGGCGGCGCCTGAACGATACGCGGTACTGGCCCGGAAGCTCGGCTGGGCGGGGGAAGGGGACGATGCGTGCCGCGCCTGCGATCTGCTCATCGATGGCTTGCGAAAACTCAACGATACAGTCGAAATACCCGGATTGAGGGACTGCGGAATCTCGAAAGCGGCCCTGACCGGGGCGCTGGACAAGATGGCCGACGACGCCCTCGCTTCGGGGAGCCCGCAGAACAATCCGCGCGTGCCCACGGCAGACGAAATCAAATCGCTTTATCTGGAAGCCTACTGAAGGGAAGCCGCATGGCATTTAACACGCTGCTCATCGGGGGCAGGGGGACGATCGGGTCCGGACTCCGGACGTACCTGCCGGGGATGGACGGGAGATACCGCTTCTGTTGCATCGACCTGCCCGGGGCGCCCGACCGGGCCGAGGGTCGCGCCCAGGGACGCTTCGTCGATTTGAACATCGTCGAAGAACCGGATCGATTCCGGGCCATGCTCCCCGGGTTCGATCTCGTCGTCTACCTGGCCCGTCAGGGCGATCTCGCCGCCATGAACGCGATGACGGACCTGGTGTTCGAATCGGTGCTGGACCTGGGTAGTCCGGGCGGACCGGGCGGACCGGACGGACCGGGCCCTCCGGACCACCGGCCGATGATCGTGGGTTCGAGTTCCGTGCACGCGGTGGACGACGCCTATCACTTTTTCGAATCGGGCGCGTACGCGTTGATCGCGGAACGAAAGTTTGATTCGATCCGGGAATGGCCTGATCCGATCTCCGCGCACCTGCCCGCCTGCCCGATCAACGACTACGGCCACGAGAAGGCCTATGTCGAGGCCTGGGTGGAACGGGCGGCAGTACGGGGCTGCGGCGCGGTGGCCACGCGCTGGGGCGGCGTGAACCCCGTCAACACGCCCATCACGGAGGAGCCCGGGTATTTCGCCGTCTGGTGTCACCAGCAGGATGCGGCGGCCATGGTCCATGCCGCTTATACGGCCCATCTCGCCGGCACGCTGCCTCCCGCGCGGCACTATTTCGTCATTTCGGACAACACGTACAACATTTTCGACATACAGACGCCGAAGGAAGAGATTGGATACGCGCCCCGGCACAACGCCGAGACCCACTTACGCGGAGGAATTTCGAGCGGATGAGTTACGAACGGAGCCATTGAAGACCATGAGATACGATCCCCATACCTATCGAGGCTCGCGGCGCTCGGTCGTCATGGCGCCCCGGGGCATGGTGGCCACGAGCCAGCCGCTGGCCGCGCAGGCCGGCATCGAGATCCTCAAATCCGGCGGTAACGCCATTGACGCCGCCATCGCCGTCAACGCGGTACTCGGCGTGGTGGAACCCATGTCCTGCGGTATCGGCGGCGACCTGTTCGCCATCGTCCGGGAGGCCGAAAGCGGCGGGCTGACCGGTCTCAACGCGAGCGGAAGAGCGCCCTACGCGGCGACGATCGACTATTACACCGGGCTGGGCCACGAATACGTGCCCGGTATCGGTCCGCTGAACTGGTCCGTACCCGGCTGCGTGGACGGCTGGACCTGCCTCCTCGACCGCTTCGGCACCATGTCCGTGAGGCAGGTGCTGGAACCTGCTATCTACTACGCGGAGAATGGGTTCCCCGTTTCGGACATCATCGCGAGGGACTGGGCGGGATCCATACCGCTGCTGAGGCCGTGGCCCGAGTCCGTCCGCGTCTACCTGCCCGGAGGGAAAGCGCCCGAACCCGGCGCGGTGTTCCGGAACCCGGACCTGGCCCGATCCTACCGCATCCTGGCCGAGGGCGGTCGCGACGCGTTCTACGAAGGCGAAATCGCCGAGGCCGTCGTGGCCTGTTCCCGGGACGTCGGCGGGCTGTTCAGCCCTGAGGATTTCCGGGACCACGGGTCGACCTGGGACGATCCCGTCAGCGTCGACTACCGGGGCCACACGGTCTGGGAACTGCCCCCGAGCGGGCAGGGCATCGCCGCCCTGCAGATGCTGAACATCCTGGAAGGCTACGACCTCGCCGAAACAGGGTGCCTGTCGGCGGAAACGCTGCACCTGCAGATCGAAGCCAAGAAACTCGCCTACGCCGACCGCGCCGTGTTCTACGCCGATCCCGCCTTCGCGGAGGTACCCGTGGAAGCGCTACTGTCCAGGGACTACGCCGACCGGCAGCGCGCACGCATCGATCCCCGCAGGGCGGCAGTCGACGTCCCGGCCGGCGATCCCATCCTGCAGCACGGGGACACGGCCTACATGACCGTCGTCGACCGGGACCGCAACGTCGTTTCGTTCATCCAGAGCATCTTCCGGGGTTTCGGATCGGGCATCGTGCCGGAGGGCACGGGATTTCCCATCCAGAACCGGGGGCAGCTCTTCTCGCTGGATCCCTCGCACCGCAACGCCCTGGCGCCCCACAAGCGGCCCTTCCACACCATCATCCCCGCCATGGTGACCCGGGACGGGAATCCCTGGCTCACATTCGGCCTGATGGGCGGTGCGATGCAGCCGCAGGGACACGTCCAGGTGCTTTGCAGCATGATCGATTTCGGCATGGACGTACAGGAGGCGGGCGACGCGCCGCGGTTCCAGCACTTCGGTTCGGCCGAACCCACGGGTGCGCCCATGGAGGCCGGAGGAGGCCGGCTCAACGTGGAAGAAGGCATCGGCGAAGATGCCTTCCGGCGTCTGGAGGAGATGGGCCACCGGATATCCCGGTCTGCCCACGGATACGGCGGCTACCAGGCGATCCGCATCGACCCGGAATACGGCATGCTCCACGGCGCGTCGGAGCCCCGAAAAGACGGTTGCGCGATCGGTTATTAACGGCTAGTGAAGGCCCGGGTCCTGGTGAAGGCCCGGGTCCTGGCGAAGGTTTGGGGTCTAGCGCAGGCCCGGCAGCCAGGTCGCAAGCATCGGAGCGTAGACCAGGCACCCCAGGCAGATGAGCTGGATCACGATAAAGGGCAGAATACCCTTGTAGATATGCCGGGTCTGCACTTCGGGCGGAGCGACCCCTTTGAGGTAGAACAGGGAGAACCCGAAGGGGGGCGTGAGGAAGGAGGTCTGCAGGTTCACCGCGATCAGGATGCCGAGCCACAGCAGATCGACGCCGAAGGCGATGAAGATGGGCGTTACGACCGGTACGATGATGTAGGTGATCTGGATGAAATCTATGAAGAAGCCGGCGATGAAGATCATGACCAGGACCAGGGCCAGGAAGGCGTAGGTACTCAGGTTGGCGTCCATGATCAGGCTGGTCATGTACGCGTCGCCCTTCATGCCCCGGAACACCAGACCGAAGGCCTCGGCGCCTACCAGCACGAAGAAGACCATGCACGTGATGTGCGTGCACTCCTTCATGACCTCCTTCAGCGTTTCATAGGAAAACTTGCCCTGGAATACGGTGAGCAGGGTCGCGCCCAGCGCACCCACGGCCGCCGCTTCCGTCGGCGAGGTGATGCCCGCGAAGATGGAGCCCAGCACGACGGTCATCAGGCCCAGGGGAAGCAGGAAGGCCCGGATGATCTTCCTGAACATGCCGCTTTCCCGGAAGGCGGCCAGTTCATCGGCTGGCATGGCCGGCGCCTCGTCCGGTTTGATCACGGCCACGATGGCAAGCCACACGAGGTACATGCCCACGAGAATCGCGCCCGGTATGACCGCGCCGATGAACATGTCGCCGACCGACACGTTGAGTATGCTCCCGAGCAGCACGAGCACCACGCTGGGCGGTATGATCTGCCCGAGCGTCCCCGACGCGGCGATCGTGCCCGTGGCCACCTGGGGGCTGTAGCCCCTCCTGAGCATGGTGGGCAAGCTGAGCAGGCCCATGGTCACGACCGTTGCCCCCACGATGCCGGTGGAAGCGCCCAGCAAGGCCCCCACGATCACCACCGCCACGGCGAGCCCGCCCCGTAGCCGGCCGAAGAGCAGGGCCATGGTCTCCAGCATGTCCTCGGCCAGACCCGATTTCTCCAGCATGACGCCCATGTAGACGAACAGGGGCACGGCGAGCAGGACGTAGTTCGTCATGACGCCCCAGATGCGCAGGGGCAGCAGGTTGAAGAAATCCGCGCCGAAGGTCATCAGCCCGAGGAGTACGGACACGCCGCCCAGGGTGAAGGCGACCGGGTACCCCATCAGGAGCAGCAGGAAGAGGACCAGGAAAAGGATGAGGGGCATCGCTTCGGTCAAACCGCGTCCTCCTCCCTGGCCGAAAGCCCTCTCGGAGGCGACTCGTCCTCTTCGCCCATGGGATCTTCTCCTCCGTGGATGAACCGGTCCAGGGAGCGTGCCGCCAGGGCCAGTCCCTGGAGGAGTATGAGCGAAAACCCGAGGGGGATCATGGCCTTCAGGATGTAACGGGCGGGCAGCCCGCCGGGATCCGGCGAAACCTCGCCGATCCGGAAGGAATTCAGGACGAAATTCTGGGAGCTCCAGATCGCGATCACCGCGAAGGGAAGCAGAAACAGCAGGCTGCCGATGAGATTGACCAGGGCCTGGTTTCGGGGCTTGAAGTTCATGTAGAGCACGTCCACGCGGACATGCTTGTTGTGCTTTAGGGCCCACGCAGAGGCGAGCAGGAAGATCACCGCGAAGAAGTGCCACTCCAGTTCCTGCACCGCCACGCTGCTACTGCGCAGGAAATACCGGGTAAACACGTCGATACAGACGGTCAGGACGAGCAACGTCGTAAACCAGGAAACGACCGACCCGACCCGTTCGTTCAACCCGTCCACGAACCGTACGAATTTTCGAAGCGCGTTCAAATCCGTGTTCACCTTCCTGTTGGCCGCGGTGCCCGGTCAGCATGGCCGGGCAAGGCCGGGCAAGGCCGGGCTAGGCCGGGACATCTTCCGCGGACGCACCGCGTTTCCGATGGCGGTTCGGTTTCCCCGAGAGGGAATCACAGGACAAAGGGGTCTTCAATATGCCGCATCGACTTTAAATATACAACCCAAAATGCCCGCGCCTTTCATTTTGACTGCCTTCGTCCATGCCGTAAGCAGGATCCACCGGCCTCGCCGGGCTGTATCGGGCGTGCCGGGCCGCGCCGGGCTTTACCCTTGTCGCCGATTCCGGTGGATGTATATTGCACCTTGAAATGTATCCCCTCGCATTCCGCAACGTCTGGAGACCGTGATATGCCGGAGAAGCCATACACCGTTCGCGCGGCGTCCTGCGACCATCGGACGCCCTACGAAGGCGTCTACGAAACCCTCAAGCGCATCACCGAACCGCTTGCGGAGTCCTGGGCGCGCATCGAGAAAGCCCGGAAGATCGTCATCAAGTTCAACATGATGAAACCCATGGACAACGTCGTCCGGTTCAAGGGGCGCCGGCAGGAACTGGTGGACGACGCGGTCTGCAGGGCCGTGCTGCAATTGCTCCGGGAACAAACCGATGCGGAGATCTACGCCACGGACACCAATCCTTACGCCACGGACAAGCTGACGCCCGACGAGTTCAATTACGTCCACCATCTACGAGAGTTCGACGTCAGGTACGACGACTCGAACCGGCCGCCCTGGTCGGTGTACGAGGTGCCGGGCGGCGGGAACATGTTCGACCGGTATATCCTGAGCGGCGTCTTCGAGGACGCGGACGAAGTCATTTCCGTGGCGAAGATGAAGAATCACTCGTTCATGGGCATCACGCTGTGCATGAAGAATCTCTTCGGGCTACCGCCCATCGTTCCTCCCGGCGGGCGGGTCCGAACGTATTTCCACCACGCCATTCGCCTGTCCTACGTCCTGCCCGACCTGGCCATGATCACGAATCCCTGCCTGAACGTCATCGACGGACTCGTGGGACAGAAAGGACGAGAATGGGGCGGTGAAGGGCGCGTGGGCGACGTGCTGATCGCCGGCGACCAGATCACGGCCACAGATGCCTGCGGCGCCTACCTGATGGGACACGATCCGGCCTCCGACTGGCCACAGCCGCCGTTCCGGAGGGACCGTAATCACCTCCTGGTGGCCGCCCAGCGGGGTTTCGGAACGGTCGACCTGGACGAAATAGATTTCGAATGCGACGTCCAGACCCCGGTGGCGCACTTCGACTCGGATCCCGATGAAGCGCCCGAACTGATCCATACGCTGCGGCGCACGGCCTGTGAACAGGGTCTGTTCTACCGCGATCACAGGAAGGACATCGTGGACCGCTATCGCGGAGAGTTCATCTACATGCAGGAGGGGGAAATCGCCTGGCACGGCGAGGATCCCTCCGTGATCGGCAGCCACCGGTCCTACAGCTCGGCAAAGCCCGGCAGCGCCCTCTGGCTCAAGCTGGTGGACCCCGAGGAGACGGAAGGCGAGCGATTCGATGTCTACGACCGCTGCCTTTCCGCCCTGTCGGCCTGATTGGAGCACATTCCATGAAAATCGCCATGCTCTACGGCCCAAGAGACCTCCGCATCGAAGATCATGTCCTGGATACGGAAAACCTGGGCCCTCACGACCTCTGGGTCGAGACCGTCATATCGGCGCTAAAGATCGGGACGGACCGGGGCAACTACGAAGGCGCGGAGCAGGTGCCCGGAGCACCGGATTTTCCGCGCTGGGTCGGGGACAGCAACCTGGGCGTGGTACGCGGCGTGGGAGACGCGGTCGAGGATTTTGCCGTGGGCGACCGGGTCATCTCCCGGTACCCACACCAGTCCGAGTTCATCGCGAAGGACGATGAAATGCTCGTCAAGGTTCCCAACGGCGTACATGACGAGGACGCGGTATACGGCCACCTGTACACACTCAGCGCCCTGTGCTACTACAAGTCGCAGTTCCAGCCCGGCGAGAACGTGGCGGTCGTGGGACTGGGCGTCCTCGGACTCGGCGCCGTAGGGCTCGGACCCTGCCTCGGCGCGCGGACGATCGGTATCGCGAACAGCCCGGTGCGCATGGAAATGGCCGAGCGCATGGGCGCGGACGCGACCTTTATGCACGACGATCCCGATCTCGCGGCCAAGCTGGACGACTTCACCCACGGCGAGGGCGTCGACCTGGTCATACTCACGGCCAATCCCTGGCCCGCGCTGCGGACTTCCTGCCAGATCGTGCGCGACAACGGGCGGGTCAGCATCGTAGCCCTGCCCGGCCGGGGCGAACCGCCGCTCGATTTCAATCCCCTGGACATGGAATGGTTCTATGCCAAGGGGATTTCGCTGATCGCGGTCAACGGGCGGGCAGGCTACCTGTTCCCCCCCGAACGGGGCGACCGAAGGGACTGGTCCGCCATGTGCCGCTTCACGCTGGACCTGATGCGCGAGGGCAAGCTGGAACCGAAGCGCCTGATTACCCACCGGATGCACTACGGTCAGATCAACGAAGCCTACGAGATGATATTCAGGCGTGAAAAGAACATGATGGGCGTCGTCTTCAACTGGAAGGACTGAGACATGACCGCCGAAACGCTGTTGTCAGCAGCGCAGAAATCGACCTTCGACCGGGACGGCTACTTCATCGCCGAAGCCTTCCTGTCCCCGGACGAAGTCGAATCCATCCGGCGCGAGATCACGGCGATCGTGGACCGGTATCCGGACGTCCCGGAGGAACTGGTGCAGATCGAGCCGGCCGTACGCCGCGGAGCGGTTACGCCCGAATCCAGGGAGCTGGGCGTGAGGAAGCTGTTCCGGATGACCCGCCACAGCGAGCTTTTCCACGCCCTGGCCTTCCATCCCAGAATGGTGGGTATGGCGCTCGAACTGATCGGACCGGACGTTTCCCTGTTTCAGAGCATGCTGCTGATGAAACCGCCCCGGTTCGGCGGCCAGAAGGTCTGGCACCAGGACAACGCATACTTCCGACTGGAACCCAACGATGTTTTCGGATTCTGGATCGCCCTCGACGACGCCGACGTGGCGAACGGATGCATGCACGTCATTCCGAGGTCGCATCGTGCGGGGATCGGAGAACACGGGGGGGTGGAGGACGATTACGGACTGTCTTCGGCGCCCACCGCGGACGACGCGGTGGCCTGTGTCATGAAGTCAGGGGACGCCCTCGTGTTCCACAGCGAGACCTACCACTACACGCCGCCGAATACGTCCGATCGCCGCCGAAGGGCGCTCCAGTACCACTACGCTTCCACACACTGCCGTTCTTCGAAAGACAGTCCGTTCAAGTCCACTGAACCCGAGGTTATCGTGGCGTGGGCGGGCGCACGTCCACCTGAAGAGTGACGATATCGGTATCGTGGTATTGCTGGTGGTGCACCGACGAAGCGTAGTGTCTCAAGAGACGGAGTGATATTTCCAGTTCCTCCGGCGTCTCCACGGCTCTTTCGTCACCGAGCAATTCGATCCTGTCCTGCAGGTTTCCCTCGCCGGTCGCCGCGACCAGTTCGAGGACCGCGCTTTCGCCCTCCCGGTGCGCGACCAGGAGCAGCCGCCGGGGCTGGCTGTGCTCACCGTCCTGAGGAATCAGTGCCAACAGCGTTTCTTCACTCGCAGCCATAAGCCGGTCCGCCGTCCCCTTGTCCCAGCCCTGGCGGCGGGCGAATCCTTCGAGAAACGCACGGATCTTCGGCAGCGCCGCAAGATCGAAGTCCGACTCCATCCGGTGACGGCGCGGGGAAGTGATTTCCAGAAAAATCGTCATGAGTATGGCCGTCAGTCCGCCAGCCGTCATGCCGTTCCGCAGGAGTCCGCCCGCGAAGTCGGAGACCAGCGCGGGAAAGATCGCGTCATTCTGAAAACCGACGCCGATCCAGAAACCCACGCCTACGACCAGCCCCTTCCGGTAGTCTATCCCATCCTGCAAGACCAACTTCATGCCGATGACGAACAGCATGGCAAGCAGCACGATCAGAAAGCCGCCGGCAACGGGATCCGGAATGGCGAGAACGACCGCCAGGAACTTCGGGATAAACGCGACCAGGACAAAAGCCAGTCCCACGACCACCCCGACCATGCGGGAAGCCACGCCGGTCAACTCGGTCACCGCGATGCTCGAGGAATAGGTCGTATTGGGCACCGTACCCATGAGACCGGACAGGAGGTTGCCCAGGCCGTCCGCGGCCACGGCGCCCTGCACGGCCCGGTAATCCACCGCGCGGGGCCTGCGCCACGAAACGCGCTGGATCGCGACCGAGTCGCCGATCGTTTCCACGGCGCCGACCAGCGTTACGAACATGAAGGCGGGAAGCAGCGCCCAGAAGGCGGGACCGAAAGAGATATCGATGCCCGGCCAACTCCCGTCCGGAAGCCCCAGCCAGGAAGCGGCGGCTACCCTGCCGGCATCGTACAGACCGAAGTATCCGCCCACGATGGACCCCACGGCGACGCCGATCACGGGCGCCCAGAGGCGCAGCGACGACTTCGCCTTCAACGCGATGCCGAGGGTGACCAGCACGGTGGCCAGGGCCGTGACCGCCGCGGACGTGGACGGCATGCCTTCCGGTACCCTGTTCAGCATGTTGAACGCGATGGGCATCACCGTGACCGAAATCAGCATGATGACCGTCCCGGAGACCGCCGGCGTCAGTATCCTGCGCAGCAGGGATAGGCGGGCGGACAGCAGGAACTGGAACAGCGAGGAGATGATGATGAGCGTCGCCATCAGCGCGGGACCGCCTTGCGCGAGCGCCCCGATGCAGACCGCGATAAAGCTGCCTGACGTACCCATCATGAGTACGTAGCCCGCGCCGATGCGGCCGACTCGAATGGCCTGAATGATCGTGGTCGTTCCGCTGATCGCCGCCGCGGCGAACACCCCCCAGGTCAGGAAGGATTCGCTCGCGCCGCCGGCCCGGCTCACGATGGCCACGGTCAGGACCACGCCACCGACCGTAAGCAGGGCGATCTGGAGTCCGAGACCTATGGTCAGAAGAAGCGGTGGACGTTCGTCCGCTTCATAGCGTACGCTTGACTGGCGGGCTGAAGCGTCCGTGTTCATGCAGGGTCCTGTTGAGATCCAGTGCTACAGCCTGGTTACGGCAGGAACTGGAAACGGTTTGTCGACGGGGTCTTGAAAATGCTCACAGGGTTAGGAAAATAAAGGCACGCACCAGCGAGTCAAGGCATTCCATTGTAGATACATCCCGCGTACACCGAAGGCGTACACCGAAGGCGTACACCGGTGGCGTACACCGGGCGTACCGACCGGTCCGTTATTGACGTCATGCGGCGGGATCCGACTGCCGGACTTCGACCTGGAGGGTGATGATATCCGTGTCGTGGTACTGCTGATGGCGGACCGAAGAAGCGAAGTGCCTCAGGAGGCGCAGCGACACCTCCATTTCCTCCGGCGTTTCCACAGCCCGTGCGTCGCCGAGCAGCTCGATCCTGTCCTGGAGGTTGCCTTCGCCGGTGGCCGCGACAAATTCCAGGATCGCTCTTTCGTCCTCCTGGCGGACGACCAGGAGCAGCCGCCGGCGCTGGCCGGTCTCGCTTTCCCGTGGATTCAGCGTCAACAGCGTTTCCTCGCTGGCCGCCACGAGCCGGTCCGTCGTCTCCTTGGCCCAGCCCTGCCGGATGGCGAATGCTTCCAGAAAAGCCCGGATCTTCGACAGTGCCGCGAGATCGAAGGCGGCCTCCATCCGGTACCGGCGGGGAGCGGCCAGTTCCAGAAACAGCGTCATGAGGATCGCCGCCAGTCCGCCCGAAGTCATCCCGTTCCGCAGGAATCCACCGGCGAAATCGGCAACCAGCGCCGGATAGATCGCGTCGTTCTGAAAACCCACGCCAATCCAGAAGCCAACCCCGACGACCAGTCCCTTTCGGTAGTCGATCCCATCCTGCACGACCAGCTTCATGCCGATGAGGAAGAGGATGGCCAGCAGCACGAGCAGGAAACTGCCGACGACCGGGTTCGGTATGGCGAGGACCACCGCCGGGACCTTCGGCACAAACGCGACGAGGATGTAGATTGCCCCCACGACCACCCCGACCATGCGGGAGGCTACGCCGGTCAATTCCGTCACCGCGATGCTCGAGGAGTAGGTGGTGTTGGGAATCGTGCCCAGCAGGCCGGAAAGGATGTTGCCCGTGCCGTCCGCGGCCAGGGCGCCCTGCACCGCCCGGTAGTCCACGGCCCGGGGACGGCGCCACGATATGCGCTGGATCGCGACCGAGTCGCCGATGGTATCCACGGCATCCACCAGCGTTACGAACAGGAAAGCGGGCACCAGCGCCCAGAACGCGGTGCCGAAGGAGAGATCGATACCCGGCCAGTGGCCGTCCGGCAGTCCGAGCCAGGGCGCGGCGATCACGCGCTCCGTGTCGTACAGGCCATAGTATCCGCCGACGATGGAACCCGTGACCATGCCGATCACGGGCGCCCATAGCCTCAGCGACGACTTCGCCTTCAAAGCGATGACTATGGTGACCAACAGGGTAGCGAGCACCATAAAGGGTGCGGACGACTCCGGGAACCCTTCGGGAACATCGCCCAGCATCCTGAAGACGACGGGCGTGATCGAGACTGGGATCAACATGATGACCGTACCGGTGACGACCGGCGTCAGGATCCGGCGAAGCAGCGAAAGACGGGCGGAAAGCAGGAACTGGAAGAGCGACGAGACGATGATGAGGGTTGCCATCAGCGCGGGCCCGCCCTCCAGCAGGGCCGAAATGCAGATCGCGATGAAACTGCCCGACGTGCCCATCAGGAGCACGTAGCCTGCTCCGACGCGCCCGACGCGCAAAACCTGGATGATCGTGGTCGTTCCGGTGATGATGGCAGCGGCGAATACCGCCCATACCAGATAGTCCTCGCCGGCGCCTCCGGCGCGGCTCACGATGGCGACTTTCAGAAACACGCTGCCAACGGTGAGCAGGGCGAACTGGAGACCGAGTCCGATGGCCAGGAGAAACGGAGGTCTTTCGTCCGCTTCGTATCGAACGCCGGACTGGTGGTTACTGGAGTCTTTGTTCATTCAGCGATTGGAATGGTCCGCTATCGAGAGACAGGTGAATCCACCACGTGAAGTAAAATACGCGAAAGTCTAAAGCACAAAACAACCGATTGCTCACGGGTTTACTTGAATGCCGGACGGGTGGCCTCAGTCAGCCGATCAGCGACTGAACCACCACGGCCGCATGATGGTCCGCAGGATCACATATCGTATCGCTCCTGCAAAACGCAAAGTGAGGTCAGCGCCATAATCAGCGGATCCAGCGCGGCTCTTCTTCCGTCATCCATCCCCGGAAGACGGTCAAGCAGGCGGGTCACTCGGCCGGTATCGAAGAAGGGCAGATCCCGCATACCGGGCCCCCGAAGCGTGTCACGGCACATCTCGAAGAGCCTGTTTTCGGGCTGCAACGTGGATGGTGGCGCCAGGAACGGGTTCTTTCCCCCACGATACACCTCCTCGGTCAGGATCGGTCTTGCCGCTTCGCGTAGCGGAAACTTGGGCTGTCCGTCCCGAGCCAGCAACCTGGAAGGTATACGGCTTCCGAATTCGAAAAACAAGTGATCCAGGTACGGCAGGCGCACTTCGAGCCCGTGGGCCATGTCCGCGCGTTCTGCCGCAAGGTTGTAACCGACAAACAGGGATTTCAACCACAGGTAGAGCACCTGCTTCACGGGTTCGCGTCCGGCAAGTTGTTTACGATAGTCGAATTGATCGAAAAAGATCCAGTAGGGGTCGCGTTTTGCGATGCGTTCACTAAAATCTTTGGTCAGCAGACCATTCAGAATGTCCAGTTTGCCCGCCAGGGAATCCAGAACCTCGCTGGATAATCCCAGTATGCGGCTTACACGTACCAGCCACGCAGAAGTCCCGGCCACCTTCCGTTCGGCGGGGCTCTGAGCCCCGATCAGCGCCAGGCCGATTCGCAACCAGTCGATCACTCCTCGACGCGGACCAAGGTCCAATGCGGGCCGGCAGAATTCGTAGCCGGCGAACAGTTCATCGGCGCCTTCGCCTGCCAGGACGGTCTTGTAACCGGACCGGCGTACCGCACGACTCAGAAGGTAACGCGCCACGCCGTGGGCGTTTGCCTGAATAGCCTCCGCGTGCCACACCGCATCGGAAAAATGATCGGCGCAGTCTCCCTGTGAAACGGGTACGGTCTCGAACTCTACACCAAGGTGCCGTGCCGTGCGGCGGGCCACGGGTTCTTCGTCGTAGGCCGCGTGGTCGAAGGAGATGGAAAAGGCTTTCGGCCTTGATGAATGCCGCGCGGCCATTCCCAGCAATGCCGACGAGTCCAGCCCACCGCTCAAGAGACACCCCACCGGCACGTCCGCGCGCATGCGAAGGCGAATCGACTCCTCCAGGCGATAACGGACCTGGTCGACGCAAGTGGCGGGATCCCAATCGGATACCGACGCGCCGCGGGGATACTCCACGTCCCAGTAGCGCTCGATGCGCAGTTCTCCCTCCCGCGCGACCAGGCCGTGCCCGGGTGGTACCTGCCGGACGCCCCGGAAGAGAGTCCGCTCCGTGTCGAAACAGGCGAAGATCTGCTGGAAGACTGTCTCCTCGTCCCAGGCAGCGTGCACTCCCGCGGCCAGCAGCGCCTTGACTTCGGAGGCCAGGTACAGCACCCCATCGGCTTCCGCGTAATACAGGGGCTTGATGCCGAATCGGTCACGGACCGCCCAGAGCGTCTGCAGGTTTTCATCCCAGAGGACGAATGCGAATTCTCCGCGGAGGGATTCGACGCACGAACGACCCCGTTCCTCGTAGAGGTGAAGGGCGATTTCGCTGTCGGAACCCGTGGCGAATACATGGCCCCGGTTTTCGAGGTCTCGCCGAATCGGCTCGAAACCATAGAACTCGCCGTTTGCCGACAGGTGCAGACGGCCGTCTTCGCTGCAGATAGGCTGTACGCCGTTTTCCAGGCCGATCACGCTCAACCGGGTATGTCCCAGTCCCACCTTCCCGTGGGGGTTTACCCACGTACCCCTGCCGTCCGGACCGCGATGCGCGAGTGTATCGGTGGCACGCTCGAGGGCATCGCGAGTCCAGGCGCCTCCACGGGCCATAACGGCGACGAGTCCGCACATTATTCGGGCTCCTGAAAGACTGCCACGCCTGCCCGGCAGGTAAAGGACATCAACCGGCCGTAGCCTTGTCGTCGCAGTGGTGGGTCACCGGCGGTAACGCGTCCGATCCGCACGTCCACTTCGACCAGGAGGTCCTCATCGGGCCGCCCACGACAATACCTGTCCGCAAACCTCTGTCTCAATCCGGTCCGAAGCTCGGCTTCCTTCGCCGGGGGAAACTTACGCCATACGACGCCATGGAGGTAGGATTGAAGCAAAATGCTCCGCATGGTAGTGGGGAAGAGGGTTTCCTGATCTATTTCGTTCCAGCTTCCGTCAGGCCTACGTTCCCTGACCCGATAATCAAGCGTATAGTTGCGGCTGTCGACCCAGTCGAGCAACCGGTAGCTCTGTGCCAGCCCGCCGACCCACAACGCCCCGTACACGGCGCGGTGAAGACCGTCCACCCATCCCCCTTGCGCCTGGACGGGCCTGCCCACCTCCCAGTCGTCGTAACGCCACTGCGGTTTGGCGAAGTCCAGGACGGCCTGCAAGCCAAGGATGCAAGTGACCGCCACGGCCGTCCCGCTGCGCCAAGTGACGCTCCCCTTGCCCTGCCACGTGACACTCTCCCTGTCTCCGGGCGGCGCGCGCACGCCCGCGGCGGTCATGATCTCGTGGCGGCACCAGAACACCACGCCGGCCAGGCAGGCAAGATTGGCGAAAGGGATCTTCAATGTGGCGATGATGCCCGCGTGAAAGATGGTGACCAAGGCCACGATTATCCACTTGAACGGCCTTCCCGGCGAAAGCACGAGCAACAGCACGACCATAGGTTCCGTTACCAGGGCTACGTAACCGGCGATCTTCAGCCAGGGCAGGGACCCCGCGTCCCACAGTTGTGGCGCCCATGCGATAGGCAGCTTGAGAATGACATAGAGCGCCGATCCATCCCGCCACATGGGGCTGGTCAGTTTCCAGAGCCCTGAAAAGGCGTAAACCAGGGCCAGATTGACCAGGAAGCAGCGAACGACCAGTCCCGGCACGGTACGACTTCGCCAGCGGTCCATGGCCGCCTTGCCGTCGCGCCGCCACGCGCGCCATGTCAACGTGCGCCCCGTCGGCAGCAGGATCAACCACAACAGGGTCCAGTGGAATATGGCATCATCGACGTAGAGTACGAGGAAATTCAACCGATACGTCGACACTGCTACCAAGTACAGCACCGCGGCACAGAGGGTCGGACGGTAACCCGCTGTGAGTGCGGCGGAAACAGCGACGGCGCCAAGGAAGACGGCTTTCAACAGGCCCGTCGGTATTTCCCCCTGTAGCAGGCTCCATTTCGTATAGGGGAAAAGCTCCAGCGATAGCCGGTGGTCGACCAGTCCGCCGGGTCCGCTGATGTCGTTCGTCTCGAATAAGGCGGCTGTAAAATACGCGCAACTCAGGAGACCCGCCAGGATCCTGAAGAGGTCAACGGGCAGGGCGAATACGGGTGCGCAAAGCCGCGAGCACCAGCGTAGGACCATCCTTCCTGGCGACCGGGAGCCGATCATCGTGCCAACCGGGGGCGCACGCGTGATTCTTCGTGTGAGAACGGGAGTGAGAGTGAGGGAGACCTGCCAGACAGTTCAACCATAAATCAGTCCAGTTCGAACAGCCGCTGCCAGGCCTCGTGCCCGGTGGCGACCTTCTCGGGATGCGACCGGCTGCGGGCGATAAATCCCGGGACATCGTCCCTTCCCGTGGGCTTTCGCCAGTCGCTGTACCGGATATCCAGGCTCCATCGTATGTGATCCGAGTAATTCGGCGCGGAACGGTGCACCGTGGTGTGCTGTAGCAGGAGCACGCCGCCCCTGGGAATGGGACAGGATACCCGCTCGCCGGCGGGCAAGGCGCCGGGAACGATGTTCTCGGGTGAATCCTCGAACGGGAGCCGTTCGCTGCGGTGACTGCCGCGGATGGCCTCCAGACAGCCGTTATGTTCGTCCGTATCCACCAGCGGCAGCCAGAAATTGACCATGAAGGTCTGCATCACGTCCGGATCCAGGAACCCGATGTCCTGGTGCCAGTCCACGACGGAAGTCCTGTCCGGAAGCTTGGCCCGGGAGTTGAACTGGGGGTGGACGAGGATCTCCGAACCGATGAGGGATTCGACCACGTCCAGGATCTCGGGCAGGGTCATGACGAGAAACATGCCCGCGGTCTTCCGTTTTCCCAGCACGGCTTCGAGCAATTCCCCGCACTGGCCGTCCATGGCCTCATGGATCCGGTAAAGTCTCCGTTCGAAGGGTTCGTCCGCAAACCGTTCCGGCAGCCTCCCTTCCGCGTGGTACCGCTCCGCCCATGCATCGACGACCTCGTTCAATTCCGCGATCAAGGGATCGAGCGAAGCGGGGTCGAACAGCCCTTCGATGGGCAGGAAGCCGTCTTCGAGATACCGGTTTTTCTGGTGGTCGGTCAGACCGCTCGCCATGGCGCAAATCCTTCAGGTGGCTGGACTGGGTTAATTTCATTGGGGTTAAGTCCATTGATGCGAGAAAACGATATGATTATACTTTTCAAATGTCAACAACTAGGGTGCAGAAGGGAATCAGGACTGCGACGTCCGAATGGAACCGATTCCGGAGGTTTTCCATGGCTTTCGACCTGGTGCTGTCGGGCGCGACGATTGTCGATCCCTCCCAACAGAAGAACGGAAGAGGCGACGTAGGGATCACTAACGGCAGAATCGCCGCGATTTCCGATCGCATTGAAGACGGCGCGCGTACGACCATCGACGTATCGGGCAAGTTTCTAACGCCCGGCTGGATCGACCTGCACGCCCATGTTTACGCCGGCGCCACGACCTTCGGTATCAAGGCCGACGCCCTATGTCTGGCCACCGGCGTAACGACCATCGTAGATGCCGGGAGCCCGGGATGGACGAACCTGCGCGGCTTTCTCGAGTACATCATCGAACCGTCCCGGACCGAAGTGCTCACCTTCGTTCATATCAGCAGCATCGGGCTGCTGAATTCCATGCGCGGCGAGATGGAGGACATCAAGAACGCCGATCCCGAACACACGGCCCGGGTCATTTCCATGTGGCCGGAACACTGCGTGGGCGTCAAGGTCCGTCAGGGGGCCTTCCAGGTGGGAAGCCACGGCGTGGAACCGCTCCGTCGGGCCATCGAAGCGGCCGAAATGGTGGACACCCGGGTCATGGTCCATATTGACAAGGGTGTCGCTCTGCCGGATATTCTGGAGTTGCTTCGTCCCGGCGATATAGTGACCCACTGCTACCAGGGAAAGGGAGATCATATCCTCGGCGACGAAGACCGGGTGATTCCGGAAGTATACGAAGCAAGAAAGCGCGGCGTGTTTTTCGACCTGGGCCACGGCGCCGGGAGTTTTCACTACGGGATCGCGAAACGGGCGGTCGAACTGGGTTTCCTGTCCGACGTGATCAGCACGGACCTTCACGTCTACAGCCTGAAGTCCCCAGTACACAGCCTGCCCGAAACCGCGTCGAAACTGCTGAACATGGGGCTGGATTTCGAGGAGATCGTGCGACAGACGACCATCAATCCCGCACGTGTGCTGGACCGATCGGATGAAATCGGAACATTGAAGGAGGGAAGCGTTGCCGACATCGCCGTTTTTAGCGTCGAAGAGGGGCATTTTATCTTTACCGACGCCCACGGAAGGGAGGAAACCGGCGGCAGCATGATCACGCCGCACCTTACCGTGCGGGCCGGCCAGGTGTATTATCCGGAGGACGTTAAAGAAGACGTCGCGGAGACGGAGCGCCGGGCCCAGGAAATGGTGGATATCACCGGGGTGCCCTACGGGGCCATCCGGGACATCAGCAAGGTGAGGTGAACTTCAAATCTGTGGGTATCTCATCAACGATGTCCGTAGTTTTAATTACGTCGTATTGATTTAATACGATTAGTACTATAATAATTAGTTATATATTTATTAATAATGTTACGTTCAATATCAGATCGAACTCGGATGCGACAGATGAAAAAGTAAATCCGGATGGAAAGGACGGAAAGAAGGGCAAAAGGACTGAAGAAGGAAATAGAAGAGCCGAAAGCGCGGAAAAGTGAAAGCAGGGATCGTTCGGTGATAAATCGATAGTACGTTTCGTATTAAAGAATAATGGAGGACCGGACCTGACCAAAAAACGCACTGGATGAAAGAAGACTGAATGAAAAGAAGGATGAAACCAGAATTCGGCCCGATGAAACCATTCCCGAAACCTTTGTCCGACCCAGTGACCCATCTCGAGGGAGGCAACCGGCTATGACCCCGGAAATTACCAAAATCGAAACCGTTGTTTTTCAATACACCGTCGATAACATGGGCGTGGACTATAATGGATTCAACCTGGTGTACGAGCAAGGCGCCACGCGCAAACTCGGCGGTGGCCTGTTACGGATACACACCAACCTGGGAATCGTCGGCGAGTACCTGGGCGGTCCCTCGCCGTCGGGACCGGCGGTCCAGTACCTGCTGGGCAGCAATCCTTTCGAACGGGAGAAGACCTACAATGATCTGAAGCGCGGGCTGCGGCACACCGACCGCACCCAGATCGGCGCGGTGGATGTGGCGCTTTGGGACTTCGCAGGCAAGTACTACAACGCGCCCGTCTACCAGTTGCTGGGCGGTTACAGGACTTCCCTTCCGGCTTACGCGAGCACGTACCACGGCGACGAAAACGGCGGACTGCACACGCCCGAGGCCTTCGCGGACTTCGCCGAACAGTGCCGGGACCTGGGATACCGCGCCTTCAAGATCCACGGCTGGGGCAACGCCCCCATCGAGCGCGAGGTCGCCAACGTGAAAGTCACGGGAAAGCGCGTGGGAGATGGCATGGACCTCATGATCGATCCCGCCTGCGAATACAATACCTGGGCGGACGCGCTCAAGGTAGGACGAGCCTGCGACGAAGCCGGATTCTTCTGGTTGGAGGATCCCTACAAGGACGGCGGCGTGTCCATATTCGGCCACAAGAAGCTGCGGGAACACATCACCACGCCGATCCTGCAGACCGAGCATATCTTCGGCCTGGAGCAGCACGTCGATTTCGTCGTGAACGGGGGAACGGACTTCGTGCGGTCCGGGGTCTACGAGGACGGCGGCATCACCGGCGTAATGAAGATCGCCCACGCGGCCGAGGGACTCGGGCTGGACATGGAGCTCCACGGCGGCGGCCTCGCCCACCGCCATATCATGGCATCCGTCCGGAACAGCAACTACTACGAACTGGGGCTCGTACATCCCGGGATTAAGAAGACCAAGCCGCACGTTTACGCGCCCGAATTCACCGATGAGCTCGAGAACATCGATGAACACGGATGCGTTCCCGTCCCCCAGGGTCCGGGTCTGGGCGCCGAGATCGATCGGGACTACATCGAGGCGCATCGGGTGAATACGATCGTGCACGAGGCGTAGGCGGACAGGAGGAGTGATCGCGCCCGCGTCCACGCGCCCGCGTCTACGCAACCGCTTCTACGCGCTTGCCAGCATTTCCCGTACCCGCTTGACGACCTGTTTCTCGTCGCGGGTCATTTTCTCCAACTCGTACATATCGTCCGAGAGTTTCTCGCGGTGCTCCTCCAGCGGATACAGGTGGGGCAGATCGAAGAACCAACTGAAGACGTACCGCTGGAAGATGTTCAGGCGGGGATAGTCCCGGGTCCACGGACTGGCGTTGTGCAACAGGCGGGTGGAAAAGACGATCACGTCTCCCGCCTTCATGGGGATCGTGATCGAAGTCGGAGGGTCGTGCTCGACGGGTAGACCTTCCGGCTCGGGAATCGTGGACTTATGGCTGCCCGGCACCAGGCAGAATCCCGTGCCTGGAGGAACGTCGGCCAGGGCGACCCATGTGGCCAGGTGGCTGCAGTAGATCTCGCCGTCCGCCACCTGGAAATCGTTGTTCGGATTGCGGAATCCGTGGGTGACCTTGACTCCGTCGTCATCCCGATGAAAGCGCAGTTCTTCCGGACCCTTGACCATGTGGGTGAACACGCAGTGCATCAGACGGGGACAACCCCAGGTCAACCCGGCTACCACGCGGATGATCTCCGGGTTCATGTTGAGCCGCTGGAACACCTCGTGGCCGTAGTGGATGTGGCCGATGTGGGTCTTGTTCGGCTCCTGGCGTCCCCGCTTGAGTGGAGCGGGAATGTCCTTTTCGTCCGCGGCCAGCCAGCCGTCCAGGACCGGACGCATCTCGGACAGGTCGGCGTCCGGAACGACGCCAGGCAGCAGCAGGTAGCCCTGCAGCTCGAAATGCCACTTCTCTTCCGGTGTCAGGAAAGGCACCGGGGTCTGTGTCGTCATAGCCGTTCCAGTCTCCACACGTCCGACGCCATGTGACTGCCTGCGACGACCCAGAGCGCATCGCGGTACACGAAGACACTGGCCGCGTGCCGGGCCGGCCAGGGCGTATCCAGTACTTCGAACCAGACTGCGCCGTCGGACGAGTACCAGACGTCATTCAGGTTAACGCCGTTCCAGCCCGCCAACACCCACATCCGGTCGTCGAACACGGCGGTCCCATGATACTGCCGGGGTGTCCAGGGCGCGTTACGGTTGTGGCACGCCCAGAGAACGCCGTCGGAGGTACTCCACACATCATTGTGAAACGTCCGATCAGGCGTGTCCGGGGTTTCGTACGTACCGCCGCCGAGGACCCAGAAACGACCTCGATGCACGACGCTTCCGCCGACCATGCCGCGGGGTAACCACCGGGGCTTGTTCGGCTCGAGCCTTGACCAGTCCTTCCCGTCCTCCGAAACCCACACGTCATCGTAGAAACGGTCCTTCCCACCGGCGAAGCCGGGTATGGTCTGTCCGCCCCATACCCAGAGTCTGCCCATCCAGGCCACCGCGCCGTGCAGCACGCGGGGCGCCCAGGGGGCTTCTTCGAGCACGCAGTGCCAGTCCCGGCCGTTGGCCGACGACCAGACATCGCCCTGGTGATACCCCTGGTTGGCGTCGCCGCCGATCAGCCACATGCTGCCGTCGTGCACGGCGTATCCGCCCGTGTGCCTGCCCGCCCAGTCCCGCTTCGTATCGAAGGATTCGTCGAGGTAGGTGTTGGGTTTTACTTGCGACCAGTCCCGCCCGTCGGTGGACCGCCAGACATCATTGCTGCAGACCCTGGGGTAATGCAGCTTGTCGCGCGGATTCCAGCCGCCGATCAACCACATGGCGTCGTCGAAAACCAATGCGCCGGCCCCGTCGCGTGGTGCGAAGGGGGCACGGGCAGTCACCTGCGTCCAATGATAGTCCAAATCAGGCGCCCGGTATCCCGTCCAAATCCTTGCTGCACTGCTCCAACACGCCCATCAGGTTAAAATCGCCGCCCCATGGCACGAGACTGGCGCCCAGGCCGCGGTAGTGGGCGACCAGTTCGGGGTTGCCCGCCGTGATGCCCCAGGCCTTGCCGTTCCGTTCGGCCGCGTCCGATACCCGGGAAATGGCATCGTCCAGCGTCCAGTTGACATTGGGGTCGGTCTCCAGGCGGTGCGTCAGGTCGGCGGGACCGATGAAGACCACGTCTATGCCCTCCACGGCCGCGATGGCGTCCACGTTGCGCAGCCCTTCCACGGTCTCGATCTGACCGACGATGAAGGTCTCCCGGTTGGCGTCCTCGAAATAGGTCGTGCCCTCTTTCCACACCTCGATACCGAAATCACCATCGAGGCCGGCGCCGTCGATGCCCCGGTTGCCCAGGGGAGGGAACTTCGTGCAGTCGACGACGTGGCGCGCGACGTCCGCAGTCGACATGAAAGGGATCATGAAGCCCGTGGCGCCGTCTTCCAGGTACCGGTACAGCCGGGTCCTTTCCAGGGTCGGCGGGCGCACCATGCAGTCGATGTCGTGCTGCTTGCACATGGCCAGAATGGACTGGACCTCCCGGGCATCCATCGCCCTGTGTTCCAGGTCGAACCAGAGGCCGTCGTATTTGAAGTGGGCTGCATAGCGAATGTAGAAGGGCAGATAGTGGCCGAGACCGGCCATCCGGACGAAACCGGAGGAGCGTAGCTTGGAGAGGACCTTGCTCTTGCGCATGCCGGATCCTTTCGGGGGAAACATCAGGAAATGGAGTCAGGATCGAAAAGCGACCGTCTGGCAGTGAATCAGTGCGGAGATTATCCACGCACCAAGGCGCGGTGTCAAGGCCTATTGGCTCTGGGATCATCCCACACGCCATCCGATACTGCGCATCGGTGCGGCCTGTCGGCCTCCATTGGATTATATTGTAGACTACTGAACATTTATGTATCATGGACTAAGTTTCGCACATCGGATGGCATGGGTACCTGGGACCAGCCAACCAGCATCCGGGAAACTGGATCGCAGGAGCATTCGAAGGAGCATCAGAAGGCCCGTTACAGAAGGCACATTACAGGAGGCACATTACAGGAGGCATCTCGATGATTCAGCACCTTTCGACCGCGGCAATCGGCGCACCCATTACCAGACTGGGCGTTTCGTTTTTTCCCGTCTACCTGCCGTCGAACCATCCTCCGGAGATAACGACCGGAACCTCCTCCGGGATCGTTGTTCGGGAGCTTGAAGACGCGGCAGTAGGATCCCTGCTGGCCGTCAACCCGACCGACACGCCGATTCTGATCATTGACGGAGAGCACTTTCTGGGAGGCAAGCAGAACCGCGCCGTAAACGCCTCCGTACTGGTTCCGGCACGAGCTGAACGAACCATGCCCGTATCGTGTCTGGAGCAAGGGCGGTGGGGACAGGCCCAGTCGTACGAGCGCGATGAGGTGAATGCCTCTCCGCGGATTCGCAGGGTGATCCAGGAGGGCGTGTACGACTCGATTCAACGGGAGCAAACCCACGCCAGCGACCAGGGGAGGGTCTGGTCCGAGATCGCGGATGAACTACAATCCCATCAGGCACAATCCAGCACATCGGCCGCGATGGAAAGTCATCGGCAGATCTTTCGTCGCGACAAGGAACGGGCCGCGGCGGCCCGGGAACTCAGCAAGCTTGGACCGTTGCCGGGGCAGTGCGGGATCGCGGTATCCCAGGGTCGGTGGATTACGGCCGTGGAGATCTTCGGCGCACGGCATCTGCTGGCGGAACACTGGAGCGCGCTCATCAAATCCCACCTGATGGAGCATCCCGTCCATACCGGTCCTCCATCGGCCGATATAGCGCTGTGGGTGATTCGTCGCTTTGCATCCATGGACTCCCAGGAGGCTCCCGGTGTCGGCCTCGGTACCGATTTACGTCTCCGCGACAAGAAGCGAATCGGCCGGGCGTTGAAGTACGAGGAATCTCTGGTGCACGGCAGCTTTTGGATGCGGCAGGCCAAGGCGGCGTGACCCAGGGATCAACTGAGTTAAAGGACAAACTGCTTGCCGTTTATCGATATTCGATATAACTTCGAGTATGATCAGGACGTATCGATGCAGGGACACGGAGAAACTTGCGGCGGGATACCGTGTGCGTAGATTTGTCGCAATTGAACGAGTTGCCCAGCGTAAACTTGCCCAGTTGGATGCTGCCGCGACAATTTGTTTTCTGAAGGTTCCGCCGGGTAATCGTCTTGAAGCCCTAACGGGTGACCGTCAAGGACAGTATAGTATACGGATCAATGATCAGTGGCGTCTGTGTTTCAGATTCGATAAAGGTAACGCTTATGATGTGGAGATTGTTGATTACCACTGAAAGGAAAGACCTTCCATGGCTCAATTGAATCCCGTGCATCCCGGTGAAGTATTGAAAAACGACTTCATGGAACCCTTTGGATTGTCTTCTAACGCTTTGGCGAAGGCCGTCGGCGTAACGCCAGCCAGAATAAACGAGATTGTACGCGGCCGCCGGGGGATTTCGGCTGAAACCGCTTTGCGACTCGCCAAGTACTTCAATACAGACGCGCAGAGTTGGATGAACCTGCAGGTTCAATACGAGCTGGCACAAGCGAAACGTACGGCAGCTTCAGCTTTGCGAGCCATCAGGCCACATAAAGTTGTGTGACTGTCACGACCGGAGTAGCTCATTCAGTGTTTAAATCGATGCGGCTGTGGATTACGAGACGTTCATAGTCACACATTCAGGGAACCCGGAGACCATCCAGATAAATGACTTCGTTATCCATCACCACCCCGATGCCACCACCGGCCTGGGCACTCCTGCAAAAGGAGTCCATGAAGGCACAGGCCCGCGCCTGCGAATACTTCTACAGTCGTTACTTCGACGAGCAGGGCTACATGCGCTGCGTGCCGCGCTGGGGCGGCGACGACGGGCCCGATGATGCCATCGAGAACCTGACCGGCTGGCCGGTCCTCTACATGATGGGCGGACCGGAGGAACTGCTGGCCATGAGCAACCTCGCGCAGGATGGACACATCAAGCAGTACACCGAGGCGAAGACGGTCGACGTACCCTTCTGCCGGGACGGGATGTACTACAAGGAGTTCCCGGTGATGTTCGACTGGCTGCACAACGGCGAGAGCATGTCGGTCTTCGGTGACCTGGGTCTCTGCGACCCGGACGCCGAGGAATTCGAACGCCGGGTGCGCCTGTGGTCCGGGTTCTACATGGATGAGGATCCCGGTGCGCGGAACTACGACCCGGAACACCGGATCATCCGCAGCCTGTTCAACGGCAGCCGCGGGCCCATGCTACGCAAGGCCACGGCCCTGGACTGGACGGGCGATCCCATCGAGGAGGGGCGCTTCGTCCTGGCCCACGGCGAACGCAACTACCAGGAGATGCTCGCCCATTTCAAGGATTACACCGACGTGATCGGCGACCATCCCTCCAACATGCTCGCGACGGGACTGGCCTTCAATGCCTTTGCGCTGACGGGCGAGGGCAAGTACCGGGACTGGATCCTGGAATACGTGGACGCCTGGGTGGAACGTATACGGGCCAATGGCGGCATCATCCCCACCAATATCGGGCTGGACGGCACCATCGGCGGCGCCTGTGACGGAAAGTGGTACGGCGGGTGTTACGGTTGGGGATTCACGACCGTCGCCCCGCAGGACGGCCGGACCGTGCACCGCGACACGATCCACCTGGGCCTGTCGGGCTTCAGTCACGCGCTGCTGCTGACCGGTGACCGGTCCTATGCGGCGCCATGGAGCGAGATGATCGATCTGATTAACGAGAACGGGCGGGAAGAAGACGGCCGGATGGTGTACCCCAACAAGTATGGGGACGACGGCTGGTACAACTTTACCCCCGGACCCTATAACGTCGGTGCGATGGAGACCTGGTACTGGTCGATGACCAAGGAAGCGCGGGCGCGCTGTGCCGATGACGCTTGGGTGCGGTACGTGGCCGGTGATAACCCCGCATATCCGGAAGAGGCATTGCAGGCCGACCTGGCGTCGGTCCGGCAGAAGGTGGAGTCGGTCCGCACCGACCCCTTGACGCCGGACACGCGCCTGTCCGACAACACCAACGGTTTCAACCCCGCGATGCCGAGCGCACTGTTTCAGCTGACCATGGGCGGTCCAGCCCCGAAGCGGGCCCAGGCGGTCCACTGCATGTTCCGGTACTTCGATCCCGGAAGGCGCAGACCCGGGCTGCCGGAAGACGTTGCGGCGCTGGTCGACACGGTCGCCGATACGAGGTCGGCGGTAACGCTGGTCAACCTCAACCCGGTAGATCCTGCGGATATCATCATCCAGGGCGGCGCCTACCGGGAACACGCATTGAAATCGGTTTCGGTGGAAAGCAAGGCCGCGGAAGCGGACGGACGGACCGTGGAAGTGGCCGGCGACTATCTCAGACTGCGGCTCGCGCCCGGCTCCGGGGCCCGCCTCGAGATCTCCATGGAACGATTTGCGAACCAGCCGACGTTAGCGTTTCCGTGGGGATGAATGGATGGACCAACGTTACGTCGAATTCATGTCGAAGCGTGATTCAGTGTCGTCAGAATTTCCGCGAATTCGATCAGATTTGGTATTGACGAATGCTAAGATTAAGTTGATATTTTATAAACAGCAGGTTCTGTACGTCTGTAAAGAAAACCAATGAGGTAGTCACTTCGTGAATCTTAGACGGCACCGTTTCGACATACCAGAAGACAGGAAAATCGAACGCGATCCAAACGGGCGATTCTACCTATATGACAGCACCGGCCAACGGAAAATGTTGGTCCGGGACGAGGCACGCGAATACCTGAAACAAAGTGTGTACATTGACCGTCAGCGGGAAGACTCGTTCACCCATGTTTCTGTTGGCGAACAGTGGATTGGCCATAGGAAGTTTTTTGAGTTTGGCAAGGATTTCGTCAGGATAGGACGCAACGAACTGGCGCGCGACTGGAAGGGAGCATTCGGCCTTCAGTTGCCTGAATCTCATCGATCAACGGCCTACAATTTCCTTCATGGCATTGAACTCGGCCTCAAGGCGTACATGCTCTTCAAGGACGAGAGATTGTTACCGATAGATCTCAAAGATAAAGAGCACTTTGGACATAACCTTCAGACACTACTCATAAACGCCTGGGAGTACGATCTTGAAATCGAACGTTGCGTCGTTATTCCATATGGTGACAAGCCGGAGAACGAGGAAGGTTCATTGGATTCGATGCTGGAAAACAACTGGCTGGAAGGGATATTCGGAGAAGCCTCAAGCGAAGACGAGCGAAGGTTCGATATAGCGATCGGCACAAACTTCAGGCGGTATGCCGTAAAGGGAACTGAGTACCCTATTTCCAACATTGAAGGTCAAGAATACTACTATCTCGCGAGCATTGCAGGAATGGCATACACGCTGTTTAACAAGATCAGAAGCGCGGACGGATTCTTCGACAAAAAAAGGCGGGAACGCCACGGTCAATTAGATACCTGGCTTCAGGAACTCCATACCCAGCGGAAAAACTTCATTCTCTCCGAGGATGAGGTCGTCGAGAAACTGGCAAAACTGGACGATTTCTTTCACAGTTGTGGCGATCTTCCTGGTCCCGAAAAGGAACCCGATTGGGAGGAGCAACGTGAAATCATCGAACAGTCGAAAGGACGCGGGATCACGAATACATGATCTTTGTCGACACCAACGTATTCATGTATGCGGTTGGAAAGGAGCATTCCCTTCAAGCGCAGGCAACGGAGTTCTTACGCACGTCCGTCCTCAATCGAGATCAACTATGCACTTCCGCTGAAGTAATGCAGGAATTACTGCACGTATATCTCACCGAGAATCGCCTTTCGACATTCGAGGCAGCGGTTAGACTTATAGCAGATTTGGAAATAGAAGTTTGGCCATTAGAGGAGGAAGACGTAAAACTCGCCGGCCATATGCACGAACGGTTTCCAATGCTTCAGGCACGGGATCTATGCCACTGGGCAAGTTGCCAACGTCGAGGTATCGGCGATGTTAAAACCTTCGACAGTGTGTTTAACTCAATCCTGGATTCGAAGAAGATCTGAAGTTGTAACCGTCCTCCCCCTCACTCCATCACCCTGTACGGGCTGTTCCCCACCCCCGGCCAGATCCTCACCACGCCCAGGGTCGCCCGGACGCCGATCCAGACTCCGGTCATCAACCAGATCCAGTCCAGGGCGTGCGGACCGGCGAGCAATCCGGCCGCACCCGTGCCGGTGGCGAGGACCACGGCGTTCCTCAGGTACCGGTAGTCCCCCGAGCCCCAGTGCAGCCCGTCGGTGGCGAAGGCCAGGGCGTTCACCGGCTGTACGACGACGGCGATGATCCAGGCCGAATGGAAATAGGCGACTGCGGTCGCGGGTACGAGCAGATCAATGATGACCCCGCTCCCCAGCCACAGGACGAGGCCCAGCAGGCAACCCGACCACACGCTCCAGTGGCACACGATGCGAGCTACCTTCCGGGCGCTTCGGATCCGGTCGCCGCCGAGGAAGTAGGCCACCAGGCTCTGTCCCGTGACGGCGAGGGCGTCCAGCACGAAGGTGCCGAACATCCAGACCTGCCTGATCGCCTGGTGGGCGGCCCCGATGTCGGCGCCTCCGTGCGTGGCCTCCCGGGTCGTCAGGAGGAGAAACAGGTTCAATACGCCGGTGCGTATGAAGAGATCGGCGCCGACGCGCATCAGCCGGCGGACCGCGCCGAGATTTACCTGGAAGGACCAGCCCAGCTTCCGCCTGACGATCCAGATCGACCAGACCGCGCCGATCCAGTACGCGACGACGCTGGCTACCGCCGCGCCGGCGATTCCCAGGGCGGGTACGGGGCCCGCGCCGAAAATGAGGATCGGATCGAGCACAATGTTTATGCCGTTGATGCCGAGGGCGATCCAGAGCGGCGAGCGCATATCCTGGAGGCCCCGCAGGGCACCGCAGGCCGTCAGCGTGATCAGGATGGCGGGGGCGCCGAGCCAGCGCCAGAAGATGTAGTCCACGGCCCCATCGTGGATCGCACCCGACGCGCCGAGCAGCGTGGCGAGGTACGAGGTGAGTGGAACGCCGAGGACGATGATCAGCAGCCCGAAGACGGTGCTCATGATGATGCCCAGGCTGCTCATGGAAACAGACCGGGCCCGGTCGTTGTCGCCTTCGGCCTGGGCGACTTCGGTCTGGGTGCTGATCCCGAGGAAGTTGAAGATCCAGAAGAGTCCGGAAAGCGACACGGCGCCGACCCCGAGGGCGGCCAGCGACTCCGCGCCCAGCCGCTTGATGAAGGCGGTGTCCACGAGCCCGGTAAGCGGTTCCGCGATGAGCGAGAGCAGTACGGGGAAGGAAAGCCGTACAAGCGTGGCATGGGGCCTGGTCGTAAAAGGATGGTCGGACGAGGTGCCCGCGGGCTTTGAATCGCGCATATTCACCTGAGCGGCGTGCTGAATCGGCGTGCTGAATCGGCGTGCTGAATCGGCGTACTTTAGCGGCGTACTCAGGCGGCGAAACGGTCCACCGCGAGTAGATCGAGATCAAGGTCGATGTCGTTTTCGGCCCGTCCGCCGGCTACGATCTGACGGACCACCTTCCCGGTCACCGGACCGAGGGATACCCCGATCATGGCGTGGCCGGCCGCCACGACCAGGTTGCGGACGTCCGGGACCCGGCCCAGAAAGGGCAGTCCGTCTGGCGTGCAGGGACGCAGCCCGCACCAGGTCTCCAGGATCTCATGGGAGTCGATATCGAAAGACGGCAGATATCTGGGTACGGCGTTCAGAATGGCGGAAACGCGCCGGTGGTTTATGGAATGATCCATGCCGGCCAGCTCCAGGGTGCCTCCGATACGCAGCGTGTCGCCCATGGGCGTAACGGCCACCCGGGACTCCGACAGCATGAAGGGCATTTCCGGCCAGCCGGACGGCCGCCTCAGGGTAACGCTGTAACCCTTTGCCGGCTGGATGGGCAACGGAACTCCGGCGAGTTGACCGAGTGCGGCGGACCAGGAACCCGCCGTGAGCACCACCTCTCCCGCCGCGATATCACCCCTGGTCGTGTGGGTAACCGCGATGCGTCCTTTTTCATTCGTGAAACCCTTAACTTCCGCCTGGGTAAGCACCGTCACGCCGAGCCGCTCTACGTGGTCCGCCAATGACCGCACAAACTTGACCGGCGTCAAATGGGCGTCCTGCCTGAAGTGCAGGCCGCCCAACGCATTCAGCTCCAGCCCCGGTAGCGCCTCGGCCAGTCCGTCCGGGGAAAGCGTGTCGATCTCCAGTCCGTAGGAAGCGAGGAGATGCCGTTCCTCCTCCCCTTCCTCCACACCCTCCCGCGTACGATACACGGCCAACACGCCCCGCTGATGATAGTCGAAATCCACCCCGTCCAGACCATTTAACTCATCGAAAAGCGAAAGGCTGCGCAGGCTCATGTCCCGGATCAGTGGAATGGCCGTGCGCATGCGGTCTTCACTGCTTGCCTTCCAGAAGGCCCATAGCCATCGGATCAGCGACGGATCCAGCCGCGGCTTGATGTAAAAGGGGCTGTCCGGCTTGAACATCCACTTCAGGCCCTGGGACACGACGCCCGGCGCCGCGAGCGGCACGCTGTGGCTGGGTACGACCAGGCCCATGTTGCCGTGGGAAGCGCCGGACCCGATCTCCCCGCGGTCCACCAGGGTGACCTCGTACCCCGCATCACGCAGGTAGTACGCGGCGCATATCCCCACCGCGCCGCCTCCGATGATCAGTACGTCGGTCTTGTTCATAGGGGAAACGGGGGCAAGGTGGCGGACGGCCTGGGAGAATCAGTCGCGCGCGATGTACATTTCCGTAAAGTTCACGGTCTGTATCGATATGATCGGCACCACGCGGCCTTCACGGTCCTGCTTGACGCCCCGGAGATAGGGTTTTCGCAACTCCGTGATCACCGGATGGAAGAGAAAGACGGCGCCCGCCTCCTCCGCCATGATGCGCTCGGCCCGGGCATACAGGTCGTAACGGACCGCGGGATCCATATGAGTATTGGCCCGGTCGAGCAGGTCGTCGAACTCCGCTTGCAGCCAGTCGTGGCGGGCATAGCCCCTGGGCTGGGACCGCCAGAGGAGACCGAGCATGTTGGATGGGTCGGGGTAGTCGTAGACGAAGACCAGCATGCCCATGGGGATCTGCCACTGGAACAGGTTCTCGTTGAAGACGTTGCGCTGCTGGTACCTGATTTCCAGTTCGATGCCCAGCGTCTCGCGGAGCATTGCCTGCACCGCTTCGCCCGCGATTCGGTTGATGCCCGTGTCGGCCACCCGCAGCCATAGTTCCGTGCGGGGGAAGCCCCGGCCTTCCGGATAGCCGGCTTCCGCCATCAGCCGCCGGGCTTCGTCGGGATCGAATGACTGGAACGCCTTGAACTGCTCCGCCGAATACCCCGGGAAGCCGGGCGGGAGCATGGAGTACGCCGGGATGGCGAGGTCGTTGAGGACGGTCGTGCTGAGCGTAGACCGGTCGATCGCACGGGCGATGGCCTGCCTTACCCGGGCGTCGTCGAAGGGCGGCTGCCGGGTCTGAAAGAACAGGTACCACGTGGTGAACTCCGGCATCCGGTGAATCTCCTGCGCGAGCCTTTCGTCCTGACGCACCCGTTCGTAGTCGATGGGGTCCAGCCGGTAGGCGTCTATTTCACCGTTCTCATAGGGCAGGGTGCCCGGACGCTGCGCGCCGATGAACTTGACAATGATCTCCTCGAGCAGCGCCTTGTGCGGACCGTTGTAGTTCGGATCCAGCGTGAACTTCATGTCGGAACCCGTGTTCCACTCCGCCAGCCGGTAGGTGAAGTTTGACACGCAGTGTTCCGGTTCCGTCCATTCCGCGCCGAAACGCTCCACCTGCCACCGCGGCACGGGCGACGACGTGATGAAGGAAACGATATAGGGCAGGTAGGGGCAGGGTCCCTCGGTCTCGATCTGGAAGGTCAGCTCGTCCACCGCGCGGATGCCCACCTGCTCCACGTCCGTCAGTTCACCCTGGTTGAAGGCCCGCCCGTTCCTGATCACGTAGTAGAGAAAGGCGTAGATGTTCCCGCTGGCCGGATCCAGCATGCGGCGGAAGGAATATTCGAAGTCGTGGGCCGTTACGTCCCGGCCATCGCTCCACCGCGCGCCTTCCCGTAGATGGAAGGTCCATGTCCGGCCGTCCTCTGAAGACTCCCAACGGTCCGCCGCGGCAGGCACCAGCTCGTTGTTCTCGTCCAGCAGCACCAGCCGCTCGAAGGCGAAGTACGTGCCGTCGGCTTCGTAGGCCGCCACGCTGATGTCCAGCGTGGAAGGCTCGCGGAACATGTATCGGAACCGTTGCTGTTCCGGCGGGGCCGCGTCGTCCGGCAGCTGGCGGCCTATGGAATTGAACCTGGTCTGGCTGTCGGTCCGGGAGCCGTTTTCGTCGCCGGCGCAGCCGCTCAGGCACAGGATCGCCAAGGCCAGCAGCATGCAGCCGTGAAGCGCCCGCGGCAAGGGTTCTCGACGCTGCACGGGCAGCATGAGTCCGTGACGCCTCGTGTTTCGGATGTGTGTGTCCATTGCGGGAACCTCGTCTTAAACGTCAATACTTCTTCAACGTCAACACGTCTTCGGCAGGTGGTCCGTATAGAATCGCACCCAGTTCCGGTACATGATCTTCTCGATATCCTCCCGGGCGTAGCCCCGGTCTTCAAGCATGGGGGCCAGCAACTGGTAATCCGCGATGGAGTCGACTTCGCAAGGCGCGCCGTCTATGCCGCCCTGCCCGTCGGTATCGCCGCCGATCGCCGCATGGCCGGCATTGCCGGCAAGCTGGCACACGTGATCGATATGATCGGCCACGTGGTTCAGCGTTATGTCCTCGCGCCGGTAGTGGTCCCGGCGGTTGAATCCCCCGGTGTTCGCCCAGTCGAGGGTATACCACGGACAGAGCATCCAGGTATCCATGGACGCGCCGATGACGCCGCCCCGTTCGATGACGATCCGGAGTTGCTCGTCGGAGAATTGGCGCTGGCCGGGCACGAGGGCGCGGCAGTTCTGATGGCTGGCCAGCACCGGTCCCTCATACCGATCCACGGCCTCGAAGAAACTCTCGTCCGAGATGTGAGTGAGGTCGAGCAACATGCCGCAGTCGGACATCTCCCGCAGCAGGTCTCCCGCAGGCGCGAACAGGCCGCCCACCGAACCCGTGCCATGGGCGTAGGTGCTCGGGCCGTAGTGGGTCAGGCTTACCACGCGGACGCCGTATTCGAACCATTCGTGTACCTGGTCCGGCCGGAGGATGGGATCGGCGCCTTCCATGCCGAGGATGAATCCCACGGGCAGGCTGCGGGTATCCTCCGCCTTCTCCCATACTTCCACATGGCCGGCCAGGGCTTCCCCGTGCGTGAGTACGACGCCTTCCCCCTGTTCCGCCAGCATATGGTAGTAGGCCACCTGGCCGCGGGCCGCCCCATACACCGCCGCGCTCCCGCGGAGACCGGACAGTATGCTGTTCTCCCGTTTCCGACGTACGCAGAACTTCATGAGCGCAGCCGCCACCCGGCCCCGCCGCATCTCGGGCAGGCACGCGAAGGCTATGTTGCCCGAGTCTCCATCAGCCGCACGTACATCGTCCAGCGGAAGCGTAAGGTCCCTGTTGAGCTCCACGCCGCCGTATGCCATGGGATAGTCGCCGTCGAAGATGAGCATGGGAAAACGATACCGGGCGGTCCGTGGAGTGTCAATACAAATCACCCCGGAATTCCGTTTTGATTCGTGCCAGCCGCCTGTCCTTGCGCTTGCTTCGTCAAGGACGTATAATAGGCGTTCGTGAAACTTGTTTCGCAGTCATTACGTCTTACCTGATAGGCGTTTACGTTCAGGGCGAACATACCCACAGAGCTACGGATACTTTACCCTAATGCGCGCATGTGTGCTGGTTGAACCGGGAAGGATCGAAACCCGCGACGATGTCGATTTGCCGGTCGCGGGACCGACCGACGTGGTCGTGCGGGTGGAATCCGCCCTGACCTGCGGGACCGATCTCAAGGCATACCGGCGGGGCCATCACCTCATGCCGCCGCCGACCCTGTTCGGCCACGAGTTCTCGGGGGTGGTTTTCGACAAAGGGAATAAGGTGGACCGATACGCCATCGGGCAGCCCGTCATGTCGGTACATACGGCGCCCTGTGGAAAGTGCGTCTACTGCGGCAGATCGCTTCAGAACCTTTGCCCGCACCTGACGAAGACGATGGCACTGGGCGCATACGCCGAGTACCTTAGGGTTCCCGGTACGGTGGTCGACGTGAACATGTACCCCAAGCCCGATGAACTGGACTATCGCGAGGCCGCCATGCTGGAACCCCTGTCCTGCGTGACCTATGGTATCAGCCAGGCGCTGGCGACGTGTCCGGAAACCGCGGTCGTGATCGGCGCCGGTGCTATCGGGTTGCTGCATGTCATGGTGCTGAAGGAAATGGGGGTCGGCCAGGTCATCGTTACGGGGCGACACGCATACCGGCTTGAAACGGCGAAGGCGGTGGGGGCGGACCTCGTCATCGACAGCGACGACGAGCGCGCCACGGAAGCCGTGTTGGACGCCACCGGGGGCCACGGTTCGCCCACCGTATTCGAATGCACGGGATTACCCGCGGTCTGGGAAGAAGCCGTAACCATGGTCAGCAGGGGCGGATGCGTCATCCTCTTCGGTGGATGCCCGGCAGGCACGAAGGTCACGTACGATACGGCCCGGCTTCACTACGACCAGATCACGCTCAAGGGTATCTTTCATTTCACGCCCGAGGCGGTCCGGAGCGCCTACGATCTGCTCGCGGAAGGGCGGCTCGACGTTACGCCCCTGATTACGGGAGACCGCACGCTGGAGGAAGTGCCGGAGACCTTCAGGACCTTCCGCGGCAAGGATACGCTGAAGTACGCGATCATACCCTGATCCCGGCGGGGGTACCGTCCATGAAAGCCGCTAAAGTCTACGATATCGACGATATCCGGATCGAGGAGATGGACACGCCTGCCATCACGGCGCGTGACGCCCTGGTGAAGATGCGCAGTTGCGGGATCTGCAGTGGGGACGTCACACCCTGGTACATCCGGCGAAAGGCGCCCATCGTCATCGGGCACGAGCCGACCGGAGTCGTGGAGGCCGTGGGCGACGAGGTCGAAGGGCTCTCCGTGGGGGACCGCGTATTCATTCACCACCACGCGCCCTGTTTCCGGTGCCGCCACTGCCGTCGCGGCAACTTCACCATGTGCGCCACCTGGAAGAAAACGCAGCTCGACCCGGGAGGCGCGGCCGAATACGTGCGGGTCCCAGAGATCAACCTCCGCTACGACACCCTGGTCCTGCCCGAATCGGTTTCCTTCGACGACGGCGCGCTGATCGAGCCCGTAGCCTGCTCGGTCAAGGCGGTGGAACGCGCCCGTGTCCGCCCGGGGGACATCGTGCTCGTCATCGGACTGGGCTTCATGGGCGTCCTGAACGGTATCGTTGCCCGGCACTACGGCGCCAGGACGGTTATCGGGACCGACCGGGTGCCCTACCGGCTGAACAAGGCGCTCGAACTCGGCATGGACCACGTGGTGGACGTGCGGGAGCACGTAACGGCGGAGGCGGTACGCGAACTTACGGGTGGCGTGATGGCCGACACGGTGATCGTCGGTCCCGGCAGCATCGCGGCGATGGAGACCGGACTGGCCTGCGTGGGCAAGGGCGGGATCGTGCTCCTCTTCATGTCCTCGCCAGAGGAGGATGTGCTTGCCTTCCGGCCCTATGACCTGTACTTTAATGACGTATCGATCGTATGCAGTTATTCCTGCGGGCCTCACGATACCCGCATGGCGCTGGACCTTATCGAGGCCGGTGTGGTAACTTCCGACCAGGTCGTTACACACCGCTTTCCTTTATCTGAGACTCGGCGGGGCATGGAGGTCACCGCCGCCGCACAGGATTCCCTGAAAGTGTTGATTCACATCAACGCGTGAGCATCACGTCAACGCGTATTCCGGCCGGTTGGGCCCATCCGGCCAGTCCGGTCAGTCCGGCCAGTCGAGCCGGTCCACCAAGTAGAAGGAGGAGTAGAAATGTCTGAGTATGATATCCGGGAGCAACTTCCCGGCAGCAATATCCCGTATCTGAAAATCGCCATCGGTATCGTCGTGCTGCTGGTGCTGTACAATTCTTACGCGGTGATCGGCGCCGGCGAACGCGGGGTGGTATTCAGCAAGGTTGGCGGCATACAGGACCGGATCCTCGACGAAGGAATCAGATTCAAGACGCCCTTTATCGAGGACGTGATTCCCGTCGACGTGAAGATCAAGAAGGCGGAGACCGCCGCCACGGCTTCTACCAAGGACCTGCAGACGGTTTCGTCCACGATCGCGTTGAACTACCATGTAGATCCTGGTCGGGTGAACACGGTCTACCAGGAAATCGGCATATTCTACAAGGAACGCGTCATCGATCCCGCTGTCCAGGAAGCCGTCAAGGCGGTGTCCGCACAGTACACCGCGGAGGAATTGATTACGCGCCGCGCGGACGTCAAGGATGAGATCAAGGCCTCCCTCACGCAACGACTCCTGAACTTCAACATGATCGTGGACGAGTTCAACATAGTCGACTTTGCTTTTTCCAACAACTTCAACACGGCGATCGAAGCCAAGCAGATGGCCGAGCAGCAGGCCCTGAAGGCCCAGCGCGACCTGGAGCGAATTCGCATTGAAGCCGAGCAGAAAATAGCATCCGCCCAGGCTGAGGCCGAGTCCCAACGGTTGCAGCGCGCCACGATCACGCCGACCCTGCTTCAACTCCGTGCGATCGAGAAATGGGACGGCCATTTTCCCCAGGTCATCGGACAGGCCATGCCCTTCATCGATCTGAAGACGCTGGGTCCCCAGACCAGGTAGGGTGCCCGTGCCGTCGTTCGGAAACGGCGCAGTCGACATACCCCGCAAGCGACAAGGAGACAGGAGCCTTACATGATCGGTTTGAACAGTCCGGAATTCACGCGAGCCGTCACCTCGCAGTGGGACGGCGAACGGGGTCCGGACGGGCGCCCCGTCGTGCCCGACGGCATTCTGAAACGGATGGAGAAGGTAACCATCGAGGAAGCATGGGGCGTCATCGGAGGAAAGGGATACAACTACCAGTTCGCGGGGGACTGGCAGATCCTCCATCCCGATCGTACCCTCGTCGGCCGCGCGGTGACCGGGGTCTACGTGCCCACCCGGCCCGACCTGGAAACGGCGGTCCAGGCCGACGGCGCGGAACATGGCTGCATAGGCGGCCAGAACTCCTGGGTAATCGATACGCTCGAACCCAAAGACGTGATCGTCATCGACCTCTTCGGAAAGGTCAAGTTCGGGACCTTCGCCGGCGATAATCTCGGAAATTCCATCTATGCCAAGACCGGAACGGGCATGGTCATCGACGGAGGAATCCGGGACCTGCAAAGGCTCTACGAAATCCCCATGGTCTCCTACATCCGCGGGGTCGATCCCACGGCCATCGCCGACGTAACCCTCCTCGGCATCAACGTGCCGGTCCGGATCGGGCTCGAGGCCACCTGCGTACCCGGGGACGTCGTGCTCGGCACGCGGGAAGGGGTCATCTTCATACCGCCGCACCTGGCGGAACAGGTCGTCATCGAATCGGAAGAAACCAGGATGCGGGACGCCTGGGGCCACCAGCAGCTTCGCGAAGGCACCTACACGCCCGGCGAGATCGACCGTGAATGGACCCCCGAAATGACGGCCGAATTCGAGGTCTGGCGGCAACAGCAGACCGCGGACGCTCCGTAGCGAAGCCTTTGCGAAGCGCCATCGTTACGCCTGCAACGTTGCGCTGGAAAGCTTGAATCACGGACATCAGATCCCCAAACGATCCGCAGCATTTTCAGCATTTGCGCCTGACGGACATTTTGTGTTTGGCAACGATGGACGGTGATCGTATACTCGTTTAGAACGGTTCGTACTAATTCTTTCCATATTACGCAAACTGCCCGATGGCCAGACCCTATTCCCCCACCCTGCTCGGATACGTACTGCTGGGACTGCTGAACCAGCTTCCCCGGTCGGGCTACGACGTCCGCCTGGAGATGGAATCGACGCCCATGGCCCACTTCAGCAGCAGCCCAGGTTCGATCTACCCGGCGCTCCAGCTGCTGAAGAAGAACGGTTTTATCGACAGCGAGGTCATCCACCGCTCCCGGCTGAAGCCGAGGGAAGTGTTCCACCTGACCGAGAAGGGCAAAAAGGCCTTAAGCGCGTGGTTGCACAAGCGGCTCGCCGTATCCGATCTGAGGGACAACCTCTCCGAGTTGATGCTCAGGTTTCGGTTCATGGAAGACATCGCAAGCGACCAGGAAACGCTGCGATTCCTCCAGGATTTCAGGCGCAAGGCCAGGACCTACGCCAGCATCCTCAAATCACAGACCAGGACGCAGGCCGAAAGCTCTCGCCATTTCGCCCTTTCACTGCAACGGGAAATCTCCATGGTCCAGATGCATATCGAATGGGCGGACCAGGCCATGACGGCTTTCGAATCTGCAAAGCCGAACGGGTCGTAATGCGGCCCGGAACCCGGAAAGGCAAACGAGAAAATGCGACCGAACAAACTCAGGAGCATCCTGAACGAGGGCCGTCCTTCCCTGGCTACCCACATCCATACAGTCTGGCCCTCCGTGGTCGAACTCGTGGGGCACACCGGCCGGTACGACTACGTCGAATTCGTGGGTGAATACGGACCCTACGACCTCCATGATCTGGACAACCTGGGCCGCGCCGCCGAACTGCACGACCTCGGACTGATGATCAAGGTCGACCAGGAACCGCGGGGTTTCCTCGCGCAGCGGGCCATCGGTTCCGGATTCCAGAGCGTGCTCTTCGCCGACTGCCGGACCCCGGACGAGTTCCGCGCCTGCGTGGACATCGTACGCCCGGATACGCCGGAATCCCGGGGTACCTACGGCGTTGCGACGCGGCGGTTCTCCTACATGGGATACGGCGGCGGACAGGACTACGTGGACGCCCTGGACGAGATCGTCGTGGCGGTCATGATCGAAAAGGGACCCGCGGTGGACCACCTCGACGAGATCCTTGCAATCGACGGGATCGACATGATCCAGTGGGGACCGGCCGACTATTCCGTGAACGTGGGCAAGATCGGCCAGCGAGAAGCGGTCAAATCCGTCGAGCGCGTGGTCATCGACAAGTCCCTGGCCGCGGGCCGGAACCCCCGCGCGGAAATCAACACCGCGGACGAGGCCCGGTACTACCTCGATCTCGGCGTGCGCCACTTCTGCATCGGCACGGACGTGCACGTGCTGCACGGCTACTGGCGGCGCGAAGGCGACGATATGCGCAAGGCGCTGGACGGGTCGTAGATCCGGCCGAGACCCTGCAGATCCGGCCGAGACCATAATGTCCCGCCCCAACATCCTCTTCGTATTCGACGATCAGCACCGGTACTCCGCCATGGGTACCAGCGGCAACCCCGTCGTGCGGACGCCGAACCTGGACCGGCTCGCGTCCGAAGGCGTGGTGCTGGACCAGGTGCTTTCGAGTTGCCCCATCTGCTCCCCCTACCGCGGCCAGCTCATGACCGGTCGGTATTCACACGTCAACGGCGTCATGGACAACGAGTACCTCCTTCGCCGTGACCAGGACTTTCTGCCGGCCGTGCTCGGAGATCATGGCTACCGCACGGCTTACATCGGCAAGTGGCACCTGGGCTACGGCCCCTTTGGCGAGGACGGCCGCTACGGCTTCGATTACATGGCCGCCTACGACTGCAATCACGATTACTACGACGTTTCCTACCATGAGAACGAACAGGGTCCCATCGACATGGCGGGGTGGGCGCCGGAGACGGAGACTTCGCTGGCGATACGGTTCATGGAGGAACATGCAAGGGTACATGCCGGCCGGCCCTTCGCCCTCGTGCTGAGCTGGGGACCGCCCCACTGGCCCTACGACGCGTATCCGGCCGAGTTCGACCGCTACGACCCGGAGCAGGTGGATCTGCCGCCCAACGTCCCGGAACAGTTCGCCGCCTTCGCCCGGCGGGAGATCGCCCACTACTACGGCAACGTGACCGCCTTGGACCACCAGTTCGGCCGGCTGGACGACGCGCTGGAACGGCTGGGTATCCGAAACGACACCCTGGTGGTCTTCACCTCGGACCACGGTGACCACCTCAGCAGCCACGGCTACGGAAAGCCCATGGACCGCTGGATGCACCCATCCTTCCGGGCCTCGAAGGCGACGCCCTACGAGGAATCGATCCATGTTCCCTTCATCGCCCGGCAGCCGGGCCGGATCGCGCCCGGGACGAGGAGCGACGCCCTGGTGAGCAGCGTGGATATGATGCCTACGCTGCTGGGCATGGCCGGCGTGCCGGTGCCCGACGGCGTGCAGGGCACGGATCAGGCGCACGTGCTGACGGGGACGCCGGGACCGCGCAGCGATTCGGTCTATCTGCAGATCCTGGGACCCGGCTGGCCGCACCGGGGCGAATGGGTCGGCTTCTGGCGCGGGATCCGGACGGACCGATGGGTCTACGCGCGTTGGCACAACAATCAACGGGACACGCTGCTCTTCGACCGGAAGAACGATCCCTTTGAACTGAAGAACCTGGCCGGCGATCCAGATTTTCGGGAGATTCAGGACGAATGTGAGGCTCGGCTACAGCGATGGATGGCGGAGACCGGCGATCCCTTCGACACCGGGCCCCGCGACCCGGAAACGGGCATGCTGCGGCTCGGGCAGCGGTTCAATCACGAGATGTATGAGCAAGGGGAGACCGCAAGATGACGATTTCCTGCTGCACCTGGGCTTTGGAGGGACCGGAAGCGGACGTGTTGACCGCGATCGCGCAGGCGGGACTGCGCCACATCGATCACCGCCCCTTCGACTTCAGGTCCGCCGAGTCCCGCCGCCTGATCTCGGACCTGGAGCTCATGCCCACATGCATGGCGACGGGTTTCGGCATGCCGGAGGGCGCGGCGCTCGACGCGGCCGACGGCGGCGCGAGGGACACGGCCATGGAACATACCCGGCGTGCCCTCGAATACGCCCACGAGACCGGCATCCGGAGGGCCTACCTGTTGCCCGGGGAAGCCGGCGACGCGGAGTCGCTGCGCCGGTACGGTGCGTCCGTGAACGGACTCGCCGGCATCGCGGCCGGGTACGGCATCAAACTGTGCATCGAGCATTTTCCGGGAAAGGCCCTGGCGACGGTGCGGGACACCCTCGACTACATCGAGAGGCTGGGACACGACAACCTGTACCTGCTGTTCGACATCGGTCACGCACAGATTTCGAAGGAAGATCCTGCCGACAGCGTCGCGGCGGCCGGTGACCGGCTGGGCTACTTCCACCTCGACGACAACGACGGCGTGTCCGATCTGCACTGGGCCCTGTACGACGGGGTGCTCACCCGGGACGTGCTGAAGCGAACCCTGGCCACCCTCGGCCAAATCGGATACGACGGCCCGGTCAGCCTGGAAATGAACCCCGAGCTCCCCGACCCGCTAGCGGCCATAGAAAGCGGTTTGCGGTTGGTTCGCGCCCTCTAGAGCACGGCTGCGGGCTGGTCCGTGCCCTCTACCCGTCCTGGTCCTACCAGTCCACCACGGAACCGTCGTCGGCCAGGTAGCTCTCGCCGTTCCGCCAGTCGTGGTCGATCTTGTCCTCCAGGGCGTCGTCGTCCAGCTCGATCCCGAGCCCGGGCTCCGTGGGCAGATCAACGAAACCATCCTTGAAGACGAAGGGCTTCTTCAGGTATCCCTCGCCCAGTGTGGTGTGCTCCTGGGCGACGAAATTGGGGATCGAGGCGTCCAGCTGCAGGCAGGCGGCCAGTGAAATCGGTCCGAGGGGATTGTGAGGCGCGATCCCGCCGTAGTAGGCCTCGGCCATGCCCGCGATGAGCCGTACTTCGAAGATGCCGCCGGCGTGGCACAGGTCCGGTTGCAGAATGGACGCGGCCTGCTTCTCCAGGATCTCGCGGAATCCCCATTTGGTGAAGACGCGCTCTCCCGTGGCGATGGGCAGGTGGGTGCTCCGGGCGATCTCGGCGAGCACGTCGACGTTCTGACACTGGACGGGCTCTTCCACGAAGAAGGGCTGGTAGGGTTCGAGTTCCTTGATGAGCAGCTTGGCCGTCTGGGGACTGACCGCGCCGTGGAAGTCGATGGCCAGGTCGATTTCCGGTCCGGCGGCTTCCCGCAGCCGGGCGAAGTGGTTGGCGGCCGTGTCGATGAAGGCCTTGTTCTCGATGATCCGGGACGGGCGCTCCGCATACGGTCCCGTCTTGAAACAGGTGAAGCCCTGCGCGATCCAGTCCCCGATGGTGTCCGGGTCGCCGCCGCCCTTGTACAGCCGGATCCGGTCCCGCGTCGGACCGCCCAGCAGCTTGTACACCGGCACGCCCAGCGCCTTGCCCGACAGGTCCCACAGCGCCTGCTCGACACCGCTGAGCGCGCTGGTCAGGATGGGGCCGCCCCGGTAGAAGGCGTGGCGGTACATGGCCTGCCAGTGGTGGACCACCCGGGTCGGGTCCTTGCCGACCAGGTACGGTTCCAGCTCGGCCACGGCCTGGGCGCAGGTCTTCGCCCGGCCCTCCAGGATGGGCTCGCCGAGTCCCACCAGCCCCTCGTCGGTATGCATCTTGAGAAAGAGCCAGCGGGGTTTGACCAGGAAGGTCTCGAGCTTGGTGATTTTCATGGTGTGCCTCTCCGGTTTTTCTACCGTTTTACCGCCCTACCGCGCTCCGCCCTATCCCCTTACCGCGCCCCGCAGGCCTGCAGACACGCCTGCATGTGACCCCGCGTCTCCGCCGCGACGACGCAGCACTGTTCCAGCGAATACTCTTTTGCCCCGATGACTTCTAGGTTGACCGGACCGTCGTAGCCGCCCTCGTGCAGCGCGCGGATATACCCGACCAGGTCGATATCCCCCCTGCCGTTTGCCTGGTCCTCCGGCGCGCCGGGCCCGGCCTGGCGGCCCTTGCAGTCACGGATGTGCACGTGGCGGACGCGGGGAAGCACGGCCTTGATGGCGTCCACGGGGTTCTCGTCGGCGCGGTGGATATGGGAAGGATCCATGTCGATCCCGAAGGCCGGAGACGATATGGCTTCCATGGCCCGCAGCGTCGTCGGCGTGTCGTATATACTCGCGCCCACGTGGGCCTTGACGCAGAGCGTAACCCCGTAGGTTCCCGCCCGGTCCGCCAGCCTGCCCAGGGAATCGATGGTCGTCTGGAGGCTTTCCTCGTCTCCGGACGTGCCACCGGGCCCGCAGTTGATGATGGGAATGCCGGTCTCGGCCGCGGCCCGGAACGCAGACTCCATGGTCTCTTCATCCTGAGACGGCTGCTCCATGGCCAGCAGTTCCAGGCCGTATTCGTCGGACAGGCGCTGAATTTCCGGCGCGATGGCCCGCCAGTCCGACAGGACGAGATGCTCGCTCATTCCGCCGATGGCCGACACTTCTATGCCGTCGTACCCGGCCATGGCCAGGTACTTGAAGGCCGTCTCCATGTCGTAGCCGCCGAACAGGACCGAGTTGGCGCCAAGTTTCATGTCCACTCCTTGTCAGTATCGTACCGTTAGTATTGTACCTTCAGTACTGTACAGTCACGACGGTATCGGTGTCCCATGATTCGATGGCGGCCTCGATGATCAACTGGGCACGCAGGGCGTCCTCGGCTTTGGCGTCGATTTCCTCCGGCGCCGCCTCATCGAGATTCTGCTCGATCCAGCGGGAAATCCGCGAGCCGAAGGTCTCTGAAAAACCCATCATGCCGCCCGGGTACTGATAGGATTCCACCTCCCTGGAATGCCGGGGATAGAACTCCAGTCCCTCGCAGGCCTCGCGTATGACAAACCGGGCGTCCGATCCCACGACCTCGCAGGTCTCCAGGCCATAGCTACCGCCGGCGTCGTAGCTCCCGGTCAGGTGGCCGACGATGCCGTTTTCGAACAGCATGTTGACCTGTACGTTGGACCAGATCTTCCGGCCCCAACCCTTCTTGAAGAAGGCCTGCACCTTCTCCACGTCGCCGCAGAAATAACGCATCACGTCGATGGAGTGGGGATGGAGCGCCCGCATGTGGAAATGAGGCGAGCTTTCGTTGGGGTTGTTGATCCACATCGTCATGTTGATGATGTTCAGCTCGCCCAACCGGCCGGCCTCGACCCATTCTTTCGCCCGCAGCGCGGCGGGCGTGAAGCGGTGGTTGAGGTTGATCCCGTAGCGAATGCCCCGTTCCCGCGCCAGCGCGACCATCTCCCGGGCCTTCGGGATCTCGTTGGATATGGGCTTCTCGCCCAGTACGGGGATGCCGCCGCCCAGCAGTTCCATCGTCGGCGCGTAATGATCCCCGCCGTTCTCCACGCCGGCCGTACATACGCTGGCCGCGTCCACCTTCAGCCCGCTGTTCAGCAGGTCGCCGACGCTATAGAACGCCTGGCAACCGTAGGTCTGCGCCGCCTCATCGGCCTTGTCCCTGATGGCATCGCAAACGGCCACGATCGTGCACGCTTCATGTGCCTGGTAGTTCCGGGCATGGTTGTTGCCTATGCCGCCCATGCCCACCACCGCGATATTCAGCCCCATCTTCAGTCGCTCCTTTATGCAAACTACGTATCAGGTATCCTGCGTGTTAATTATTATATTTCAATCACTTAAAATATAACCCATCCACCGGCCGCGGACCAGTTTCAATCAATCCACAGACCCATTCGCACGAGCGGAAGGCTTCCGACCCACTCGAACCCGCTCCCATCACCTGCTGCGCGCCTGCAGGCTGGCGGCCTGGTCGGGGTCGCCGATGTGCATCGTGTCGTAGGCCTGCTGCGATGTCTTGAATGCGCCGATTCCCTCGTGCCCGTGCCAGTCTCCCTGGGTGAGCATGGGATTGGGCGTTCCGGTCTCCCGCACGCGCTTCCGGATCCAGCCGTTCATCCGCCGCTTGAGCAGGTCAACCACCTCCGGCAGTTCCTCGGCCACGTTGTGGTTCTCGTCCGGATCCTCCACGAGGTTGTACAGCTCGACCTGGGGCTTGAAGTGGAAGTCCGGCTCCAGGGCCACCATCAGTTTCCACTGCGGCGTGCGCCAGCCTTGCTTCCGCATCCACGTGCACTCCGTGATGTAGAACTCGCTGTCGAAGGAGGATTTCGTGCCGTCGACCAGCGACATCAGGCTGTCCCCGTCGAAATCGATCTCCGTGTCTAGTTCGGCCAGATCCATAATGGTGGGGACGAGGTCCTTGTGCTGGTTGTATCCGGCGATACGGCTTCCCGCGGGGATTCTGCCCGGATAACGAATGATGAGCGGGACGTGGAGCGTCACGTCGTAGAGACCGTGGTGATCGAACCAGCATTCGTGGTCGTAGAGCGTCTCGCCGTGGTCGCCGTTGAGGATCACGATCGTCTCGTCCATGATGCCATGGGCCTCGAGCGCGTTGAAGATCGTCTGGATGCAGGCGTCCATGTACGCCACGGCGCCGTCGTACTGGGCGATCACATAATCCTTGTCGGTGATGCCCGGCGGCATCCACGATGCGAAGAAATCACAGAACGGCTTGAACGCCATGACCGGATCCATGGATCGGTTCTCCGGGTCGCACTCGTTTCCGTGATAGAACATACGCTCGTAGGGCTCCGGCGGCAGGTACGGCGCGTGAGGGTCCATGTGGCGGAGAAAGAGGAAGAACGGTCCGCGTCTTTTGGCGAGCCGGTCCAGCTCCGGGATCGCTACGTCGTTCAGATTCTGCGCCTTTGGACTGCGCCCCTCGTTCCAGCTGCCCCAGCTCGGATACTCTAGGTACTTGTCGAAGCCACGGGACGACGGGTTCCCGGCAAAACCCACGCTGGTAGTCGCGTATCCCTGCTCCCGCAGGATCTCGGGCAGCGTCTGCACGTCCTCCCGCAGTCCGCCCTTGTGCCGCAGGGCTACGACCTGGGTGCCGAAGGCGTCCAGTCCGGTCAGCATGGACGCGTAGGCGCTGGTCGTGGGGATATGGGCGCTGTACGTCTTCTCGAAAAGCGCGCCGCCCTCGGCGAACCGGTCGATGTGGGGCGTGGTCCGTCGATGATAGCCGTAACAGCTCATGTGATCGGCCAGAAGGGAATCCACGCCCAACAGTAAGATATTGGGACGCTTCTTGCGTCGCCTGCGGGTCTTGGCCATAGGTTGGTCCTCGTTGATGTAGGTTAACTCCCTGGGATAGCGGAATTTATGCTACCATTTACTCCGGCATGAAGAACTCGTACCGTTCCGGATCGCCGTAGCCGTCGACCCAGGTTTCCTTCAGGCCCTCGCTCTCCACGGCGGCCTTGACGATGAGCTTGTTGAACTGGCTGACGTTCTCCGAACCCATGTAGGTCTCCACGGGCATCCAGAAACACTCTTCGATCTCCGTGGCCTGCATCTCGATGATCTGGTGGAGCGGCTTCAGCCGGCAGACGAAGTAGATGTCCGACTTGTCGTACCGGTAGCCGTGCCAATGCCGGAAGCAGACCAGCCCGTCGAAGCGGGTCGGCACGCCCGTTTCTTCGAATACCTCCCGGACGACGCCCTCGGCCAGATGCTCCTCCGGCTGCAGTGCGCCGCCGGGCAGCTTGTAGTACGGCGCACGGCCCCCGCGAAATCGCTCACAGACCACGAGCAGTTCATTCTTCTCGTTGATCACCACGCCACCGGCGCCGATGTAATGGGTCGCGTAGAGCGGTACGAAGGCGTCCTCCACCAGTCTGAGCGTCAGCATGAGATATTCGGTGGTACTGTGATGGAACACACTTCCCGCGTCCACCAGTGCGGGAATGAGAAAGGCGCGGTCCAGGGGGACTTTGAACCAGGCGACCTGGAGTTCCTCTGCCTTCCACTCCCTGATTGTAAGGTCCAGGCGCTCCCTGAATCCGTCCGGCTTGTCCGGCAGGGCGTCCGAGTCGACTTCCACGCCGTGGAAACGGTTGCGCTCCCCCTCGATCACGGTCATGACCCTCTCCTTGCCGTGGCTAGCTGCCGTGGCTGGCCGCCGGGGCCGGCCCACTGGACCTGGTCCACGGGAAGCTCGACCAGTCCCTCTCTACGCCGGCTAGTTCAGCACGACCCGGCTTTCGTCCACGCTTGCTTTGAGCAGTTCCAGCACGCCTTCCAACCCCCTTATGGCATCCGACCAGAAACCGGGGTCCGTGAGTTCGAGGCCGACGGTTTGCCGCACCACGTTTTCCGCCGTATCGCTGCCTGTAAGCTTCAGGTACTGCTCGTATCTCGGCAGGAAGTCCGGACCTTCCTTCTCGTACTGGGCGAATAGGCCCCGGCTGAGCAGGTAGCCGAAGGTATAGGGGAAATTGTAGAACGTGGTGTCCGTGATGTAGAAATGGAGCTTGGACGCCCAGAAATAGGGATCGCCGCCCTCGGGGTCCAGCACGTCGCCAAGCACGCGGCGCTGGGTATCGACCATCAGTTCCTTCAGCCTGCTCACGCCGACTTCGCCCTCCGCCCGTTCTTCGTGGAAGGCCTTTTCGAATTCGAAGCGCACCGGGATGTCCATCAGGTAGGTCGCGCCGTCGCTGGCCTCCAGGTTCAGCAGAAAGGCCCTGGTTTCGGCGCTTACGCCCGGTTCATCCAGCAGGCCCCGCATGAGCAGCATCTCGCCGAAGGTGGAAGCGGATTCGGCCAGGGTCATGGGGTAGGCGCGATTCAGCGTGCGTTCCCCCCGCATAAGATGGCCGTGAAAGGCGTGCCCCAGTTCGTGGGCTAGGGTTAGCACGTCACCCATGTTGTCGTTATAAGTCATGTATACACGGGACTCTTTGGTCAGGGGAGAACCCGTGCAGAAGGCGCCGGGACGCTTGCCCGGCCGGGGCGACCAGTCGATCCATTTTTGCTCGAAGGTCTCGTTCGTATAGTCCGCCAGGGCGGGATATCCGGCCGCGAAAGCGCGATGCACCAGTGCCCTGGCGTCTTCCCAGGAAGGTTCGTCCTGGTGCTCCACGGTCAGGGGTGCCGAGAGATCGTACCATCCGAGCGTATCGCCGCCCATGAGACGCGCCTTGTACGCCAGGATGCCGCGGGCTAAGTCGATTTTCGCGAACACCGCCTCGAACATGGCCTCCAGCGTTTCGCGCGAGATCGCCGCCTGGAAGAGGGCCTTGTCCAGGTAATGATCCATGCCGCGATGGCGGTACAGGGTCAGCCTCGTGCCTCCGATGGCATTCAACGCGGCGGCCGGCACGGTCTCGATCGACGACCAGGCCTTGTTGCCTCCCTCAAAGGCGGCACGGCGCACGCGGCGGTCCGGGTGTTCCATCAGGGCGCGGCGCTGCGACATGGGCACCTGCTCCCGCCGGCCGTCCGGATAGGCCATCTCGAAAGTCAGCTTGCCCGAGATCCTGTCGTACAGCCGTCCCCAGGCCTCGATCCCGTCCACGCCCAGGTCCGACGCCAGGTGTTCTTCCTCCGTGGACATGGTATGCCTGGACTGGTCCCTGATCCGGGTAATGCGGTACCGTGCGTCCCGGAGGGCGGGGCGGGAGGTGAACTCTTCAAAAACCTCATCCGAAGGGGTCTTGAACCCCCGCTGAAGTTCTACGAGGATCTTGGACATCCGGGCGTCCAGCAGGCTCAATGCCCCTTCCTCCGCGGCGTAATCCTCATTGTTCGCGTCCGCGGAGGTTATGCAGGAAACGTAGGAGCCCAGGTGCCGCAACCGGGTGACGGCGTCTTCGAAGGACAGGACAATGCGCTCCCACGCTTCCAGGTTACCAGGGTTCAAATCCGCCGTGCCCGAGGCATCGGCCAGCAAAACGTCCAGGTCGTCCCGGAGGCCGACCTTGAAACGGCGCATCTCCGGACCGTCGAAAGCGGGAAAGTAAGCAGCCAGATCCCAATCCATGTGTCTACAATGCGTCCCTTCCTATCCTCTGCGCAGGACCTGGCCCGGGCGGTGCGCCGTGGGCTCGTGGTTTTCGATGACCGGAATACCGTTGACCAAGACGTGGGGAATGCCGTCGGGGGGCTGAATCGGCGCTTCGAAGGTAGCCCGGTCGACCACGGTCTGAGGATCGAAGACGACCACGTCCGCGGGAGCACCTTCACGCAGCACGCCCCGGTCCTTCAGCCGGTAACGTTCCGCCGGAAAGCCGCTCATCTTGTAGACGGCCTCTTCCAGGGACAGCAGGCCGCGCTCCCGAACGAATTTACGGAGCATCTGCGCGAAACACCCCATTCCCCGGGGATGGGGATGGGTACAGTCATAGACGCCGTCGCTGGCGACCATCATGAGGGGATGGGGCGCCGTCCGGTTCAGCACGGCGTCGACTTCCGCCTCCGGCACCGGCCAGAACATGACGAAGGCCTGGATGCCGTCTTCATCGAGCACGAGGTCGTAGGCGAATTCCTTGTTGGACTTGTTCACGCTCCTCGCGGCCTCACCGAGGGTCATCCCCGCGAATCTGCCGGAACGCGTATAGCCGATATACTGGCGGTCCGCCAGGTTCGTCGATTTCAGATGCTCCAGGGCCTTCCGGCGGGTATCCGGCTGGCGCATTCGCTCGAGCACTTCATCGGGACTGCCCGACTGCACCCACATGGGCAGTTGCATAGTGATGTGGGTCATGCCGGCCGGGTAGAGATAGGATTCGAAGGTGATGTCCACCCCGTCCTTCACGGCCTGTTCCAGGATCGGACCCGTCATGCCGTCGACACGCTCGTGAGACACGTGCACGGGGATGCCGCTGGTCCGGTGCAGGTCGATGATCTCCTGCCAGGCCCGTTCCCGCCCCAGGATCTGGTACCTCAGGTGGGCGGCGTAGATCCCGTCGTACTCCAGGGCCACTTTGCAGAGGGCTACCAGCTCCTCGAAGGGCGCGTTGGCGCTGGGTTGGTAGTCCAGTCCCAGGCAGAGACAGCCGGCGCCGGCTTCCATCCAGGCGCGGGTCTCCGCTTCCATGACCTTCAACTGGTCCGGCGTGGGCGCCCCGGGGTCCCAGCCCATGGCCTTGACCCGCACGGCGCAGTGCGGCACCTGGGGATACACGTTGGCGGGTGAGCGGCCCGGGAAGAGGTCCAGGTAGGACTCGATGGTGGGCCAGTCGACCGGCTCCAGGGGCTCTCCGTAGGCGAACTGCGTGTAATGCCAAAGGGGCAGGGCCTCTTCGGACGACAGGCCGGCCCAGCCGAAGCCGTCCGGCGCCAGTAAATGGGTCGTCACGCCCTGACGGAGGCCGCCCATCTGGTCCCGGCCACCCAGCAGGGAATTCTCGGAGTGAACGTGGACGTCGATGAATCCGGGGCAGACGACATGGCCGACGGCGTCGATCGTTCGGGCGGTTTCGGCATCCGACAGGTCGCCGATCCCCGCCACGCGTCCGTTCTGTATTCCCACGTCCGCGTGGTAGCGGTCGGTCCTGCCAGTACCATCGATTACCTCACCACCGCGAATGACGACATCGAAGGCCACGCATTCCTCCAGTCAGGTTCTGTCTATCAGGAGCTGTCCGGCCACGGAAAACGGGCCTTGTATTCGGGTTTTCCCTGAATGTCCTGCCGCACGCGGAACAATCCGCCACCGCGGTAATGTTTTCCGTATGCCTGCCAGTCGTAGTCCTTCGGATCCAGGGGAGAGCCGGGTTCCAGCGAGGTCCCGGCGGTCGTCACGTAGATGTCCGTGAGGTCCGTACCGCCGAAAATGACGCTCGAAGTCTGGATCGCCGGCAGCGCGATGCGCCGCTCTTCCACGCCGTCGGGGTCGAACCGGACGATGCATCCATCGAACCAGACGGCCGTCCAGACGAATCCCTCGGCATCCACCGTCATCCCGTCCGGAACCCCCGCGGTGTCGGGCAGCTTGACGAAATCGCGCCGGTTGGACACGGAACCGGTCGCCCGGTCGTAGTCGTAAGCATAGATCGTCCGCACGGCGGAATCGGTGTAGTACATGATCGATTCGTCCGGCGAGTATCCCATGCCGTTGCTGCACCCGATCCCCTCTTCGATGACTTCCACGCTGCCGTCCGGGTCGAAACGGTACAGCTTGCCCAGGCCGCCGTCGATCAGGGAGCCGGCGAACATTCGCCCGCCGGGGTCGGCCGTCACGTCGTTGAAGCGCAGCGGTTCTCCTTCATGGGTCTCGTCGAAAACGCGCACCCACTCGTCGTCCGACTTCCATAGCACGACCCCGTCCCAGATGCAGGCTACAAGACCTCCGAATTCGTTGAAGGCGAACCCGCCGACGTTGAAACCGTCGTGCACCTGTCGGTTCTGATTCGTGGCCGGGTCATAGGTGAAGAACCGGCCGGTCCGGATGTCGGTCCAGATGAGCGTTCTGCTGTCCGGGTCCCAGACCGGCCCCTCGCCCACCATTGCCTCGACTTCCGCGATTTTCTCGATGGTCGCCATCATGGCGTTGCTCCGGTTGAACAAATTCGAATGCTGCACAAGTCTTGCCGCTTCACGGTGTCTTGCCGCTTCACGGTGTCTTGCCGCTTCACTGCATTTACGCGTGCGGTGCCGCCGGGGAAGGACATATCGGCGGGACTGCAAGTATATATACCAAAAGACGGCGAAGGTCAAGGCGGGACATGGTTTAAAAACATGACAAGTTGCGGCGGGATTCCGGGAACTTGTGCGGTGTGACGGCCGGGGCTTGCATACCTGGTAATTGAAGGTGTATATTGGCCAGACCTTGAAATGTTCTTGTAATGAAGCATCAACCGATGTTTGTGGGATCAAACCCGAAGTCCGGGACTCGGAAGCGATGAAAACCTACCTGGAAGGCTGCGGCGTACCCACGACACGGATCGGCCAGGCCGAGGTGCCTCGGCTGATCATGGGCATCCATCCCTACGACGGTTGTTCTTACCAGAACAAGGCGCGGGACGCGGAGAATTACCGCGCCTTCAGCCGCGTCCAGTCCGTGACCGACGTGTTACGCTACGCCGTCGAGGAAGGCGGCATCACGGCCGTCCAGGTGGACCACATGCTGCCGAGGCTCGATCGGCTGCACCTGCAGGCCATCTGGGAAACCGAGCAACAGACCGGCATCAGATTGGGCATGGTGGCCTATATCCTGATCCCGGTGACGCTGGACGGCGAGATCGTCTCCTATTCCGATCGAGCCCACTCGACATTCTACGGCCGCAACGAAGCTCTTGCCGGCCAGGCCTTCCGCGATCATTTCCACCGCGACGACATCATACGCTACAACCTGGGCGACACCTTCGACGGCATCGTCACGCCGGAGTCCGTGCCGCCGTACACGGAAGCGGACGCCGCCCGGTTCGAGATCGACTACGGCGTCCTGGAACAGTACCTGGGCTTCTTCGCCGGGTGCGACATTCTCGTGGCCGATCCGGGGGCTGAAATCGACCTGCTCGCCATGTCCGGGCGCTTCGACCTGATCCGCGAGTACCTGGGCTTCCTGCGTGAACGGTTCAGTACCGTAATCACGAGCGTCCACCACGCCGGGGTCACCCTGCCGCTGCTCGAGGCCGAGGATATTCCGGTCGACGGCTACCTGACCACGGTAAACGCCCCGGGCACCTTCATGTTCCCCACCCGAGACGTGGCCATCGACGCCATCCGGCGGGCCACCAGGCCCGTCATCGCCATCAAGCCGATGGCCGGCGGCCGCTACCTCGGACACAAGGCGTTCGAGTATGTCTTCAACGAGATGGGCGTAGCAGCCTCGATGTTCGGACTGGGGACTCTCAACCAGGTCCGCGAGACCACGCAGGCCGCCCGCGAGGTGCTGGGCGCCGCCTGAGTTGAACTCTTGCACATCGCATCGGATATGGACTCCACCTTACTCCCTCGCTGTCTCTCTCTTGACCTCGAAGTAAACAAGCAAAACGGCCGTATTCGTGCATTTGCAGCTGTACGACCAGGTGTCGATCAACCTCTGATCTTCGACCGTGGCGATTTTGGTGCGGCTTTGGCGATGCTTGACGAGTTTGCTGTAACTGCAGATTTCCTGCTCGGACATAATCTGATAGATTTCGATCTTCCTCATCTCCGGGCTGCAAAGCCGGATCTCGCAGTATTGAGTTTACCGGCGGTAGATACTTTGTGGCTTAACCCTCTCGCCTTTCCCCGCAATCCCTATCACCACCTCGTCAAACACTATCAAGACGGCCAACTCAAACGAGGTCGAATAAATGACCCCGAACTGGACGCCCGGCTTGTTTTGGAAGTCTTCAGTAACCAAAACAACGAGTTCCGGAAGGCATCCCCCGAATTGCTTGTTGCCTGGCATTATCTGACTTCAATGGAACCCAATGGTAAGGGTTTCGAGCATGTATTCACTGATATACGCGGAGCGGAACGGCCAAACCGTGCGACCGCGACTGATGCGATCCGAAACCAACTAGACGGAAACGCATGCGCGAACCAAGGTCAAAGGGTTCTGAACCAGAAACATTCCGATGGATGGTCCCTTGCGTATGCATTGGCCTGGTTGTCCGTGTCGGGAGGCAATTCGGTTATGCCACCCTGGGTTCGACACCAGTTTCCGCAATCTGGTGAATATGTACGGTTACTCAGGGACACGCCCTGCGGAAAATCGGACTGTGACTGGTGCGCCGAAAGACACGATCCTCGAGAAGAACTCAAACGATGGTTCGGTTTTGACGAATATCGCCCAGATCCAAAGAACGATGATGGTCGTCCCATGCAACAGGTCATCATTGAAGAAGCGATGTCACGCCGGCACTTGTTGGGTATTCTACCCACCGGAACGGGCAAATCTCTCTGCTATCAGCTACCCGCATTGTCTCGTTATGACAAAACCGGCGCCTTAACGGTTGTGATCTCACCCTTAGTCGCACTCATGGAAGACCAGGTGTCGGGACTGGAGGCACAAGGTGTCGGTTCGTGTGTAGCCGTTAACGGACTGTTGAGCCTGCCGGAACGGAAAGATGCGCTTGATCGCGTTCGTCTTGGCGATGCAGGAATCCTGCTCATCTCACCAGAGCAACTGCGTAGCACTGCGGTCCGACGCGTGATCGATCAGCGTGAGATCGGTGGCTGGGTATTGGATGAAGCCCACTGCCTCTCAAAGTGGGGACACGACTTCCGGCCAGACTACCGTTACGTGGGTCGATTCATTCGCGAAAGAGCCGGAAATCAGTCGATACCCCCAGTAATGTGCTTGACCGCAACAGCCAAACCCGATGTAGTGGCGGACATCAACCAACATTTCAAGGAAGAACTCGGTATCGAATTGGAGGTTTTTGACGGCGGCACTCATCGCACGAATCTGGAATTCACGGTAATTCCGACAACGGGCGGGGAGAAGTTCGCACACATTCTTCACATTTTGACGACGTACCTGCCTGTAGAAACGCCTGGTGGCGCCATTATTTATTGCGCGTCGCGACGTCAGACCGAAGAGATTGCGGAGTTTCTTCAGGACAAGGAAATAAGGGCTGATTTCTTTCATGCCGGGTTACCTCCGGATACCAAGAAGGACGTGCAGCATCGCTTTATCGATGGTGAATTGCGTGTCGTTACCGCGACGAATGCATTCGGCATGGGAATTGACAAGTCGGACGTCCGCCTGGTAATCCATGCGGACATTCCAGGGTCGTTGGAGAATTACCTGCAAGAAGCGGGACGTGCCGGACGTGACCGTCAGTTAGCGCTTTGCGTGTTATTGTATTCACCTGAAGACATCGAACGGCAATTCGGAATGTCGGCTCGGTCAAGGCTTACTCGGCAGGAAATCCATGGCGTTCTCAGGTCACTTCGTAACCTGGATCGTAAGAAGCGATTGAATGGCGAAGTCGTGGCCACACCCGGCGAAATACTTGGCGAGGATGATGAGAAGGTATTCGAAAGAGACTCTACTACGGATGATACCCGTGTACGAACAGCCGTGTCTTGGCTTGAAGAGGCGATCTTGCTGACACGAGAAGAGAATAGAGTGCAGGTCTTTCCTTCGTCGTTGAGGGTAGATTCTGTGGATGAAGCACAGAGTCGGCTATCGAAAATGAATATAGCCGAAGACTATCGTAAGAGACTGCTCAGCATCGCCGAAACACTGATTGATGCGGATCCGGATGATGGCATATCTACCGACGAACTCATGGGTATCTCCGGATTGAGTGCCGAAGCCGTTCGAGGTGCAATGTACGATTTGGAACGGGTAGGCATAGCAAGCAACGATACGGCACTCACAGCCTTTGTTCACTCAGGTGTAGTCAGATCATCGCAGAAACGGTTCAATGAGGCTGCCGAGTTGGAAACCAATCTGATTTCACTGATGCGTGAAATAGCTCCAGATATCAGTGTCGGAGAAAGATGGCCGCTACATTTGCGTGTTGCATCAGATTTACTTAGAGCCAAAGATGTTGAAAACCCGCTACCTGAACTTATCTGGCGCATACTACGCAGTATCGCCTTTGACGGGCGCGGCGAAGGCGGCGACGCTGGAAGCCTCGGGGTAAGACGTACGAACATGGATACCGTGCAGGTAACGTTAAGACGCTCCTGGTCGGACTTGGAGGAGCTTGCATCACGAAGGAGAAATGGGGCAAAGAGTCTCCTGGATAGTCTGCTTTCTGGTCTTCCACCCGGCAGACAAGGCACTGATCTACTCGTCGAAACTACGCTGGGCAAGCTATTGGCCGCTATTACGTCCGACCTTTTTCTTGAAAGTAAAAAGCCGGAGAAGCTCCTGGACCGCGCGCTCCTCTGGATGCATGAGCAGGAAGTCATTCGCCTACACAAGGGCCTCGCGGTATTCCGTCCCGCTATGACAATCAAACTGGCAGAAGACAGAAGGGGTTTTGCCAAAGTAGACTTTGAACCGCTCGATCAGCACTACAAGGGACAGGTACGTCAGATCCATGTGATGGCTGAATTCGCGCAGCGCGGACTTGAGGACATTGCCGATGCACTGCGACTTGCCATGGACTACTTCAGTCTGAAACAAGAGGATTTCATAAAGCGGTGGTTGCCCGATCGCGAAAAAGAAACTGCCCGGGAGACCACGCCGGAATCGTGGCGGGCCATCGTCGAAAGCTTGAAAAACCCGATCCAGCAAAGAATCGTCGCAGATGACCACGAACAGATGAATATGCTGGTTCTTGCCGGTCCCGGATCGGGTAAGACACGCGTACTTGTGCATCGCATCGCCTACCTCGTACGTGTGAGACGTGAGAATCCACGAGGGATTCTTGCTTTGGCGTATAATCGACACGCTGCCATTGATATACGTCGACGCTTGAAGGAACTGATTGGTGACGACGCTCGCGGGATTACTGTGTTAACCTGTCATGCGCTCGCCATGCGAATCGTAGGCGTCAGCTTTCGGGAGCGAGAAAGGAAGACGCTCGACGATGCCGAATTCCGGAAAGTTCTGCGCCAGGCGGTTGCTTTGCTGCATGGGGAGGGTCTTGAAGAGGAAGAAGCGGACGATCAACGAGACCGTCTTCTCGCGGGTTTCCGATGGATTCTGGTAGATGAGTATCAAGACATAGGCGAAGATCAATACGAGTTGATATCGGCATTAGCAGGACGAACCCTTGAGGATGAGGACCGCAAACTCACCCTCTTTGCCGTCGGTGACGATGATCAGAACATTTATACCTTCAACGGCGCTTCTGTGGAATTCATCCGTCGATTCGAGGAGGATTACGGTCCCAAACCGATGTTTCTTGTCGAAAACTATCGTTCCACCGGCCATATCATTACTACAGCAAATACCATTATCGATTCAGCCCGTAACAGGCTGAAGTCGCAACATCCTATCCGTATTGACCGTGCCCGTGCAAAAAACCCCGAAGGCGGAAAGTGGGGTTCACTCGATCCGGTCTCTAAAGGCCGGGTTCAGATTCTGCATGCCAGACGCGATCCGATATCACAAGCCCAAGTCGCTATCAAAGAACTGAAGCGTCTTGAATCGCTCTCTCCAGACTGGAATTGGTCCGAATGTGCGGTAATCGCTCGCGAGTGGAAATACCTGGATCCCGTTAGGGCGCTCAGCGAGGTCTCAGGAATCCCGGTGCATTTAGGAAATGAGGAAATCCCGAGTTTCTGGCACCTGCGCGAGACACGAATGTTTACCGACCAGCTGCGTCACCGAGAAATCCGGGCGGTGAATAATACAGACCTTTATTACTGCTTGGAGACCGTGCCCACGGGACCTTGGAAGGATTTGATGCAATCAGCGCTGGATGATTTCGAGTTGGAATCAGGCGTTGGGGAAGTGCCTTTGGATCATTTCATGGAGTGGCTGGCGGAATGGGGACGTGATGCCCGCCGGCGACAACATGGGCTTTTACTGCTTACGGCACACCGTGCAAAAGGTCTGGAGTTTGAACACGTAGTGGTGCTTGACGGAGGTTGGGACAAAGTCGGTAGAGATGAAGATCGAGATGCACCTCGCAGACTCTTTTATGTGTCCATGACCCGTGCCAAACAGACCCTTGCAACCGTGCGTTTTCAAGGACCTTCCTCAGTGGGTCATCCCGGGCAACGAAATCTCGTTCAGGAACCGGAATCCCCAGTATACACCGAAGATTTGCGTTCACTGCCTTTTTACTTTCCGAACAATGGATCGATACTTTACCGATCACAGGACGGTGCACAGAATCCTACCCGTGAACTCGCACGTCAATACCGGCGACCCAGTCTACGTGAAATAAACCTGGGGTTTGTAGGACGATTCCAACCTAACCACTCAGTGCACCGTGCAATCTCCGCCCTGTCGCACGGCGATCCACTTACAACGAGGATCACCGAGCAAGGAACCTGGGAACTTCTCGACCAGGAAGGAATGGTGGTTGGGCGTCTTGCCAGGACGTTCGAGCCCCCAGGCGGGGCAGCGTGCTGTTCTGCGTCTGTATTTGCGATCGTGTCCTGGAGCCGCGAGGCATCTGATCCCAATTTCCGTGAAGTCATGAAGTGCGACACATGGGAGGTAGTAGTGCCGGAATTCGTGTTCGAACCGGAGCCTGTTTGATTGTGTCTTTGGAGTATGCTGGTAGCCTGCTGGAGTCAGCCCAACTATACAAATCGTGGACATTGAAGCCGATCTGTCTGTTGCTGAAACAAAACTACCCCCCATCCTCCACCATGGGCACGAACCGCACGCCGCCGTGGTGTAGCTTGACCGCCTCATCACCCGACCGCGTCACGGAATAAAGCTCTTCGCCGATTGGGATGACCATTTTCCCCCTGTCCTTCAACTGTCGAAACAGCGTGTCGGGGAGCTCACCGGGCGCAGCCGTCACCATGATCCCGTCGAAGGGCGCATGCTCGGGCCACCCCTCGTAGCCGTCACCGATCCGGTAATGGATGTTGTCGTAACCCAGGGACTCCAGGGTCTCCCGGGCACGCCGGCCGAGGACGGACAACCGTTCCACCGTGAATACGGACCGCGCGATCCGGGCCAGGATCGCCGTCTGGTAGCCCGATCCCGTGCCGATTTCGAGGATCCGGTCCGATGTACTCACATCGAGCAGTCGGGTCATGAGCCCCACGATGTAGGGCTGGGACACGGTCTGTCCCAGGTCGAGCGACACGGCGCAGTCTTCGTAGGCGTGCGACCGGTACGCTTCGGGAATGAACCGGTGCCTCGGTACGGCGAGCATGGCCTCGATCACCCGGGGGTCGTCGAGACCGCGTCCACGGATCTGCTCTTCGATCATCCGTTCCTGTGATGAAACGGGGACGACAACCGACTCGATTTTCTTGAACAATCGGGATAGCAGCATGGTCCGTTCAGTCTACAGGACCCACCAGGTCGGAGCAAGGCAAATCAGGGCAGGGCGGGCGACTCGAAATCCAGACGTATCGTAACGTATCGCGGAGCGCGTGCGGTACGGCCCGGACCATCCTGCCCCGCTTGACACGACCATGCCGAAACACTAAGTTTTCCGGTGTCTGCAAGCCCATGATGAAAGTACATTTTGAGCGGTTGTGCGCAGAAAGGACCTCCCGCATGCACCCCTTCGAAGACCTGCAAGTACCCGCCGGAAGCGTAGGCATACACTGGTTCGGACAAAGCTCTTTCGGACTGAAGCATCCGGACGGCACGGTGATCCAGGTCGATCCCTATTACCCCCGTGAACGACCCGCGGACCGCTTCGTCCATGCCCGGCCGCCCCTGGACGAAGGGACCCTGATTACCGACTTCGTGCTCCTGACCCACAACCACGGCGATCACACCTGCCTCGAATCCCTGGAACGCCTGGCGGCCGCCTGTCCGCAGGTCCGCTACGTGGGACCGGTCGAGAGCATAGACGCGCTGAAGGAAGCGGGCCTTGACGCCGGGAACATGACGGTCGTCACGGCCGGTGACACCGCCGAAATGGGCCGTGCAAAGGCGCACACGGTGTGGGCCAAGCCGCCGGAAGGCCTTCCCGAAGACGACATCGCGCCGCCCGACGTGCAGCACCTGGGTTACGTCGTCGAAATCGGACCGGTCCGTGTATATGTCTCGGGCGACCCGGTTAATACCTTCGCCGACCACGAATCCTTGCTCGCACCGGTACGGGACCTGCGGCCGCAGATCGGGTTTCTGACCAATCATCCGGACGAGGGCGAATTCCCCTTCTTCGCAGGATCAGCCCGCATCGCGGTCTCCCTCGGTCTGAAGACCGCCGTGCCCGCCCATTACGCCTGTTTCGTCGCGCGGGACTACGATCCGCAAGAATGGGCTTCCCATCTGCCGGAAGGCGGTCCGGAACCCCTCATCATTCCGTACAACCAGTCCACCGTGTACAGCCCCTGAGACCGGTTATCATCTGGTGCTCATGGGGTAGCAGCGGGCCGCAGCGGGTCGCGGCGGGTCGCGGCGGGTATCGACGGTTAGCGGCGGACCGCCTCGAATCCCCGGAAAAACCGTAAGGCACGCGCTATGCGCATAACCGGCATCGATCTCGACGCAGTGGACGTGAACGGACAGCACCACTGGGTGTTCGTACACGTCCGGACCGACGATGGCGTGGACGGATTAGGTGAGCTCAATCCCTCGGCGCCGAGGCAAGCGGTCCTGGCCGCGCTGCGGGAAATCGAACGCGAGGTCGTCGGGAAGGACCCCCGACGGATCGAACAACTGACCGCGAGCCTGAAGCCCCCTCCAGAGGACCGGCCCGCCGTGCACGCCCTGTGCGCATTCGAACAGGGCCTTTGGGATATTCTCGGGAAGTCACTGGACGTCCCGGTACACACCCTGCTCGGGGGCAAGTGCCGCGACAGCATCCCCGTTTACGCCAACGTCACGCGTGCCGCGCTGGAGGGCACGCCGGAAGACTTCGTCCGACAGGCCACGGGCGCCGTCGCGGACGGACACACCGCGGTGAAAATCGCGCCCTTCGACGGCCGATTCGTCGCAGGCAACAAGCTGATCGACCACGGACTGGAGTGCGTGCACGCCGTGCGTGAGGCCATCGGGCCGGATATCGACCTGCTCCTCGACTGCTACGGCCGTTTCACGCTGGAGGAAACCCGGCGGATCGTGGATGGACTGCGCGGGGTCGAACTGTACTGGCTTGAGGAGCCGGTGGGAGAACGGGACCTGGAAGGCTACCGGCAGATCAGAAAGGAAACCGGGTGGCGTATCGCCGGCGGGGAACGGGCCATGCTCATCGAGGGATGCTGGCCCCTCTTCGATGCCGAAGCCATGGATGTCCTCATGCCCGACGTCACCATCGCGGGCGGCATCGGCGAACTCAAGAAAATCGCTTCCATCGCCGAAAGCAGGGGGCAGTTGACTGCGCCGCACGGCCCCTTCGGTCCGGTTACGGTTGCGGCCCACGTACAGATCATGGCCTCCCATCCGGGATTCCTCATCCTCGAATACGCCTGGGGACAGGTGCCCTGGCGCGAAGGGCTCGTTTCGCCCGCGGAGCGGGTTGTAGACGGCCGGATCGATGTCCCCGGGCGCCCGGGCCTCGGCCTGTGCCTTGAACCCGGCGTCGTGGAAGATAACCGCGTCGACCCGGCGGCGGCCTGATCCACGACCACGCGTTGCGCGGCCACAGGATCTCTACACACCAGTTCCACGACTGCAGATTACACGGCCGGCTGGCGTCACGACCGCTGAATCCTCGGCCGCTGGATCCACCACCACAAAACGAAAGGAACCTGATCCATGCAATCCGAAGCCCTGTACGACACGCTCGATTCCGTCACCGCGATTCCCATCGTACCCTTCCGCGGCGGCGCTATCGACTTATGCGGTCACCGAAGAAACATCCGGTACCTGATGGAGAACAACCATCTCGACGGCAACCGGAAGCGCGTGATCGGGATCGCGGGCACGAGCCTGATCCATCATTTCTCCTTCGAGGACCAGATGCGGGTCATCGAGGCGACCGGGGATGAGATGGGAGAAGGCGGGTTCCTGATGTCCGGCATCGTGCCGAATCCCCTTTCCCAGGCCGAGGAGCTCGTTCGCAGGCAGTCGGCCCTTCCCCGTCCGCCGGACATCTACCTCATCATGCCGCTCACCGGCGTGGCCGACCACGAGGCGGTCTACGTCGACTACATGGCCTTCGCCGAGCGGCTCGGAACGGATTGCGGCACCCGCTTCCTGCTGTACATGCGGTCCGCGGACTACGTGAACCCGATCATCCGGCTGGTCAAGGACTCTCCGCACATGGTCGGCGTCAAGGTGGGTACGAGCGAAGAAGAAGTCGCCCCGCTCATCGAAGGCATCGGCGACGACGGCATCGTCATGTGGGGGATCGGAGACCGGAGCACCCGGGCTGCCGAACTGGGCGCCCGGGGGCACACCTCGGGCACGGCCATCGTCGCCGCCCGCTCGGCCGACGAGATCAACAACGCCCAGCGCCGGGACGACTACGCGGCCTCGGCCGATGTAGAAGCCCTCATTGCAGACCTCGAGCACCTGCGGTTCATGAACGGCCGGCAGTACAACTACTCGGCGGTGGTGGAAGCGATGATCATCGGGGGCTGGGAGGACGTTGAGGCGGGCGAGGGCGGCCCCTTCAATCCTAGGGTGCCGCGGGACATCGCCGACCGCGTGGCCGACGCGGTGGAGCCGCTGCGGGCCTACCACTAGGCGCCAACCGGCCAGAACATCGGAATCTGCTGTTACCTGCCTCGACCTGTACCGGATACCTCAATACACGATCTGCGAAATCGCCTTGGAGATCAGCGCGATGGCGATGGCGATCATGCCTATGAGTCCAATGCCGGCCCCGTAGCCGGCCAGCACAATGGGCACGTAGGACATCCATTTCTCTTCGCCGAAGCGCTTGGTGAAGTAGTAGCGCCCCAGGATCGCGCCGAAGAAGGTGGGCAGGGTCTGCCAGAGCGGCATGGCCATGCCGCCGACCAGGCCGTAGAAGAAGAGGGGCGAGCCGCCCACCAGCGTGATCAGGCCGAAGAGCCCTCCCGTGATGCCCAGGCCGGCGATGATGTACTCGATCTTGATGATATCGAAGATGAACGTGATGCCGCCGGGCAGGGTGGACTTCACCCAGATGGTCCGCATGGCCGCGTTCAGGGGCCACATCTTCTGCACGTAGGGATAGGCCGAGGAGGGGATCGGGTTGAGCTTCCATACGAGCGAGTAGAAGATGAAACTGCAGACGAACATCAGGATGGTGGTCACCGCGGTCAGCTTGACCACGCTGCCGAAGGTAGTCTTGGTGAGGTCGAGCTGCTTGAAAGTCTCGGCCACCTTCCCGTGCTCGAAGATCGGTATCGGCGCGAACCACACGTCGACGCCCCGGTAACCGGACAGCAGGAACGAAGCTTCCTTGACGAAGGGGAAGGAGGTGCCGTAGGGTGAACCCGTGATGCCGATCATCCGGGCCCCGATGTAGGAAAACACCGGCGACCAGAGGAATCCGAAGATGACGCTGATCCACCACGGAAAATCGGGGATCAGGATGTAGAGGATGACCACGAAGCCCGTCGTGCTGACGAACCAGAAGATGAATACTAGCCAGATCGGCAGGTCGCCCCGGCCCTTCGGCGTCGGCTGCACCTGCGTTTCACGGTTGGGATCTTCCCGCCGCTCCCGGTTGGATTTCAGAATGGCCCGGATGGTCGCAGTGAAACCCACGATGCCGATGACGAGGGAGGCGCCGATGGTGAAGCTGAGCCAGAAATCGATGTTGTTGGATATCTGCGTTGGGATGAGCGACATCCCGGGCTCCCAGGTGGTCAGGATGCCGTTGTGGTAGAGGAGCGGATTGGCGACCAGCGCGATTGCAGCCGACGACACGAATGTACCGATCACGACCCAGTAGGGCAGGACGAACCCGGCAAGGAGCGTGCCGAGATCGGTGCCGATGCCCACCATAGTCGCTGGCAGCACTTCTCGGAGACTGGTGGTGAAATCGATGAAGGGAATGGGCAATATGGTGATGGGCGTGACCAGGAAGGTGCTGGACAGGATGGGAATCATCACGTACAGGAGTCCCCACGATACGCCGATCACGGATCCGATGCTGAACGCCCGCCATCGCCAGCCCTCCCGGTTCTGGGACGTCTCGGCCAGCGCCGTGGCCCCGCCCGCGTGCACCCGCGCCAGGGGGAAGGTCAGCCGTTCCACGTCGTTGGTGACCCGGAAGAGGATGTACCCCATCGAGTAGGAATTGACGGCAAAGAGTAGCGTCACCGCGGTGAGGACGAGGACGGGGACGAACCAGTCCATGTGGAAGAAGGTCCGGCTTGCCATCGCGGTGGAATCGAGCGTCGGAACGACCCAGGTGGGGATCAGCGTGGCGATGCCCGTGGCTTCCGGGGACTGCTTGTAGTACTGCTCCCAGATCAGATGGGCGAAGGGACCGCCGGTGATGCCCGTGTTCATGGCGTTCCCCGCGGCGGCCAGCCCGGCCGCGGCCCAGTACAGGATCATGATTTCCTGCCGGGTCATCTTGACGAGGGACCGCTTAGCGATCTCGAGGAACAGGATGACGGTGACCCAGTCCGCCGCGCCGGTCTGCCCGCCCGTCACCAGGCTGAGGTAGATCGATCCCGGCAGCATGATGAACCCGACGAACAGGCAGGCCCAGATCGTCTTCAGGTTGAATCCCGGCAGGTAGGGTTCGTCCGCTTCGCCGAACAAAGCGGTATCCGGATTCTGGTACTGCTCCGGACTGTCTTCCCTCTGTTCCTCTTCACGGACGGACAACGCGGGCCTCCTGAAGCGGTACTGCCGTTAAATCACGCAACATATTGTACGCCAAGTAGATACAATGTATTCACATCGACGCTGATTGTGGGGGATACACCAGTTACCGCATGCTCGGATAACAAGTCTGACAAGATAGGACGCCTCCTACACCTGTCAAGTTGTATTTCGTGGCCGAACCTCACGGCGAAAGGCCTTGAAAACCCGGTAGGCTTCCCGTCCGGTCGCCGATCAATTCGCCCAGCGCATCCCGCAGCCCCGTATAACGCTCGACGACCCGGTTGTTCTTCACCGCGATGGCGAGGGCCTTGGGCGTGCCGACGAGGACGGCCAGCGCCCTGGCCCGGGTCAGTGCGGTATACAGCAGGTTCCGCTGCAGCATGATGTAGTGGGTGCTGTAGAGCGGCAGGATGATGGCGGGGTACTCGGAACCCTGGCTCTTGTGTACGCTGATGGCATAGGCCAGGACCAGTTCGTCCAGTTCGCCGTAGTCGTATCGGACGGATTCCTGGAATGAGATGTCCACGGCCTGGTCGTCCGGATCGATGTGCGTGATGCGTCCGATATCGCCGTTGAAGGTCATTTTCCCGTAATTGTTCCGCGTCTGCAGCACCTTGTCGCCCACGCGCAGTTCCCGGTCGCCCCGCTTCAACGAGGCGCCCGACGGGTTCAGCACCTGCTGGAGCTTCTGGTTGAGCTGGTCCACGCCGATGTCGCCGCGGTACATGGGGGTGAGCACCTGGATGTCGTTGAAGGGATCGAGTCCATACTTGCGCGGTAGGCGGTCCGTCAACAGCTCGGTGATCTGTTCCGCGCCGGCGGAAGGATCGGGTTCGTTGATGAAGAAGAAATCACCCTGGTTCCTGTTCTTCGTGTCCGGCATTTCGCCCCGGTTCACCCGGTGGGCGTTCATCACGATGCTGCTTTCCCGGGCCTGGCGGAAGATCTCGGTCAGGCGGACCACCGGGAGACGGCCGGCGTCGATCATGTCCCGGAGGACGTTGCCCGCTCCCACGGAAGGCAACTGGTCGACATCGCCCACCATGATGAAGCGGGCCGAGGTCTTCACGGCCCGCAGCACGGCGTTCATCAGGACCGTATCCACCATGGAGGACTCGTCGAGGATGACCAGGTCGGCTTCCAGCCGGTTGTCCTGGTCGCGGCCGAACTCCATGAGCCCCGGGTTGAACTCGAGCAGCCGGTGGATCGTCTTCGCCTCGGCGCCGGTCACCTCGGACAGCCGCTTCGCGGCGCGGCCCGTCGGCGCGGCCAGCAGCACCTTCGCTCCCACGCGGTTGAACAGGTAGACGATGCCCTGCACGCAGGTGGTCTTGCCGGTCCCCGGACCGCCGGTAACCGCCAGGACGCTCCGGGATGCCGAGGTGTGTATCGCCTCGCGCTGTTCCGCGTTGAAGACGATGCCGCGTTCCCTCTCGATGTGCAGGATGTGTTCGTCGATTCGTTCGGGGGGCGGCGGCGTGCGGGGATGGTCGACCAGGCGTGCGATGTGCCGCGCGATGCCCTGCTCGGCGTAGTAAAGGGGCTGGAGATAGACACGGTCTTCGTTGCGAAGGACGACCTCGGCCCGGACCAGGGCTCCGATACCGGCCGGAATGGCTTCGGCGTCGACCTCGAGCACGGCGGCGCTTTCTTCGGTTAGGGTTTCCAGGGGCACGAATACGTGACCGTCGTCGGCCTGCGCCTCAAGGACGTACCGGATGCCGGCCTCGACCCGGGCGGGAGCGCCGGGATCCACCCCCAGGTTCATGGCGATCTTGTCGGCGGTCTTGAAACCGATGCCCCAGATGTCCGTGGACAGGCGGTACGGATTCTCCGTGACCTGCCGGATGGCCTCGTTGCCGTAGGCCTTGTAGATCTTCACCGCGTAGGCCATGCTCACGTCGTGACCGAGCAGGAACTGCATGACCTCCTGGATGTGCTTCTGTTCCTCCCAGCTGGATCGGATGACGTCGATGGTCTTCTTCGCGATGCCCTTCACCTCGGACAGCCGGCCGGGCGTATTCTCGATCACCGCGAGGGTGTCCTCGCCGAAGTGATCGACGATCATGGCGGCCTTGGCCGGGCCCAGTCCCTTGATGAGGCCCGATCCCAGGTACTTTCGAATCCCGTCCGTGGTCGTCGGTTGGATCGATTTAGATTCGACGATCTTGAACTGCTTGCCGTACTGCTTGTGGGTTACCCAGAATCCGGAGACTTCGACGCGCTCGCCCGGCGCGATCTTCGCCAGTTCGCCCGTTACGGTCAGCAGGCCGTCCCGCGTGGCCGCGCGCGCCAGGTTTTCGGTGGTTCTGCAGGCGTCCGGTTCGGCGCGCAGCCGCGCGACCGTGTAGCCGGTCTCCTCGCTCTGGTAGGTGATGCGCTCGATGGTACCGGTGAGTATGTCCATGCCTGACCGGAGTAAAGGCGCCTAACGTTCGTCGCTGGCGTAGACGACGGCGTCTTCCGCCTTCGCGTAGTTAAACAGTTCATCGTCTGAAAAAAAGCGGGGCACTTCGTCCCGCGCCGTTTCCAGGGAATCGGAAGCGTGCACCAGGTTGCACTGTACGCTCATGCCGAGATCGCCGCGTATCGTCCCGGGGGCGGCCTGCCTGGCGTTGGTCACGCCGCACAGGCCCCGCACGACGTCCACGGCGTCGACGCCTTCCAGGCACAGCGCCACGACCGGCGTTTCCTGCATGAAGGACTTGATTCGGGGGAAGAAGGGCTTGTCGGACAGGTGTGCGTAGTGTTCGTCCAGGATCCCGTCGGTCAGCTGCATCATCTTGAGACCGGCGACCTTGAGTCCCTTGCTTTCGAAACGGCCGGCGATGAGGCCGATCATTCCGCGCTGCACGGCATCCGGCTTGATGAGAACAAGCGTTCGTTCCACGGATCGATTCTCCTTTAAATATGGGTCGAAACAAAGATTTAAAGCCTCGTGCAATGTAGGCGGCGGCCCCCGGAGTGTCAACGGAAATGGCCCCTTTGCGAAGTGCTTCATTTGTGCAAAAATGCGGTGGACATTTCCAGCTTCGGCGCGTATAATGTCGGTGGGCTTCATCCACATACAATCGGGGCAAGGCCATGTGGGAAGACGATGAAATTCGCGAGGAGTGCGGTGTCTTCGGCGTTTATGGCGACCCCGCAGCCGCCCGGCTGACTTTTCTGGGTTTGTATGCCCTCCAGCACCGCGGTCAGGAAAGCTCCGGTATGGCGGTCTCAGACGGCCATCACATCGCATCCCACCGGGCCATGGGCCTGGTCAGCGAAGCCTACGACCATGGCGAGCGGGTGAACGATCTCGACGGCCATATGGCCATCGGCCACAACCGGTATTCCACCACCGGCACGTCCAACGTCGACAACGCGCAGCCCTTCATGGTCAACTTCAAGCGCGGACAGTTGGCCACCGCCCACAACGGCAATTTCACCAACACGGGCGCGCTGCACCTGTCGATGGAAGAGACCGGTTCCATCTTCCGCACCTCGTCGGACAGCGAGGTCGTTCTCCACCTCATCGCGCGATCGAACGAACCCGACCTGCCCGGCATGATCGCCGACGCCCTGCGCCAGGTCGAAGGCGCCTATTCCATCGTGTTCCTGTCCGATTCGCAGCTGATCGGCGTCCGGGATCCCCGCGGTTTCAGGCCCCTGTGCCTGGGACGCCTGGGCGATGCCCACGTGCTCGCGTCGGAAACCTGCGCCTTCGACATCATGAAAGCGGAATACGTCCGTGAAGTGAAACCCGGCGAGATGGTCGTCATCGACGAACAGGGCATGCGGTCCTTCTTCCCCTTCGAAGAGGCGAAACCGGCCGCCTGCATCTTCGAGTACATCTATTTCGCCCGGCCCGACAGCAAGGTATTCGGAGAAAACAGCGACAAGTTCCGCCGAAGGTTCGGCCGCCAGCTGGCGGAAGAACACCCGGTGGACGCCGATATCGTCATCGCCGTGCCGGATTCGGCCACGACCGCCGCGCTGGGCTACTCGGAGCAATCGGGAATCCGGTTCGAAATCGGCCTGATACGGAACCACTACGTGGGGCGGTCCTTCATCGATCCGGACCAGTCGATGCGCGAATTCACGGTGAGACTGAAGTACAATCCGGTCCAGGGCGTGCTGCGGAACCGGCGCGTGGTCCTCGTGGACGATTCCATCGTAAGGGGCACGACCCTCAATCAGCTGGTCAGGCTGATCCGCGGCGCGGGCGCGTCCGAGGTGCACGTGCGGATCAGCAGTCCTCCCATCCGCCATCCCTGCTACTACGGGATCGACATGCAGAGCCGGGGCGAACTCATCGCCTCGCAGACCCGGGTGGAGGAGATCCGGCAGTATCTCGGGGCGGACAGCCTGGGCTACCTGTCCATCGAAGGCATGGTGAAGACGGGCAAGGAGTATGGAAAGCCCGGGGTGGGCTACTGCACGGCCTGCTTCAGCGGGGACTACCCGGTCGTCCCGGAAGATTCGCTTAACAAGCTCATGCTGGAATCGTAACGGCCGGGCGGCAGGCCTTTCACGGTGCCATTCCTACGTGCGCGTGCGCATCACGGCACTTCCGATTCCGAATCTTCCTTCTTCTCCCGGTCGGGGAAATAGCTCAGGATCGTGGACAGGGTCTCCCGCAACCCGGTCCTGGGCACGACCTGGTCGACAAACCCCTTGGTCAGAAAGAACTCCGCGGTCTGAAATCCCTCCGGCAGGCTCGAACCTATCGTCTGTTCGATCACTCTTCCGCCGGCGAAACCCATCATGGCGCCCGGCTCGGCCAGGGTGAAATCTCCCAGCGAAGCATAACTCGCCATCACGCCGGCCATGGTCGGATTCGTGATCACGACGACAAAGGGGATCTTCTCCTCCGATAAACGGTTCAGCCAGAGGGAAGTCTTCGCCATCTGCATGAGAGATAGGATGCCTTCCTGCATGCGCGCGCCGCCCGACGTGGCGACCACGAGCAGCGGAATCTCCAGGTCGAGGGACCGCCGGATCGACCGCGTTACCTTTTCGCCGACCACGGAACCCATGCTCCCGGCCAGGAAGGCCCCGTCGTGTATGGACAGGGAAACGAGCCTTTCCTCGATGCGTCCCGTGCCCGATACCACGGCCTCCATCATGCCGGTCCGCTTCTGATACCGCTTCATGTAGTCCGGGTAGTTTTCCTTCTCCTTGAACTCGAGCGGGTCGACGGTGCGCAGATCCGTGTCGGTCTCCGTGAAGGAGTCCGGGTCCATGATCAGGGAGATGTACCCCTGGTGGCCGATCTTGAAATGGTACCCGCAATGTGCGCATACGTTGAAGTCCCGTTCGAGCTCAGCCTTGTACAGCATGGCGTCGCACTTGTCGCACTTGACCCACAACCCCTTCGGGATTTCCTTGCGCTTCTGCGGGCTCAGTCCCCGCTGTCGTCTCTCAAACCAGGCCATAGTTCGCTCGCTTAACGCTGAGGTACCAAAACCAACCTAAACGCGGGTTGCCATCTGGAGTAAAAAGCCACGGAACAGTTCGGAGCATCGCTCTGCCGCCGATTCAACCGTCGTCACCACGTCGTCCGCGTCGACGGTTTCACCTGCTTGACCCGTCCAAACATTGGATATGCACGATACGGCCACGGTCCTCATGCCGAGTCGCCGGGCCGCCAGTGCTTCCGGGACGGTCGACATGGTCACCGCGTCCGCACCCAGTGTTTTCAGCAGGGCGATTTCGGCGCGGGTCTCGAAGGAAGGTCCGGGCATCCAAGCCAGAATTCCCTGTTGGACGTGCTGGTTTCTTTGTATACTGATCTGTAGAAGCGAATCCCTCAAAGACGCACTGTAACAGGGTTCGCCGTCCGTATCCGACGTCAAGTCTCCCATCAGTTTACCGCCGATGGGATGGATATGTTGCCGAACGATCATGAGGTCTCCCACCTCGTACCGGGGATTCAGTCCGCCGGCGGCATTGGTCACGAGCAGAACCTCGACGTCGAACCGGCGCATTACCTCGAGAGGATAGGCGATCTGCCTCGCGTCGTAACCCTCGTACAGGTGGATCCGTCCCTGCATCAAAATCACGGATGCATCGCCCAGGGCGCCGAAGACCAGGTTGCCTTCGTGGCCTTTAACGGTCGATATTGGAAAATGGGGGATGGAACCGTAGGGAACAACGGATTTCTTTTCGACCGCCCGGACGCACGACCCGAATCCGGTACCCAGAATCATGCCGAAGCGGGCGGCCGCGAACCCCTTCGAACTCAGGAAGTCCGCAGTCGCGTCCAACGGATCATGACGGGGCATGGCGCGGCACTTTCAAACGGTTACCTCGTCTCCTTCGACGGCTGAATGCAACAAGGAGTCCATCATGAGCATCATTACGGTTGCCAGGGAATACGGCAGCGGTGGGAGGGACGTTGCGAGGATCGTCGCCGACCGCCTCGGTTATGATTGCGTGGACAAGGAACTCATCGCCGAAACCGCCCATGCCGCGGGCGTTTCGGAGGATGTCGTCGAGCAGCTGGACGAAGTGGGCGAATCGCCCATACGACGCTTTCTCGGCGAACTGTTCACGCCATCGACCGTCTACTCACTTTCCCCGGAATACCCGCCCCTCATCTGGCCCTACGTGCCGGGCGACGACGAGGGGACGAAGGATCCTACCTCCCTGAAGAACACCTTCCTGGACCGGGACGAATACCTCCAGATCCTCCGGGATACCATCCGTTCGCTGGCCGACAGGCAGCACATCATCATCGTTGGGCGCGGGTGCCAGTGCATCCTGGCGGACCGCAAGGACGTCTTCCACACCCTGTTCGTCGCGCCATTCGATTACCGGGTCGACGTTATCATGGACGAGATGAACCTCGCGCGGGACCGTGCCGCCGAACTCATCAAGGAAAAGGACCGGCAGCGGTCGCTGTACCTGCAGCACAACTACCATCGCGACTGGACGGATCCGACGCTGTACCACGCGGTTTTCAACACGTCCCTCACGTCGTGGGAGAACATGGCCGACATCGTGATCGACTTCCACCGCAGACTCTTCGGCGACGACGATTGAAAGCCTGATTCACCCGGATGATCCGCAAAGAAAGATAACCCCAGTCAGCATACGTGTCAACCAGCGGCTCTCTACCACGCGCGCCGCAGACCGGTAAGGAACGGCAATGAGTTACGAAGTTTCGGACTTCAACAAAGAAGTGGTCGAACAGAGCCACACGGTCCCCGTGCTGGTCGATTTCTGGGCGGAATGGTGCGGGCCCTGCAAGATGCTCGGCCCCGTAATTGAATCCCTCGCCGAACGCCACCGGGACCGGTGGAAACTCGTGAAGGTCAACACGGAAACACACACGGACATCGCCCGGCAATACGGGATACAGGGGATTCCGAACGTGAAGATGTTTGTCGACGGCGAAGTCCGGGACGAGTTTACCGGCGCGCTGCCGGAGCCCATGATCGAACAGTGGCTCAGAAAAGCCCTGCCCAGTCCACGCGCGAAGCAGCTGGAAGAGGCGCTCCGGCTGCTCGAAACCGGCGCCCGGGATGCGTCCCGCGAGATGCTGGAGGACGTCCTGGCGGCCGAGCCGGACAACGAGCAGGCGGCGGTCTGCCTGGCGCGCACCTGGCTGGATGATGATCCCGGCCGCAGCCTGGAGCTTTTACTTACCATCGAACCGGGCACGGAATACCACGACTCGGCGGTCGTACTGCGGACCATCGCGGAACTCTACCTTCACCTGGACACGCCCGAGCGTCTCGAGGACGCCCCGGTCCGGCCCGTCTATGTCCAGGCGATCGAGCATCTGAGGCGGGAGGAATTCGACCTTGCCCTGCAGCGCTTCATCGAGGTGCTGGAGAAGAACCGGTCCTATGACGACGACGGGGCCAGGAGGAGCTGTGTCGCCATTTTTGGCATGCTCGGCGAGGATCACCCCACCACGCGGCAATACCGCCGTGCTTTCAGCAACGCACTGTACGCCTGATCACACGTCCAGGGGGTTGGCCTTTTCCGGGTCGATTTCCAGCTTGCGCATGGCCCGCTCCGGGACCTCGGGGGAGAGGTCGCCTTTCCGGGCGAGGGCGTTGAGGGTTCCAAGGGTGATGAAGCGGGCGTCCATTTCGAAGAAGTTCCGCAGCGCCGGCCGGCTGTCGCTCCGCCCGAAACCGTCCGTCCCCAGCGAGACCACGGGGCCCGGTACCCAGCGTGCGATGGTATCCGGCAGCGTCCTGACATAGTCGGAGGCCATGACGTATACGCCTCCGGTATCCTCGAGACATGCGGTAACATACGGCACCCTGGGCGCTTCCGACGGGTGCAGCAGGTTCCAGCGCTCGGTCTCCATGGCGTCGCGACGCAGCTGCTTGTAGCTCGTCACGCTCCAGACGTCCGCTTCCACGCCGAAATCTTCGGCCAGCATCTCCTGGGCCTTCAGCGATTCGTTGATGATGGAACCGCTTCCGAACAGGTGGGCCTTTGCCGAGCCTCCGTTCAGCGAACTGAGGCGGTACATGCCCTTCAGGATGCCTTCTTCCACCCCTTCCGGCATGGACGGCATGGCGTAGTTCTCGTTCTGCACGGTAATGTAGTAGAACAGGTCTTCCTGGTCGACGTACATGCGCCGTATGCCGTCCTTGATGATGGTCGCCAGTTCGTATGCGTAAGCCGGATCGTAGGTACGCAGGTTGGGGACCGGGTCCGCCAGCAGGTGGCTCTGGCCGTCCTGGTGCTGGAGTCCCTCGCCGTTCAGCGTCGTCCGTCCCGCCGTGCCGCCCAGCAGGAAGCCCCGCGTTCGCATTTCCGCGGCGGCCCAGATCAGGTCGCCAACGCGCTGCAGTCCGAACATGGAATAGAAGATGAAGAAGGGGATCGTATTGACGCCGTGGGTCGAATAGGCCGTCCCGGCGGCCACGAAGGAGGACAGGGAGCCCGCCTCCGTGATGCCTTCCTCGAGGATCTGGCCGTCCTGCGCCTCCTTGTAGTAGAGGAGCGTGTCGATGTCCACCGGTTCGTAGAGCTGGCCGGCATGGGAATAGATGCCGCACTGGCGGAACAGGGCCTCCATGCCGAAGGTCCGGGCCTCGTCGGGCACGATGGGGACGATCAGCTTGCCGATTTCGGGTTCGCGCAGCAGGCGCGACAGCATCCGTGTGAACACCATGGTCGTCGAGACCTCGCGTCCGTCCGTCCCCGCCTTGAATTCGTCGAACACCTCGTCCGGCGGCGCGGCGGGCAGGCCGGGATTCACGACGTTGCGCCGGGGAATGTAGCCACCGAGACTCTCCCGCCGCTCCCGGATGTACTCCATTTCGGCGCTGTCCGCCGACGGCCTGAAATAGGGTGCTTCGCGGACCTCGTCGTCGGAAAGGGGGATGCCCAGTTCGGTGCGCAGGTGACGCAGTCCGTCCTCGTCGATCATCTTCTGCTGGTGGGCCGTGTTCTTGCCCTCGCCCCACTCGCCCAGGCCGTATCCCTTGATCGTCTTGGCCAGGATGACGGTCGGCGCGCCCGGATGTTCCACCGCCGCCTTGTACGCCGCGTAGATCTTCTCCTGGTCGTGGCCGCCACGGATGATGGTCCGCACGTGCTCGTCGGTGAGCAGCCTGGACATCTCCATGAGTTTGGGATGCACACCGAAGAAATGGTCCCGCTGGTACTTGCCGTCCGAAACGGTGTACTTCTGGTACTGGCCGTCGACGATCTCGCCCATGCGCTTCACGAGCAGCCCTTCGTCGTCATGGGCAAGCAACGGATCCCATCCGCTGCCCCAGATGACCTTGATGACGTTCCATCCGGCCCCGTGGAAGGCGGCTTCGAGTTCCTGTATGATCTTCCCGTTGCCCCGCACCGGGCCGTCCAGCCGCTGCAGGTTGCAGTTGACCACGAATATCAGGTTGTCGAGCTTCTCGCGCGCCGCCAGGGTGATGGCGCCGAGGGCCTCGGGCTCGTCGGTTTCCCCGTCGCCGAGAAACGCCCAGACCTTGCAGCCGTTGCCCTGCTTGAGACCGCGGTCTTCCAGGTACCGGTTGAACCGGGCCTGGTAGATGGACATGATGGCGCTCAGGCCCATTGAGGCCGTGGGGAAGATCCAGAAATCGGGCATGAGCCAGGGATGGGGGTAGGACGATAGCCCGCCGCCCGGACGCAACTCGCGGCGGAAGTTGTCCAGGTGCTGCTCATTGAACCGCCCCTCGATATAGGCCCGGGCGTATACACCCGGCGAAGAGTGCGGCTGGAAGAAGATCTGGTCGCCGTCATAACCCTCGCCCGGCCCGCGGAAGAAGTGGTTGAAGCCCACCTCGTAGAGGTTGCAGACCGAGGCGTACGTGGCGATGTGGCCGCCGAGGGACTTGTCGGCCGTGTTGGCGCGGACCACCATGGCCATGGCGTTCCACCGGATGATGTTGCGGATCCGGTGCTCGAGTTCGTCGCTGCCGGGATAGGGCGGCTGCTGGTCGGGAGGGATAGTATTGATGTAAGGCGTGTTCTCGGCGAAGGGTAACCGGACGCCCTTGCCGCGGGCGTGCGCCTGGAGCTGGGCGATCAGCTGGCGCACTCTGCCCGGGCCGGAATGCTGGAGTACGTAGTCCAGCGATTCGAGCCATTCCAAAGACTCTACGCGATCCAGGTCAATTTCATACTCCGAGCGTGAGGAATCCTGCGTCATATCCAGTCCGTGGACCGTTGTGTACGATGACTGCGCCCGTTTTGTGCCGGAACCGCGCGGCGTTTTTACCGGGCCTGCACGTCGTTGTTTATCGCGGGTGCGCGCCGTTATTCACCGGGTCTGCGCTTCGTCTTTAACCACTTGAAACGTACATTCAATGTAGCGTTCCCACCCTTCGCTCGCAACAGAAATCACGGTCGCGGACCATCCGGCGAGGCATCAGTTTTGTATTGCCTGCGTGGGTCGAATGCGTCATTATGGGACAATGCCGCATGGGATCGGAACATGCCCGAGACACCCGTTTCAGGTCTGGTTGACCCGGTACGCCAACGCCAATGAATCCACACCCATGATCGCTTTCCACCGCTCCTCCTTCCACTGGAGATCCCGGCCCTGGAAACCCGATCCGGTCTACAAGTACACCGGTGGGTTCGTCGGGATACCGGGACAGGCCTACCAGGTGCGGTTCCATCTGGAGGCGGCCTGTACCGTGGAAGACCTCGAATCGGGACACAAGACCGATCTGTACCTTGGTGCGCCCTGCCGCACGGAATATACGATCGCACGGCGTAACCTCTTCCAGATTCCCAGCGACGAATGGCGCATGGCCTTCAGCCGGAGTCTGAGCATCCCCATATCGAGGAGACCAAGCACCGAGCCCGCCGAAACCGGGGGAACCCCGCTGGAGGAGCAGTTCCAGGGCCACGATATCGACATCAGGCACTACGGTTCCGATGACACGCTGACCAGTGCGCGCGCCGTCGTGAACGCGACGATCAGCCGGGATCTCATGAATGGAAAGATCACTTACCTCGAACCGGACCGTAATGTAAAGGTAACCCTTGAGTTTCCCGTGGATCTGATCAATATTAACGAGGAAGACGCCGAGTTCCAGGTCTGCACGGGCCCAGTGGTCCTTCCGGACCTGGCCACCTGGGACGGCAGCGAGGTGCATCGCGTGTTCCTGGCCGACGCGGCCGTCTCCGGTTTCGATCACGCGGAGTTCATCCTCCGCAGGGAGATCGAGGCGGCGGAGCGGGAGAAGCACTGGTACGAAGCGCCCCGGGGGCGTGACCGCCTGGAACTGAACGACCCTGAGAATCCTCCGCCGGACTATCCGCCGCGCAGGCCGCGGCCCCTGGTCTACAACGAAACCTGGGCAATGGAAACCGAGAACGTCATTTTAAGAACGAAAAACAAGCGCTGAGGCCTTTACATCCCGGCCGACGGCCACCACAAGGAGCGGTCCCATGGCGCAGACGACCCTGCAGGACACCCGTTTCAAGCAGATGCCGACCCCGGAAGACCTGTTCCGCATGTCCCGCGACCTCCGGTACCATCCGGTCCGCAACGACCATCCGGCCGTGCTGACGGGCGCACAGATCGATACCTTCAACGAACAGGGCTACCTGAAGCCCTTCAGGATATACTCGAACGAAGAAATCGGCGCCATCCGGGACGAATTCGACGGCATGATCGAGCAGGTCATGGCGCGGGGCGACCACAACTACTCCATCATTTCTGCCCACCTGAAATCGGGCATGGTGCACGATATCATGAACGAGCCGCGTATCGTCGCCTACATCAGCGACCTGCTTGGGGATGACGTGGTCGGATGGGGCGCCCACTTCTTCTGTAAGCTCCCCGGGGACGGCAAGATCGTAAACTGGCACCAGGACGCCAGCTTCTGGCCCCTCTCGCCGTCAAAGACGGTCACCGCCTGGCTGGCCATCGACGACGCGGACACGGGCAACGCCTGCATGCGTTTCGTAGCCGGATCGCACCACTACGGGCACCTGACCTATCACATGAGCGAAGAAGCCGAGAACAACGTGCTCAACCAGACGGTGAAGGAAGTCGGGATGTACGGCACCGAGGTGGACATCGAACTCAAGGCGGGAGAGATCTCGCTGCACAGCGACCTGCTGCTGCATGGTTCGGGCTTAAACTCGTCGGACCGCCGTCGCTGCGGCCTGACGCTTAGATTCTGCGCCGCCTCGGTCCGCGCCGAACTCAACTGGAACAAGGAAGGCGTGATCGTCAAGGGATCTGATCCCACGGACCACTGGGCGAATCTGCCTCGACCGGCAGTGGATAACGTGTAGTCGGTAGGGATCAGGGTCAGACCAGCGCGATATGCAAACGTCTCCCCAGCGCACGGGCCGCCCGTTCGAGGGTCTGCAACGTGGCCGAACTGTTTTCCGGATCCAGTAGGCGATCCAGTGAGGCGCGACTCGTACGCATTCTCCGGGCCATTTCCGTCTTGGTCAGTCCCTGATTCAACATGTATTGCCCCACCTGATAAGCAACCACTCGCTTTATCGCGACTCGTTCTACCTCTTGAGTCAGTCCTTCTTCCTTCAGATAGTCATCGTAGTCGCTTCCGACGTGTTTGTTAACAGAAGTCATTCTGGCGAATCTCCCAGCTTAGCCGCTCGCGTTTTGGCGAGTTGCAGGTCCTGATAGGGTATCTTACGTTCTTACTTGATGACCCGTGCAACAAACGACAGAGCTGGCTTGAACTGTGAACAGCACTCGCGCTTTACGTCCTTGAAGCACAGACCTCACTTCCCAAACCCCACGATACAGTCTGCGTACTAGTGGCATACCCAATGGCCAGCCAAACTGAACTGTCTTGATATCTGCGCCTATAGCCTTCTTATCCTCTCTGGTTAAAGTCGCCAACCAATCCCGGACCGGTTCACGTCTACTTTCAGTCCTATAGAAAACTACACGCAACATGCAGATATCGTATCTAAAGTGTATCAATTATGATACGTTATCAATAACAACTTAGCGTTTCACCAACCCCTTTCGGGTTATTAGGATACTATAAAGCGTTATTCGGAAACAAAAACCGTGGCGAGGGAAAGTGCTTACTCCACGTAAACGGCAATACGGTTCATGGCGTTGTTCAAGTAGCCGCCTGGATTCCACGCGATGGCGTGGGGCTGGCTGACGCCTCGGGAATACGTCGCCCTGGTCCAAACCTCGGAATACCCCTTCCGCGGCAACGACAGAAGAAAGGCGTGATCGTCAAGGGATCCAATCCCACGGGCCGCCCCTTCCAGGGTCCGCAACCGGTGTAATCCCGAATCTCACGAGGCGGGTTCCCATAGCTCGATCGCGTTTCCTTCGAGGTCGTGGATACGGGCGAAGCGACCGATACCCGCCATCTCGCTCTCGTGGCTGACCTCGATATCCGCAGACTTCAGTTGCGCGATCATCGCGGCCAAATCGGCCACGCGGAAATTCAGCATGAATGTCTTGTCCGCCGCGAAGTAATCCGTGTCCGCCTGGAATGGCGAGAAAACCGTGACCCCGGACTCGGTCACCCAGGGCGCCATCTCCATGTTCG